>NZ_JAMPNS010000001.1:0-370402 GCF_028479465.1 Providencia sp. PROV208 | reverse complement strand
TCATCTCTGCGGACAGGATGATAGAACCTGGGTTCACTTTGTCTTGGCCTGCATATTTAGGTGCAGTACCGTGAGTTGCTTCGAATAGTGCGCATTCAGAACCGATGTTTGCACCTGGTGCAATACCGATACCGCCAACTTGTGCGGCTAATGCATCAGAAATATAGTCACCGTTCAGGTTCATACACGCAATAACATCATACTCTGCTGGACGTAACAGGATCTGCTGTAAGAATGCATCTGCGATAACATCTTTAACAATGATATCTTTGCCTGTTTTTGGATTTTTAATTTTAACCCATGGACCGCCATCGATTAATTCACCGCCAAATTCTTCTTGTGCTAACTGGTAACCCCAATCTTTAAATGCACCTTCAGTGAATTTCATAATGTTGCCTTTATGAACTAAAGTCACTGAGTCACGGCTATTATCAATAGCATATTCAATCGCAGCGCGAACTAAACGTTTAGTCCCTTCTTCAGAACATGGCTTAATACCGATACCGCAATTTTGAGGGAAACGAATTTTCGTTACACCCATTTCATTTTGCAGGAATTTAATCACTTTATCTGCTTCTGCACTACCTGCTTTCCACTCAATACCAGCATAAATATCTTCCGAGTTTTCGCGGAAAATAACCATGTCAGTGAGTTCAGGTTGTTTAACTGGGCTTGGCGTGCCTTTGTAGTAACGTACAGGACGTAAGCAGATATATAAATCAAGCTGTTGACGAAGAGCAACGTTGAGGGAACGAATACCGCCACCAACTGGTGTGGTTAATGGACCTTTAATAGAAACGCGATAGTCGCGGATTAAATCGAGAGTTTCTTGTGGTAACCAGACGTCTTTACCGTATAACTGTGTGGATTTTTCACCCGTATAAATTTCCATCCAAGAAATTTTACGCTCGCCGTTATAGGCTTTTTTTACTGCTGCATCAACAACTTTCAGCATTGCAGGAGTAACATCAACCCCAATACCGTCACCTTCGATGAAAGGGATAATTGGGTTATTCGGAACGTTTAATTTGCCTTTTGCATCAATGGTAATTTTAGCGCCTTCTGCCGGAACTACTACTTTGCTATCCATTAACCTCTCCTTCACTTGCGTATTTTGCTTGTTAATTTTTTGTAAGAGACCTGTCAATACTACTGCAATCTGCGTCGAACGCCAATGATTACTAAACTAAGCTTTTATACAGATCGCATTTAACGCATTTTTTATGTGCCCAGACACTCGACACAATCAAAATAAACTCAACAAAATCAATCCATTGAAAAAGATTATTAATTCTTGAAAAAGTTAAAAACTCAGTCAAATCCCTCCGTAAGCGTTTAATCGCTATATTCCGTAGTTTATCTAAAATATCTCATTTAAACATTCGTACTGCTCACAGAAATTAATATATAGCCATATTATCTCTATGATTTAATAGGTTTAATTAAATTATTAGCATTTAATGGTTTTAATGAAGTAAAGTCAGCATCACAATGATTTCGAATGAATTTTTAACAACCTAAATTTAATCAAAATTGATTAAAATAAATAATCAAATGCTACGGTAACTTAAGATTTATAAACTGTTTATTAATGAAATAAATGAATCATTGAAATGTTAAAAAACGGATCAACCTCATTACGCTGCTTGATTCACTCTTCAAAGGTGCAGCCTTACTTTATTATCAAAATATCGTTATCCTATTGCACATGACATGAATGACTCTCAATACAGTACGATGAATACACCTAATCGCAGCCGCACCAAACACTTAACTTCGCATTCCAAACGACGTCGTTCACTTGCAACGAAGACATCTGCACGCGCCTCTCAGCCGCGGAAAGTGATTATTTTTAATAAGCCTTTTGATGTGCTGCCTCAGTTTACTGATGAGCAAGGTCGTGAAACGTTAAAAAATTATATTCCTGTGTCTGATGTTTATGCTGCCGGACGCCTAGATAGGGACAGTGAGGGTCTGTTAGTGCTTACGAATGATGGAAAATTACAAGCAGAACTTACCCAACCACAGAAAAAAACAGGGAAAGTCTACTATGCTCAAGTAGAAGGCGTTCCCGATGAAATCGCTCTCGCAAAATTCCGTCAAGGATTGACACTCAATGATGGTCCCACCTTACCAGCTGGAATTGAGCGAGTCGATGAACCGGAGTGGCTGTGGGTCAGAAATCCACCGATTCGTGAGCGCAAAAACATTCCAACGAGTTGGTTGAAGATCACGCTTTATGAAGGACGGAATCGGCAAGTTCGCCGGATGACTGCCAATATTGGCTTTCCTACACTACGATTAATACGTTATTCCATGGGAAGTTTTACACTCAATAACTTATCTTCAGGCGAATGGAAGGAGGTCACTGTTGTTTAAACCAAATGTTACTGTTGCTACCCTTGTTCATGCTCAAGATCGTTTTTTAGTGGTAGAAGAATGGGTCAATAATAAGCCAACCTGGAACCAACCCGCAGGGCACCTTGAGGCTAATGAAACATTACTGCAAGCGGCTGCGCGTGAACTTTATGAAGAGACAGGTATCGTAGGCGAACCTCAAAAATTAATCAAAATTCATCAGTGGATTGCCCCCGACAATACGCAATTTATTCGTTTCTTATTTTCTCTCGAACTCGATGCCCCTTGTGAAACTCATCCTCATGATGACGATATCAGCGCTTGTCACTGGGTCACTGCCGATGAAATTCTAACCAGCAAATGTCTTCGCTCACCGTTAGTTGCCCAAAGTCTGCGATGTTTCCAAGAAGGCATCAGTCACCCTGTAAGCGTTTTAGCCGCCTTTGGTCATCATTACGAGTAACATTATTTTCCTAACGCTGGTGCAATAAGGGGGCAACGTGCTAAAGTATGGGGCTTGATTTTTCCGCATTGAGACTATTTCCCATGTCAGATAACAGTACCAAATCAGATAACAGCCAAATTAAAGTCATCGTCGGTATGTCCGGTGGTGTTGATTCCTCCGTTTCCGCCTACTTGCTCCAGCAGCAAGGGTATCAGGTTATCGGGCTGTTTATGAAGAACTGGGAAGAAGATGATGATGAGGAATATTGCTCTGCGGCAACAGACCTCGCCGATGCTCAAGCTGTCTGTGACAAACTAGGTATTGAGCTTCGCACCATCAACTTTGCCGCCGAGTATTGGGATAACGTATTCGAACATTTCTTAGAAGAATACAAAGCAGGACGCACCCCAAATCCGGATATCTTGTGTAACAAAGAGATCAAATTTAAAGCTTTCTTAGAATTTGCCGCAGAAGATCTTGGTGCAGATTACATTGCAACAGGTCACTACGTTCGTCGCCGTGATGTTGATGGCAAAAGCCAGTTGTTACGCGGATTAGACAACAATAAAGACCAAAGCTACTTCTTATACACGCTCAGCCACGAACAGGTTGCAAAAAGTTTATTCCCTGTTGGGGAATTAGAAAAACCAGAAGTTCGCCGTATTGCGGAAGAAATCGGTCTCATCACCGCGAAGAAAAAGGATTCTACGGGGATTTGTTTTATTGGCGAGCGTAAATTCCGTGATTTCCTTGGTCGCTACCTCCCTGCTCAACCCGGTCCGATTGTTACCGTTGATGGTGAAATTATTGGTCAGCACGAAGGATTGATGTATCACACATTAGGTCAGCGCAAAGGTTTAGGTATCGGCGGAACAAAGGAAGGTTCTGAGGAACCTTGGTATGTGGTGGATAAAGACGTTGAAAACAATCAATTGATTGTTGCGCAAGGTCATGAACATCCACGCTTAATGTCTGTGGGCTTAATTGCTCAGCAATTAGATTGGGTCGATAGACAACCTCTGACTGAGCCATTACGCTGTGTGGTGAAAACCCGCTATCGCCAAGCGGATATCCCTTGCACAATAACCCCATTGAGTGCCGAAAAAATCCAAGTGATTTTTGATTATCCGGTTGCTGCTGTTACACCGGGACAATCTGCGGTATTTTATATCGACGAAGTCTGCCTTGGTGGCGGCGTTATTGAAGCCCGTATTCAGGAGTAAATGTGGCTAAAAACTATTACGATATCACGCTTGCGTTAGCGGGTATCTGTCAAGCAAGTCTAATGGTACAAAAGCTAGCCCATGAGGGCTCATATAATGAGCAAGATGGTAAAACCATGGTAGATTGCCTGACTAACATGAATCCATCCACCACGTTGGATGTATTTGGTAATGATGAAGCGAATTTAAAAACTGGTTTAACCGCCCTAATGGGAATGTTAACGGGTGGTAATAGCGGGATCTCTGCGGAGATGACCCGCTATATGCTCAGCATCATGGCGCTAGAGCGCCGCTTAAGTAAAGATGACAAGGCAATGGAACAACTTGGTCAGCGAATTGAGCAGCTTGAACGTCAAGCCAGCTATTTTGAGCCAATGTCTGAAGGTGTTTTCAACGCATTAGCGGGTATTTATGTGGATGTTGTCAGTCCAGCAGGTCCGCGAATTCAAGTGACGGGTTCCCCTGACATCCTGAAAAATACCCTTGTCCAAGCCAAAGTTAGAGCCACATTACTCGCAGGTATTCGCTGTGCAGTTCTTTGGCAACAGGTTGGTGGCAGCCGTCTCCAACTCATGTTTTCTCGAAGCCGTCTGTCTAATCAGGCGAAACAAATTTTGTCTCACCTATAAAATCTGGAGTTGCTACCAATGGAATTATCCTCACTGACCGCTGTATCCCCGATTGACGGCCGTTACGGTGATAAAGTCAGCGCTTTACGCACTATTTTTAGTGAGTTTGGCTTACTGAAATTTCGTGTGCAAGTTGAAGTTCGCTGGCTGCAAAAACTGGCGGCAACCGCTCAAATCAAAGAGGTCCCTTCATTTGATGCTGACGCAATCGCTTACTTAGACGAAATCGTCGCGAATTTCAGCGAAAATGATGCAATGCGTATCAAAGAAATTGAGCGTACAACCAACCACGACGTTAAAGCAGTCGAGTATTTCCTGAAAGAAAAAGTAGCCCATATTCCTGCTCTGCATGCCGTTTCTGAGTTCATTCACTTTGCTTGTACTTCAGAAGACATCAACAATCTGTCCCATGCATTAATGCTGAAAACTGCTCGTGAAGACGTTTTACTGCCACAATGGCGTCAAATCATCGATAAAGTTAAAGCAATGGCTCACGAATATCGTGAGTTACCGTTACTCTCTCGCACACACGGGCAGCCAGCAACACCATCAACTATTGGTAAAGAATTTGCAAACGTCGCTTACCGCTTAGAGCGCCAATATCGCCAGTTAGAGCAAGTCGAAATTTTAGGTAAAATCAATGGTGCCGTTGGTAACTACAACGCACACATTGCCGCTTACCCAGAAGTTAACTGGCACGAGTTTAGTGAAACTTTCGTGACCTCACTCGGCATTAAATGGAACCCATTCACAACCCAAATCGAACCACACGACTATATCGCTGAACTGTTTGATTGTGTTGCGCGTTTCAATACGATCGTTCTGGATTTTGACCGTGATATCTGGGGCTACGTTGCGTTAAACCACTTCAAGCAAAAAACCATTGCTGGTGAAATTGGTTCATCCACCATGCCACATAAAGTGAATCCTATCGACTTCGAAAACTCAGAAGGTAATTTAGGTTTATCCAATGCGGTATTAGGTCATTTAGCAAGCAAACTCCCTGTTTCCCGTTGGCAACGCGACCTGACTGACTCGACAGTTCTCCGTAACTTAGGTGTCGGTTTGGGCTATGCACTGATCGCTTACCAATCCACGATGAAAGGGTTGAACAAATTAGAAGTTAACGAACAACACTTGCTGGATGAGTTAGATCAAAACTGGGAAGTGCTAGCAGAACCAATTCAAACTGTTATGCGTCGTTATGGCATTGAAAAACCATATGAAAAATTGAAAGAGCTCACTCGAGGTAAACGCGTAACCGCCGAAGGCATGAAGCAATTTATCGATGGTTTAGCACTGCCAGAAAGTGAAAAAGAGCGCCTAAAAGCCATGACACCGGCAAACTATATTGGTTATGCAGTAAGCTTTATTGATGAAATCAAGTAATTAATCATATTAAGAACAGATGGCTTATTGTCATCTGTTCTTTTTATTTTCAAATATTTTCAGATTCGACTATTTTTCCGATCCGTTTGCCTTATATTTACTTAAGATCTTGTCCCTTGTCCCATCTCTTTTTACCATACCAATTATAATATTATTATTTACATGCTTTATATGAGGTTCTCAGATGCGCATTCTTATCGTAGAAGATAACGCCCTACTTCGTCATCATTTAACCGTTCAACTCAAAGAATTAGGTCATCAAGTGGATTCAGCTGAAGGCGCAAAAGAAGCTGATTACTTTTTGAATGAAAGCCATCCTGATATTGCTGTTGTCGATTTAGGTCTTCCTGATGAAGATGGGCTTTCCATGATCAAACGCTGGCGCAGTAACCATGTCAGTATTCCGCTTTTAGTGTTAACGGCGCGAGAAAGTTGGCAAGAAAAAGTGCAAGCGCTTAATAGCGGAGCAGATGACTATGTCACTAAGCCATTCCAATTAGAAGAGTTAGTTGCCCGTATGCAAGCGCTCATGCGCCGTAATAGCGGATTGGCATCCCAAGTGTTAGAGCTTGAAAATTTTGTCATCGACCTCTCTCGTAAAGAATTTACCGTCAACGGCGAATCCGTCAAACTGACCGCCTTCGAATACACCATCATTGAAACACTACTGCGTAATAATGGTAAAGTGGTCAGTAAAGACTCTTTAATGCGTCAACTTTACCCAGATGCTGAGCTACGTGAAAGTCATACTATCGACGTTCTCATGGGGCGTTTACGTAAAAAAATCCAGCAGTTCCATGCTCAAGAGGTTATTGTGACTGTCCGGGGTCAAGGCTACCGTTTCGATGTGAATAACTGATATGCGATTTCGTAAATTTAGGTTCAAACCACTTTCTTTACAGGCCCGTTTTATTTGCGCGACCTCAGCCGTGATCCTCGCCTTAACCTTAGCCTATGGAATTGTGGCCGTCGTCGGGTATTTGGTAAGTTTTGACCGCACAACCTATACCCTATTACGCAGCCAAAGTAACCTAATTTACAGCCTTGCCCAGTGGCAAGATAGTAAAATTGATATCCGAGTTCCGCCTAACTTTACGCTGAATAACCCCTCTTTGATTATCATTTATGATAAAAATGGGCAGGTTTTATGGCGTCAACGGGAAGTTCCCAGCATCGAGCGCCTCATTCAACTCGATTGGCTCAAAAAAAATGGGTTGTATGAAATCGACACTGATATCGATGAAACTCGTCAATTACTGAATAATAATCCTGACTACAGTAGCCGACTTAACGATATCGATAATGTCGATGAACCATTAACTCACTCAGTTTCGGTCAATCAATATTTAGAAACCGAAACCATGCCACCGCTCACCATTGTTGTTGTGGATACCTTACCGCAAGATTTGCAAAATACTGGGGTTGTCTGGGATTGGTTTGGTTATGTGATACTCGCCAACTTCCTACTGGTCATTCCACTGTTGTGGCTTGCCGCATACTGGAGTGTCCGCCCCATTAAGTCATTAATTTCACAAATTAGTAGCCTTGAAAAAGGTGAGCGAGAAACGCTGGATGAAAATCCACCAGCAGAACTCAGAGGATTAGTCCGCAATTTAAATATTTTGTTGAGTAACGAACGAAAACGTTATAGCAAATATCGCACAACCTTGTCAGACCTGACTCACAGTTTGAAAACACCGTTAGCGGTTCTGCAATCGACATTAAGGCTGCTACGCTCCGGCAAAGAGATGACTATCGAACAAGCCGAACCCATCATGCTGGAGCAGATAGGTCGAATCTCCCAACAAGTCGGTTACTATCTACACCGCGCTTCAAGCCAAGGTGATGAGAACCTCATGTTACGGGAAATTGCGTCCGTCCCCTCTATCTTAGATAGTCTATCCAGTGCGCTACATAAAGTATATCAAAACAAAGGTGTCTCGATCACCGTAGACATTTCCCCTGAAATCACATGGTTAGGTCAACCGAATGATTTTATGGAGGTGATGGGCAACATTATGGAAAATGCCTGTAAATATTGCCTTGAGTTTGTGGAAGTCACCGCCCTTGCGGGTCACGATAGTCTAACAATTTTTGTGGATGATGATGGTCCAGGTGTTCCTGAAAGCAAGCGTAGCCTGATATTTATGCGTGGACAACGCGCCGACACACTACGACCGGGGCAAGGTCTAGGGTTATCTATTGCGGTCGATATCATCGATCAATACGATGGTGAAATCATCATTTCGGATAGCCCACTAGGCGGTGCTAGGGTCGCCGTCACATTTAGACAGCAAGCCGTCATTGAAGATAGTTAATCTGTGAACTGACGCCCTCTAACCCCTGTTTTACAATCCATTTCCGGTATACTATTTAGGAAGATTTGTCATAACTAGGGAACAATAAGATGGATTATAAACTGAATCTTGACTGGCAGAGTTTTCTGGACAGTCATTGGCAGAAACGACCTCTGCTTATCAAACAGGGTTTTACGCGTTTTATTGATCCTATCTCGCCTGATGAGCTCGCGGGATTAGCGATGGAAGATGAAGTGGATAGCCGTTTAGTCAGCCATAAAGATGGCATCTGGCAGGTAGCTCACGGACCTTTCGAAAGCTACGATCATTTAAGTGAAGAAAACTGGTCGATTTTGGTCCAAGCGGTTGACCACTGGCACCACCCAAGCGCCCAACTTATGAAACCTTTCCGCGTTCTTTCTGACTGGCGTATGGACGATTTAATGATTTCCTACTCAGTGCCAGGAGGCGGCGTGGGTCCTCATTTAGACCAATACGATGTGTTTATTATTCAAGGTGAAGGCCGTCGCCATTGGCGTGTTGGGGAAAAAATCCCAATGAAACAACACAGTCCACATCCAGACTTGCTCCAAGTACAACCTTTCGATGCCATTATTGATGAAGAAATGGAACCCGGTGATATTCTGTATATCCCACCAGGATTCCCACATGAAGGTTACGCTATTGAGCCATCCCTAAACTTTTCTGTCGGCTTTCGTGCACCAAATGCGCGTGAACTCATGAGCAGCTTTGCTGACCATTTAATTTCTAATGATTTAGGCAGTTATCGCTACAGTGATCCTGACCTCTCTTTCCGTGATAACCCGGCTGAAATTCTGCAAGGCGAACAAATTAAATTACGTGAAATGATGGAGTCTCTGATTAACGACCCTGAATTATTCCGTAAATGGTTAGGTGAATTTATTTCTCAGTCGCGCCACGAATTAGACTTAGCGCCGCCAGAGCCGCCTTATGAACAAAATGAAATCTATAACCTACTGAAAGATGAGCAAGAAACCTTATATAAACTCAATGGGTTACGAGCACTTCGCGTGGGTGACCAGTTCTTTGTTAATGGTGAGTCTTTAGAGACTAAATGCTATGAAGCCGCAGACAGCCTGTGTCGTTTCGATGCAGTCAGCTATACAAATCTTGGGGATGCCCTTGACGATGTTAATTTTATCGCATTAATTACCGCACTGATTAACAGTGGATATTGGTATTTTGACGACTAATTATTTCTATAATTAACCGTTAATAATAGCAAAATGCCCCGAATGTCATCACCTCACATCGGGGCATTTTTATTGTCACTTTTTATATTAAGAATGTATCAAAAACTATTTCTCGGTATTACGCTTTGCATGAATAGCCGTTAATTCCGCAATTCGCATAATCACACTCACCGCCTGCTCCATACCTTCTTGAGTAATAAACTCATGTTTACTATGGAAGTTATAGCCACCCGTGAAAATATTCGGGCATGGTAAGCCTCTGTATGATAGCTGCGCGCCGTCCGTTCCCCCACGGATCGGCTTGATGACAGGTTCAATATCACAGTCCAACATCGCTTGTTTAGCTAATTCAACAACATGTGGATATTTCATCACTTCTTTATGCATATTGTAGTAACTATCATCCAATGTCAGCTCGATATAACAGCTTGGGTGCAGGCCTTCACCCACTTTTTCTGCGATACGGATAATATTTTTCTTTCTCGCTTCAAAATTGGCTAAGTCAAAATCGCGGATAATGTAGTTCATTTCGGCTTTTTCTACATTCCCCTTAATCGATGTTAGGTGGTAAAAACCTTCATAACCTTCCGTATTTTCAGGCGTCTCTTCAACAGGTAGCATAGCGTGAATACGGGTCGCCAAACCCAATGCATTCACCATCACACCTTTCGCATTACCGGGATGGGTATTATTTCCCACGATTTTGATAGAGACGTTAGCTGCATTGAAGTTTTCAAATTCAAGCTCACCGACACCACCACCATCGACAGTATATGCCCAACGAGCATCAAACTCTTTGAAATCGATATGTTGTGCGCCGCGACCAATTTCTTCATCTGGCGTAAAGGCGACACAAATTTTTCCATGAGGAATATTTTGCCCTTCTAAACGTACTATCGCGGTAATAATTTCCGCGATACCGGCTTTATCATCCGCGCCTAATAATGTTTTACCGTCTGTCATGATCAACGTTTTGCCAATCATTTCGTGCAATACAGGGAACATGACAGGTGATAAAACTTCATCACCAATACCTAACGCTATATCCCCGCCTCGATAATTTTCAAGAACTTGCGGACACACATTTTTACCTGAATAATCAGGGGCGGTGTCCAAATGTGAAATGAACCCAATTGCCGGTACATCCCAATCCACATTGGATGGCATCATTGCCGTTAAGCAACCATGCTCGGTTAGCGTCACTTTTTCAAAGCCAAGTAAATTAAGTTCTTTGGCTAAAGCGCGGGCAAATTTTAGTTGACCTGTACTACTAGGTACTGTTTTTGCATTCAGTTTTGATTGTGTATCAAAAGCAGTATATTCAAAAAACCGCTCCAAGAGTTTGTCCATGCTACCTCCCCCTAAATATCAATGGGGATATTATGGGAAAGATCACAGAAACAATTATTGTCTCAAATCAGATTTGCAGCTAAAGAGTGAGCAAGATAACTAATTAATTTAATTTTATAGTTCATTTCCTACTGCATTTTTGGATAACTCATTGCGTTAAGTACTATGTTATATAATGGATATCTTATATAACTAAATCCACTATAAAATAATTTATTGGATGGAGGCACAATGACAAAAACATTTTTAATTTATGGTGTAAGCAAAGGATTAGGCAAAGCATTCGTTGAAGCTCTACCTGATTACACTGATACCGTTTATGGTGTTTCCCGCTCTGAGCCGCCCTTTAAAAACCCACGATTTCATTGGCTTCCCGCGGATCTGAGTGACTCTCAATCCGCATTGACTATCAAAAACCATATAGGGGAACAGCCCATTGATGTGCTTATTTATAATGTGGGTATATGGGAAAAATTAGCCTTTACCGCTGAATATGATTTTGAATCCACCAGCGATATTGAATTACTGACCATGATTCAGACCAATATCAGCGCCTGCCTATTAAATATAAAGGCGCTATTGCCCAACTTACGTTTGGGGAGCAATAGTAAAATTATTTTAATTGGCTCAACATGGGGGCTCGATAATCATAATGGTAAAGAGGTGACATTTAGTGCAACAAAATATGCACTGCGAGGGATTGTACAATCGTTAAGGGAAACCTTACGCCAAGATAAAATCGGTATTTCAATTTTGAACTTAGGCTATCTAGCCACAGAATTCCCGCTATCGATGCCTATTGATGAAGTCATTGCGAATAGTGAAGGAACGTTAATCCCATTACAAGATGTGCTGAATGCCGTACGTTTTATTCTGAGTACAAGCAACGCGACTTGTGTAAAAGAGATAACGATGCCAGCCATGCTGGATGAAAACGTTTGATCGTCATGCAATTAGGGAGCTATCGCTCCCTACTATTATCATGATTTGTGATTGAGTTTTGCAAGTAAGTCATCCACATAGTCACTCACAACTTTGCTCGCTAAGCCATAATGGCGCTCTTCAAATTCACTTTCTACTTGGCTAGGTTCTAAGTTTAGCTGCACCGTATGAGCCCCTTGCAAACGCGCTTCATGCACAAAGCCCGCTGCCGGATAAACGTGTCCTGATGTGCCTATCGAAATAAACAGGGTCGCTTCCCCTAATGCTTGATAGATCCTATCCATTTCAAATGGCATCTCCCCAAACCACACGATGTGCGGGCGTAAAGGTTGTGGAAATTGGCAACAGTGACAACGTTCCTCAACCGATAAATCCCCTTTCCACTCCAGAACTTGGTTCGACCAATTACAACGCACTTTGAGTAATTCTCCATGCATATGCACAACACGCTTGCTACCCGCACGCTCATGTAAATTATCAATATTCTGAGTAACAAGCAGAAATCTATCCCCAAGAGCGTGTTCTAATTTTGCTAATGCATAGTGCGCTGCGTTTGGCTGAATATCCTCTTGCTGTAACTGACGACGACGTTCATTATAAAAACGCTGAACTAATTGGGGGTCACGCGCAAAACCTTCGGGTGTCGCAACATCTTCTACGCGATGCTCTTCCCACAAACCATCTGCTGAACGAAACGTTTGAATTCCTGACTCCGCAGAAATACCCGCACCCGTTAATACAACCACGTTAATATTTTGCATACTCAACAGTTTATTATCAATGTAGTAAGAACGATTACGAAGTCGCTGACGGCGTTTGCATTTGTTTTTACTTGCTTTTTTCATTCTACGGCGAAATCGCAACATCGGAAATTTCCTTTCATCCTTGCAATGAATTTGTCGAAATACAACTCTAGTAAAAAAACCTAATGACAATAATTATGTCATTTATACATAATTTGAATAGTAACATACTAGCATCCATCATCCTCAGCAAAGTAAAACAATTATCCCAATAATCTCGAGTTAATAACTTTTTTATTATCAAAAGGACATTTTTTTCACTTTTTGATGACAAAAAACTTTATCCTCATCACACCTAACCGCTAAAATACCCATCATCTCTCTATTTTTGATTTTTATAATTTGAAGGATTGGCATGGAAAAGTTTTTTGAAAGAATGATGTACGCATCACGTTGGATCCTCGCACCCATCTATTTAGGGCTATCGCTGACATTGCTCGCGTTAACCATTAAATTTTTCCAAGAAGTTTTTCATATCCTGCCAAATATTTTTGCCATTCCAGAGTCAGATTTAATCCTAACTCTGCTCTCACTGATTGATATGGCGCTGGTTGGTGGTTTACTGGTGATGGTCATGTTTTCAGGCTACGAAAACTTCGTCTCGCAGTTAAACTTGTCAGATCATCATGAAAAACTCAATTGGATTGGCACGATGGATGCCACCTCATTGAAAAATAAAGTGGCAGCCTCCATTGTCGCCATTTCATCAATTCACTTATTAAAAATTTTCATGAACCTCAAAAACGTCGAAAACGATAAACTTATGTGGTACGTGATATTACATCTGACCTTCGTGCTGTCGGCGTTTGTAATGGGCTATCTCGATAAAATGACCAAAAAAAACAAGTATTAATCACTAATACAGCTAATAGACAGAAAAGGAAGCCAATGTTAGCTTCCTTTTTGATTAACCTACGGTGTGTCCATTATTTTTTTAAGAATGGCAAAATGTGGCTCATTAATTGCTCAGGACACTCTTCTGTCACAAAGTGACCACATTCACCAAGTATCGTGCCTTGTAACTGAGTCGCCCGCCCTTGTAACGTCTGTTGTGGGGCATCTCGTGTTGCATGGTCGGCCCCAATCGCCAAGACTGGCATGGTCAATTTTTTCTGCGCCCGCACTTTATTTTGCTCGATAGTTTTAGGGATAGCTCGATAGTAAGCAAACCCAGCTCTCAGTCCGCCCGGTGAAGAATACGCATCAATATAAGTTTGTGCTGCAACACGATCACGACGATATGCCCAATTATCAAAGATAAAATTGAGATACTCACTCTCTTTGCCCGCGGTCAGCATTTCAGGCAAATCATGGACTTGGTTAAACATAAAATGCCAAAGAAAGATATTATCCTCAGGCGCAACAAAGATACTGGGTGCAGGTGCCAACCCTGGAATAACCGCTTCAGTTAACGCAATTTTGTTCACTTCTGATGGATAATCACTCGCCAGTGCATACCCCACCCACATGCCAATATCATGCCCTATCACTGAATAGTGAGGATGACCCAATTGCTTCATCATTTCGTGTAATGTCGTTGCGGCAGCGCCCGTATCATAGCCATTGTCTGGCTTATCTGAATACCCTGTTCCCAGTGGATCGACAGCAATAGCGGTATAACCATTAGCAGCAAGTTCTGTCATCACATAACGCCATGTATACCAAGTTTGCGGCCAGCCAGGAATCAATAATACCGGCTCCCCTTCCCCTGCGGTAACATAGTGAAGGCGCTGCCCGTTCACTTTCACATAGTGATGTTGAAAGCTGGCTTCATTCGCCTCAATGGTTGGAAGCGCAGCACTTTTGACTGTTTGAGTTAGATTTCCTGCTGCTAACGTAGCTGTTGCTTGCAAAGAGAGCGTCATCAGGGAGACGAGCAACACCTTTTTAAATACCGAATTCATATTTGTTCCATACACTTTTATGTGAGTAAAAAGCCACTCATTCACGAGTCGCATCAATTGTTTGTCGATCAACAATAAATAGGTTAAAGGTTTTTTCAATTCTTTGTCAATCGATAAACAATAATTATTTGTCATTCGACAAAGAAGTGATAGTATGAATGCATTATCACTTAGAGGAGCAATTGTTATGGCAGGAAGACCGAGAGAGTTCGACCGTGACGCGGCATTGAATAAAGCTAAGCTTGTCTTTTGGCAGCGGGGCTATGAAGGCACGTCGATGTCTGATTTAGTGTCTGCACTGGGAATTGCATCTGCACGTATTTATGCCGCATTTGGCTCAAAAGAGAATCTTTTTCGTGAAGCTATTGATCTTTATCTTAATCAAGAAGGTGCTTTTGCAGATACTGCCCTGCAAGAACCCAATACCCGTTTCGCTATAGAGCAATTGTTAACCCAAGCCGTAGAAACCTATACCCAGAAAGAGCATCCTCAAGGCTGTATGGTGGTACTCTCACTCACTAACTATGCCAGTGAAAATGAAAATATCATGTCTTGGTTAGCCAGTTATCGACAAGCTCGTACTACGGCTATCATGCAGCGCCTAAAAGATGGCGTGATCGCGGGTGATTTACCCTCTAATACCGACACTCAAGCGTTAGGTCATTATATTGCAACACTATTTCATGGCATTTCCATTCAAGCGCGCGATGGAGTGAGTCAAACACATTTACTGGCCATGGTGAATGTTGCAATGCGTGGTTTTGATTCATTTACAGCAACATCAACACGCTAATTTTAAGCGTGATTTCTAGGATAAAGCACAATGTCACCATTAAATGCATCCACCCATCATTCATGGGTATGTACATGGCTTTCTACCTCACAACCCACAACGGACGAAGCATTTCCATTTTCTCTGGAAATACCAACATCATTGTGCGAACAAACCTTATACCAAACATTACGTATCACGTTAGGGGGTAACAAACTGCGTTTTGTTTTCTCAAACCGCTATGGCTCTCAACCTTTAGTTCTAGGAGATAACGCCATTACCGTGACACCCCCTTTAGGAGAGTCATGGACGGCTCCTATTCAGTTTAATGGTCAAGCTCAGGTCACTATCCCTGCGGGGCAAGTGATATACAGTGATGAAATAGCGCATCCCATCGCCGATTTATCCGAGATAATATTGCTCAGCTACTTTCCTGAGCTCACTCCCGTGGAAACCTTCCATTGGGATGCTCGTCACTACTCTCAATTAGCATCAGGCAACTGTGTTCATAAAGCCTATCCCAATAACAGTATGCCAATCAGTTCGCGTTTATTATTAGAACGCGTTGATACTCAATCCGATACACATAATCAAACGGTTGTCGTGATTGGCGATTCGATGGTAGATGGTAACGGCGTCGAGATGAATCGTTATCATCGCTGGGTTGATTTCCTTGCCGAGCGTGCCATTCCTCATAAAACCGCCGTAGTCAATGCAGGGCAATCGGGGTCCCGTTTGCTAAAAGATGGCATTGGGATCAGTACATTATCTCGCTTTCATCGCGATGTTATTGACCTGGAGGGCGTCACCACGTGTATCGTTCAAGTCGGCTTAAATGATATTGGGCTCGCGCAAACAGCCCTCGCCCCAATAAACTGTATACCGACTGCCTATGAATTAATCGAAGGGTATCGGCAATTAATTCGCCAAGCTCATGAACATCATATTCGCGTAGTGGGTGTCACGCTCGTTCCATTACGTTCTACAGAAGAATATGGATTAGAAAATTTCTATACTCCCGAGAAAGAAGTCATTCGCCAAGAAGTTAATCAATGGATGCGTAACAGCGGTGAATTTGATGCTGTGATTGATAATGAACAATGGGTTCGCGACTCTCAAAAACCTCAACAATTGGCTTTAGTCTATGATTCTGGTGACCATCTCCACCTTAATTATGCTGGGCATATACTCATTGCCAACGCGATTTCCCTTGATGACATTATTGGTATTTAAAACAGCAAGGCGCGAACACTTCTTCGCGCCTCATTAACTAGCCATTCTTTGATATGGCTTAACATAATCTTCAGTCTCATTATCACCCTTTATGTTACTATGCTCCCACCCTAAATCATCTTGGATAGCGGAATGAGTGAACATTTCGTCGGTAAGTATGAAGCCGAAATTAAATTCATATTGCCCAATTCAGACACATTTCTGGCGCAACTTACCCAGGATAACGCTGAAGTATTTACAGTGAATAATCATGAAGTTGATGATTTTTTTGATTACCCTGATAACCCGTTAGCTACACAAAACATCAGTATGTCGGTCAGAGAGATGACCCCATCAGGAATTAAACTGTGGATTGTCAAAGGACCCAGTTCATCTGAATGTAAAGCGATAGATATCGCAGACTGCCAGCATGTCAAAAATATGCTGACCACATTAGGTTATCAGTGTTACCTCACCCTCGCTAAGCAACGGAGTATCTACTTTTTAGATGATATCCATATCACCATTGACTACTTAGAGGGCATTGGCTGGTTTGCTGAATTTGCGATTATGACTGATGATGAGAGTGAGTTAGACAACTTGTATACAAAGTTACTGTCCACCGCCGAAAAGTACGGTTTTAATGAGGACTTAATTGAAACGCGTAGCTACAAGCAGATCTATCTCGAGTGTATGGCTAAATAATGAAAGGCGGCGCGAATATCATCATCCGCGCCGAATAGATTACTGCCCGCTTAAAATACGGGCTGGGTCTAATTTACTGGCACGTCGTGCTGGGTACCAACTTGCCAATAAACTCAAAATCACTGTCGTGAAGAGAACATAAACCACATCCATCACATGCAGCTCAGAAGGCAAGAAATCAATAAAATAGACATCTCCGGATAAAATAGGATGACCGATAATCACTTCCAATCCTTTAATCAGCGTCGTCAAATTTAACGAAACTAGCACTCCCAACACCACACCGATTAATGAGCCAATCAATCCACCAATCAACCCATACCACAGGAAGATCGCACGAATTTGCCTATCTTTTGCCCCTAATGTCCGTAATACAGCGATGTCGCTACTTTTGTCTTTCACTGCCATCACCAACGTGGAAACAATGTTAAAGCACGCTACACCGATGACTAAAATCATCGCTAAGTACATGACGCTACGTACGACTTGAATGTCATTGTACATATAGCCGTAATCGCCAATCCAGCTTTTCACCACAACGTGATGCATGGTTTTAAGACCCGCGTCATACACCACTTTATCGGCTTCAAAAGGATCTTTAGCTTTAATTTCAAAGCCACTGATACCATTACCATAACCTAAATATTCCTGAGCATCCGCCAGCGGAACGAGAGCAAGTTGATGGTCAAGCAAACCACTTAAACGAAAAATACCCGTGACTTGAACACGAATGCGTCTAGGTTGTTGAATTTTCATGCTGTCATCAGTATTAGGGATCATGATAGTCACCCAATCCCCTACTTTCACATTCAACGAGTTAGCAACCCCTTGCCCCAAAATAATTGATTGTTTCCCCGCCTCAAAGTGTTGCCAAGCATCATTCAAAATAAACTCAGGTAACGCACTCACTTGCGATTCTGTTTCATGGGATACGCCCATAATCTGAATTGCTTTAAGATTGGCCCCACGCTCAAGTAACCCCGTAAAATTCACATAAGGGCTAACCGCTTGTACACCGGGCGTTTTACGAATGACATTTTGAGCAAATTCCCAATCTTGATAAGGTGCTTCTACCGCATAAATTTGCCCATGCGGTACCACGGAGAGAACTCGGTTATTTAGCTCTCGCTCGAAGCCATTCATGGCACTTAAACCAATAATTAATACCGCAACACCCAATACAATGCCCAGTGTCGACACAATCGACACCAAAGACACCATCCCTGTCCTGCGGCGTCCTCGGCTAAATCGCAATGCCGCTAAAAGCGTCAGTGGCATGTTAATCATTACATTGCCCCCAACGTAATTTCCTGTTGCAGATGGCCATCACGCATTTCTAAACGACGGGATAAACGATTTGCGAGTTTCATATCGTGGGTAACCACCAAAAACGCCGTTTTTTGCTTGCGGTTTAATTCCCCTAGCAATTCAAAAATTGCATCCGCATTACGTAAGTCGAGGTTACCCGTAGGCTCATCTGCCAAGACTAATGCAGGGTCATTCACGAGCGCTCGGGCGATGGCCACTCGTTGACGTTCCCCGCCCGATAGCTCTGATGGGCGATGATTTGCGCGATGCCCAAGCCCTACTGCCGTCAACATTTCAGTCGCTTTCGCTAACGCAGTCGCTTTTGCCACACCACCAATTAACAGCGGCATTGCCACATTTTCTAATGCAGTAAAATCAGGTAATAAGTGGTGAAACTGATAAATAAAGCCTAAGTCTTTATTTCGAATAGCCGCACGCGCATCCGATGAAAGCTGGTTAATATGCTGCCCGCGGAAAATAACATTACCTTGAGACGGTGTATCTAGCCCACCCAGTAAATGTAATAAGGTACTTTTCCCCGAACCTGAACTCCCAACGATAGCCATTGTTTCGCCTTCGTTCATCGTGAAGCTGACATTTTTTAACACTTCTGTGGAGAGTGTGCCTTCTTGATAAATTTTGCTTAAATGTTCACAGACCAGAAGTGGTTGGTTATTCATATCGTAAAGCCTCAGCAGGTTGAACCGCTGCCGCACGCCAAGAAGGATAAAGCGTCGCCAGCAATGAAATCAGCATCGCGCAAAGCGCAATAATTAGAATACCCGGATAATCGAGTACAATCGGGAGTGTAACTCCACGTGGTAATAAGCCAATTAACGGCATAATGACATTTAATTGGCTCGATAGTAGCGTGCCCAGAACAGTACCAATTAAAGTACCAATAATGCCCGCTCCTGCGCCTTGGATCATAAAGATAGTCAGAATTTTACTACGCTTTAGCCCTAAGGTTTTCAAAATCGCGACTTCGCCTTGTTTTTCCATCACTAATAACGATAACGACGTAATAATATTAAACGCTGCAACGGCAATAATCAGGCTCAGTAATAGCCCCATCATGTTTTTTTCCATTCTGACAGCTTGGAAAAACTCACCTTTGCGCTCACGCCAATCTGTCCAAACTAAGCCTTCTGGCAGCGCCTGCTTACTTGCCACATCCACTTGTAATGGTTCATCTAGGTATAAGCGCCAGCCTGTAATATTCCCCGCAGGATAACGCAACATACGCGCTGCATCCGGTTGAGCAACGATCAGCTCACTGGTATCTGCTTCCCCATTCGTTTGGAAAATGCCCGCAACCGTGAATAAGCGTTGGCTTGGTATGCGTCCCATTGGCGTGAGTTGACTGACACCAGGAATGATTAAACGGATTTGGTCACCACGTTTCACACCGAGTGTTTCTGCCAGTCGATTCCCGAGAAAAACGTTATATTCGCCATCAATTAAATCGTGGCGATCGCCGCTGATCAGCTTATCCAGAAGCAATGAGGATTCATCAGAACGAATTCCGCTCATCATCCCCACCCCGACGTTCGTTCGGCTTTGCAAAACCACTTCCGATTGAACAATCGGCTCGATTTTTTTCACGCCGTGTAAATTTTTCAAGTCCGTAATAGGATGTTGATTAGGATCGATATTTCCGGTACTTGAAGTCAATATAGCCTGTGGCATATAAGCAAGTATGCTATCTTGTAACGAACGTTCGAAACCATTCATCACGGACGTTACGGTAATCAATGCCGCAACACCAAGCGTAATGCCAATCGCCGACAAGCTGGACACAAAACGTCCAAATTTATCGACCGCACGCCCACGCATATAGCGTAGACCTATAAAGAGTGAGACAGATTGATGCATGAAAACGTAATGTCCCTGTTGCCAAAGCGAAGTGTTCAGGGATAATAAAGGGTACGATAGATGAATGGAACCACCCAACCGCGCTTTTGTGGTTTTTTTTGTTATTAATACTATTTGTTTAGATCACTTTCAGACTACTCAATGAGTTCTGTGGGTCGTTTAATTAATTTTTAATTGCCTAACTAATCATTAATTAACTAGTTAGCTATGAGAAGCTGAATATTTCTATGTCGTCAAATTATCGTTATGAACTTCCAAGTCGTGCTGGAGATGTCCGCCATTTAGGCTGTTTAATCGGTGCTGCGGGTCCTTTAGAATGTGCAGAGATGATCGAGCGCCATCAAGGACCTGTCGTCATTGTCACCCGTGATATGCAAAATGCATTGCGTGTTCATGATGAACTTCAACAGTTTACCCAATATCCGATCGAAACCCTCTCTGATTGGGAAACGCTACCCTACGATAATTTTTCGCCGCATCAAGAAATCATTTCTCACCGTTTATCCACGCTATACCGCTTACCAACCTTGCAAAAAGGGGCGTTGATTCTGCCGGTCAATACCTTGATGCAGAAAGTCTGCCCTGTCGATTTCCTTGCTGGGCATGCTTTAGTGATGGCAAAAGGCGATAAGCTCTCGCGTGATAACCTTCGCGAAGAGCTGGATAAAGCGGGATACCGCCATGTAGAACAAGTGCTCGAGCATGGTGAATATGCGATTCGCGGGGCTTTGCTTGACCTTTTCCCGATGGGAAGCGATTTCCCCTTTCGTATCGACTTTTTTGATGACGAGATTGACAGCCTGCGCACCTTTGACGTGGATACCCAGCGTACCTTAGAAGAAGTTAATGCCATCAATTTACTTCCAGCGCACGAATTTCCGACAGATAAAGACGCTATCGAGCGCTTTCGTAGTCAATGGCGTGAACGCTTTGAAGTTCGCCGTGACCCAGAACATATTTATCAGCAAGTCAGCAAACAAACACTACCAAGCGGTATTGAATATTGGCAACCCTTGTTCTTTGCGGAGCCATTACCGTCTTTGTTTGAATATTTACCTGCCAATACCCTGTTTGTTTCACAAAACTTACAAGAACCCGCTGAACGCTTCCAACAAGATGCTCAGCAACGTTATGAAAGCCGTGGCGTTGACCCAATGCGCCCATTACTTCCGCCAAGCGAATTATGGTTAACCGTTGAACAACTGAATCAAAACTTAAAAAATTGGCCTCGTGTTCAGCTTTCTACGGAAAAACTGCCTAAAAAAGCCGCTAATACCAATTTAGATTATCAGCCACTTCCTGATATTAGCACGCAAGGACAAGGTAAAAATCCGCTAGAAAAGTTGCGACAATTCACCGAACAATTTGATGGCACTATCGTGTTTTCTGTTGAGAGTGAAGGTCGTCGTGAAACGGTCAGTGAACTACTTGGGCGACTAAAAATTCGTCCTGACATCATCAGCAATTACTTCAGCCAAACTCAAGGTCGATTTGCCATCACCATTGGCGCAGCAGAACATGGCTTCATTCAGCCCGAAAGTCACCGCGCTTTAATTTGTGAAAGTGACTTACTGGGTGAACGCGTGGTGCGTCGCCGCAGTGATCAACGTCGAACTATCAATACCGATACACTGATTCGCAACCTTGCGGAATTACGTCCTGGTCAGCCCGTGGTACATATTGAGCATGGGGTTGGTCGTTACCAAGGTTTAATCACCCTAGAAGCTGGGGGTATTCCTGCAGAATATTTAATTCTTACCTATGCTGGTGAAGATAAACTGTATGTACCCGTCTCTTCATTGCATTTGATTAGCCGCTATGCAGGAGGTGCCGATGAAAATGCACCGCTGCATAAACTGGGTAGCGATAGTTGGGGACGTGCGCGCCAAAAAGCAGCGGAAAAAGTGCGTGATGTGGCCGCTGAACTTCTGGATATTTACGCTCAACGTGCCGCCAAAGCCGGCTTTGCATTTAAACATGATAAAGAGCAATACCAAGAATTTTGCCAAGGCTTCCCATTTGAGACCACCCCAGACCAAGAGATGGCAATTAACGCGGTATTAAGTGATATGTGCCAACCGTTGGCGATGGATCGCTTAGTCTGTGGCGACGTTGGTTTTGGTAAAACAGAAGTGGCGATGCGCGCAGCATTCTTGGCCATCAATAATAATAAGCAAGTTGCGGTACTGGTTCCCACCACATTATTAGCGCAGCAGCATTACGATAATTTCCGTGACCGATTTGCCAATTGGCCTGTGCGTATAGAAATGTTATCGCGCTTTAAAACGGCGAAAGAACAACAACAAATTATTGCTGAAGCCGCAGAAGGTAAAGTTGATATTTTGATTGGCACTCATAAATTGCTACAAAGCGATATTCAATGGAAAGATCTCGGTTTGCTGGTTGTGGACGAAGAGCATCGATTTGGCGTTCGCCACAAAGAGCGTATTAAAGCGATGCGAGCCGATGTCGATATTCTCACCTTAACCGCAACGCCAATTCCACGAACCTTGAATATGGCAATGAGTGGCATGCGTGATTTATCGATTATCGCCACCCCACCAGCTCGCCGTTTAGCCGTGAAAACCTTTGTACGCCAATATGATGATTTAGTCGTGCGCGAAGCCATTCTACGTGAAACTCTGCGTGGGGGTCAGGTTTACTATTTATATAACGATGTCGAAAATATCGAAAAAGCCAAAGCACGCCTTGAAACACTAGTGCCTGAAGCACGATTCGTTGTCGGTCATGGGCAAATGCGTGAACGTGAGCTTGAGCGTGTGATGACAGATTTTCACCATCAACGCTTTAACGTTTTGATCTGCACAACAATTATTGAAACAGGTATTGATATCCCAACCGCCAATACGATTATTATTGAGCGAGCCGACCACTTTGGTTTGGCGCAGTTACACCAATTACGCGGTCGTGTGGGTCGTTCCCACCACCAAGCTTACGCCTACCTGCTCACACCACATCCAAAAGCTATGACAACCGATGCGCAAAAACGTCTCGAAGCAATATCCTCTCTTGAAGATTTAGGTGCTGGATTTGCATTGGCAACTCATGATCTGGAAATTCGTGGTGCAGGTGAGTTATTAGGTGAAGATCAAAGCGGACAAATGACCACGATCGGTTTCACTCTATACATGGAGTTATTGGAAAGTGCGGTCGACGCCCTGAAAGAAGGACGAGAGCCGTCACTTGAAGATCTGACTCATCAGCAAACAGAGGTGGAATTGCGTATGCCAGTGCTACTTCCTGATGAGTATATCCATGATGTAAATATTCGCCTTTCATTCTATAAACGGATTGCTAGCGCTAAAGATCACACTGAGCTGGATGAACTCCGGACTGAATTAATTGACCGTTTTGGGACATTACCGGATGCGGGTAAATTCTTGCTATCTACAGCAGGCATTCGTTTACAAGCTCAAAAGCTGGGTATGAAGCGTATTGAAGCCCACGAAAAAGGCGGCTTTATTGAATTCAATGAGCGCAATAAAGTTGACCCAATGTTCCTGATTAGCTTACTGCAAAATCAACCTAAAACCTTCCGTATGGAAGGTCCTGTTCGATTAAAATTCTTCCATGATTTATCGGACAGAGCCACTCGCTTAGCATTTATAAAACAGCTTGTTGCTGATTTTGATGAACATCAGCTAGCTTCATAGGCTCAATATTGAACAACAAAAAAGCCATCAATTCATGTTGAATCTGATGGCTTTTTTATACTGTCTGAATGTAATTTAGGTGAGATGATTACTTTTTATTGGAGTATCCTATTGCCTCTAAATGACCGAGCGCATCACTGTTACCTTGCGCCGCCGATTTTAGAAACCATTCCAAAGCTTGATGAGACTCAACCGATAAATGCTCGCTGGTTTCACACATCATCCCCATCATGTATTGCGCTTGTGAGTGCCCTTGCGTAGCCGCTTTCAAATACCATTCAATCGCTTTTGCCTCATCTTCTTCAACCCCTTCGCCTACATCATATAGGGTGGCAATTTGGTATTGTGCTTGCGCATCTCCACTTTTAGCGTTCAGCATTAATTCATTTAACGGTAGCAAGTCCGCTGAGGTAACACCCAAGAACCTCTGTAATTTTTTGAATAGGCTCGTCATTACGTTACTCAAATAACCCAAAGGTATTTTTACCTGTTTTCACTTCAAGTATGGTGGACGGTTGATAGGATTTGGGTAGATCGTTAGGCTTCATACAATAGAATGGCAAAATATCTTTTGTACCTTCACGCAACGTTTCACACGCAGCATTGCTGGAGATGGTTAAATCTAACTGCCCATTTTCATTTAAAGGAATAAACACCGTTGGTTCATACGGCATTCTCACTTTACCAATCGTATCGCCAATACGGTAAATAACATCATAGCCGACTATAATTTGTTCCAAACTTTTGGTGATGACGCAAGTTCTCGGTTCATGACTGGAAAATGGGGGGAATGATTTACCTTGTAAGGATTGAATCATTAAGATGGTTCTACATTCTCGCTGAGCTGGGTGCCAACGGGATAACGACTCTTGCGTAAATGAACCCAAAATCCCCGTCACTGAACAATTTTCATGTTCAATCATTCGCGTCGCACGAATAGGCTCAGTAGATAATACCGTCGCAATTTTCAGTTCATCACTGCGAACAAAAGAGAAATAACCGACAACAATTAAGCAAACGGCAACAAATGCGGCTAGTAACAACTTAATTTTTAGCTTCATTCTTTGCCCTTTGATTGAAAAGTGAATGTGATAGCTATTGTAGCCTATCTATTATCAACTACATTAATAACATACAATAAATATGGTTTTTTAGATTTGTCTGAATAGAAGACTTACATCTTATTTACTTGCGCGTAATAAGTTTACCGTGAATAAGCGTAAATAATTAACCAAATCAGTTTCAATATATTACATAATTAGGGGGAAATTACCTACCCATTTGTTTTTAATAAATAAAATTAATTTTATCTATGAATGAGTACAGTGACATTATCCTAATTAATAATATGCTGTTTTTTTGTATTAAATCACACTTAACTCAAACTCATTGAGTTAATTAGCGACGTTTATAGTGTGTGTTTAATGGATAGTAATTAAAATATATGTGTCGTTTTTGATAAACCGCAATAACATATTTTAATATATGTTCATTCAGATTAGATAATGCACACAATTATTCACCAATAATCGTGTGCATTCTTATGATGACGGTACTGAAAATAATCAATAATCGCCGATTAATGTAATTTCAGTTTTGGTCGAATAATGCGGTTAATACTACCGACAAGCATCATTAGGCCTGTTTTGATATAGCCATGCAGTGCGATCTGGTGCATACGATACAGTGAAATGTAGACAAAACGCGCAATACGCCCTTCTACCATCATATCGCCACGCATTAAGTTCCCCATCAAGCTACCCACGGTACTGAAACGAGATAATGAAACTAATGAACCGTGGTCTTTATAGATATAATTTTTTAATGGCTTATCTTTCATTAATGCCACGATATTGTCATAGCATAGGCTCGCCATTTGATGAGCAGATTGTGCTCTCGGTGGAACAAATCCGCCTTCCGGTTTTGCACAAGATGCGCAATCACCAATCGCAAAAATGTGCTCATCCAGCGTAGTTTGTAGTGTCGGTTTAACCACTAATTGGTTAATGCGGTTAGTTTCTAACCCAGCAATATCTTTCATAAAGTCTGGCGCTTTGATCCCAGCTGCCCATACCATTAAGTCCGCATAAATTTTGCCATCTTCTTTGGTATTTAAACCATCCGCATCGGCACTGGTTACCATGGTTTTTGTTAATACTTTCACGCCAAGTTTGTTCAGTTCTTGATGGGCTGCACTGGAAATACGTGGAGGCAATGCGGGCAAAATACGCTCCCCTGCTTCTACTAAAGTCACATTCAACGCATCTGTATCTAACCCTTTGAAACCATAGCTGGTGAGTTGCTCTACAGCGTTATATAACTCGGCAGAGAGCTCTACACCTGTTGCCCCGGCGCCTACAATCGCGATATTCACTTTCTCTTCAGCATTATCGCGTACTGAATAACGCAAGAACAGGTTCAACATTTCATCATGGAAACGATGTGCTTGGGTTGGGCTATCAAGGAAAATACAGTTGTCTTTGACGCCCGGCGTACCAAAATCATTGGAGGCACTACCCAACGCCATCACTAAAATATCGTAATCAATTTCACGTAGCGGGACTAATAGTTCTCCGTCTTTATCACGCAATTCACCGAGAACGACTTTTTTATTTTCTCTGTCAATATTCGTGAGAGAACCTAATTGAAAATGAAATGCATTATGTCTTGCATGCGCTAAATAGCTAATAGCATCAACACCATCATCGAGCGAACCCGTTGCGACTTCATGTAGCAGTGGTTTCCATAAATGGCTTGGATTACGGTCAATTAGCGTGATATCCGCACGTTTTTTGCGTCCTAATTTACGCCCCAAACGAGTTGCCAGTTCTAAGCCACCAGCACCACCGCCAACAACAACGATTTTAGGTTGAGTTAAGGTCATATGCCCCTCATATAAAATATATTAATGTTATTTAAGGTTTCTAATAACAAAAAACTTAAATAACGCTAATTCACCCTTTTTTATGTTGCTTAGTCGTGAAGAATATCATGCATGGACATTTGGTCATACCAAATGTTGATGCAAATCAATTTAGTTGATTATTATGACAACGATCACAATCGTCAAATCATTTTTTGAAAAAAAAGAAACGAGTCAGCGGAATGTCGATTTAAAACAAAAAAGCCCGAGAATGGCGTTATTCTCGGGCTTGAAACCTAGTATTTTGTGAGGGTATTTTACTTCAGTTTTTTAATACGCTCGTCCGTTGGTAACTGAACTGGCGAGTTATCTTTGAAGTATTTCATCAATGCTTCGTTGTCTGGCAAGCTATAAATACGATCTTTACCTTGTTTAAAGGCTGAGAAGCGGCTACCGCCTGTGGCTAAAAATTCATTTGCTGCAACACGATAGCTTTTCTTCATATCAATTGGCTTGCTATTTAATTTCATCGAGCCTGCAATCACTTTATCGCCTACCGCACGGCTGTCATCCCATTCGTAATAAAAACCGTGGGAAACCGGCATGACTTGTGGGCGTTCACGCTCCCACTGTTGCTCTAACGCCTGTTTAATTTGCTCACCTGTTAGAGATTGCGTCACCACGACATTTGAGAATGGCTGCACCGTAAAGATATCACCGTAGGTCAGCTCCCCTGCTTTGAGATCAGCACGAATACCACCGCTGTTCATAAAGGCAATTTGGGCGCCGCCCGCATCTGGGGTGGCTGCGACATATAACTGAGCATCCGCGATAATTTTACCCAAAGTGGAATCACCACCAGCGGCTAATTTTTTATCTGCGGGAGCACTTAAGGTGCCCATCACCTGCTCTGCAATCGGTTTTGAGATGCGCTCGTAGTTCTGAATAAAACGGCTTAGTTTCGGGTCTTTACCATAACGGCTGGTTTCAACCGGAATGTTTTTCGCATTAATGCTGACAATGTCTTTGGTTTTTCTATCAATTTCAATATTCAATTGGGACAGCAACGTCCCGTTCGATTGCGCTGAAATGACTTTTTTACCATTGATGTCACAGTTATAGGCTTGGTGTGTATGTCCACTCACGACAAAATCCACATCGGCATCAAGCTGTTTAACAATCTCAACAATTGGCCCTTTGATATTATCGCAACGGTTAATGTCTTTCACTTTGGTATCCACTTGTTGAGTTGCCCCTTCGTGGATCAAGACACCAATACTACGAATACCCTGCGCTTTTAGTAGTTTAACTTGTTGGTTAATGGTCTCAGCTTCATTTTTAAATTCTAAGCCCGCAGTACCACTCGGCGTAACAATGGCTGGTGTTCCTTCCAGCGTTAAGCCAATGAATGCCATTGGCACACCATCAAACTGTTTCACGTAATAAGATGGGAATAATGTTTCACCTGTCTCTTTTACAATCACGTTAGCGGCTAAATAGTTAAAATCAGCCCCCGCAAAGGATTCTTTTCCTACACAGCCCGCCGTAGGATGACATCCACCATTTTGCTTTCTCAGTAATTCAACTTTACCTTTGTCGAATTCGTGGTTACCCACGGCACTGGTCTCAAGACCAATTGCGCTCAAAGCCTCAATGGTTGGTTCATCGTAGAACATGGAAGAAAGTAATGGGCTTGCGCCCACTAAATCGCCAGCACCCACAATAATCGTGTTGTCATTTTCTGCTTTTAACTGCTTCACTAATGTCGCAATCGACTCAATACCGCCAAGTTTGCCATCTCCAGGCGCTTGCAATGCGCCATGGAAATCATTAATACCAATGACTTGAACTTTAACCGTATCAGTCTGTTTCGTGGCACAACCTGCTAACAGGGCACCTGAAACCAGCAATGTCACTAAACTTATTTTATGATTCATTTATTAATTGCCTCTAATTACATTTTGAAGCGATAGGTCGTTGTCATCGAACCCGATAAAGAGTGAGCACGACGTGAGTCACCGTCATACAGTTTTGGTGTCGAGTTATCCGATTCTTGCTGATGGTGCCAGCCCATACCGCCACTTAATGAAACAGACAGATTTTCAGTCGGTTTCCAGTAAGTGAATACGCCCACTTGTCCTTGTTTTAAACGTTCGCCAGAATAAGAGAATTCACTGTAGTTGCTGTTCGCACCGACAGACCAAGTAGGGTTAACTTGATATTCGGCTTTTAATGCCAGCATAGTTTCGCCATCACGCACATAGTCGATATCCGCATAAGCTGGTGAGTTAAAACGACCACGTGTGTTACCGATTGGGTTACGGGCAAACTGACCTACACCATTTGTTTTATGTGCAGTCGTATGTGTGATACCCGTCATCAAAGTCCACGGTGTTTCCGGAACGCGCCATTCAATTTCACCCGCATAGTGCCACGCACGTTTATCAAAGTTTTGTTTACCGCGTTTGGTGTCTGTCGATGTCCGTTTACCATCGCTACCATACTCATGACCATAAATCTGAGAAGATAATGTGATATCCGAGTTTAGCTTATATTTGATTTCTAAGCCTTGTTGACGGAAAACATCATCAGCTTGACCAATGAAGTAAGACGCTTTAAGTGGTTTCGTATTGTAATTAATCCCACCAGTCACGACATGATTGATGTCGTGACTGACGCCATTTCCGTCACGGAAATACATTCTGTCAATATTTGGACTATCTCGACGCATCACTTTGCCATCAAGATACAGTAAATCTAAGTTCCAATCACTAATGGCGGTATTGGTGTAGTAACCATTATAAGTGTTTAATGACAAACGTTGGGAGTTAGTAAAAATACCCTTGTTTTTCAACGTAAACCAACCTGCTTTACCGTTAAAATTAACAGGCTCTAAATCCAATTTAAATTTTGCATAACGCTGACCTATCTTGTTATAGCCTTTAGCCTCACCGTCATCGTTATATAAAATGGCTCGGGATGCGAAGTCTTTACTTGCCGCCAGTTTGATCGCGCCGTAATAGGATGCATCAAAGCCAATAAAGTCGGCAAAATATCCAGATTGGTAATCTAGTTGAATATTTTGCCCCCAAGCTTGAGCCACTTGCTTTCTGTAACGTTTTTCGTTGGCATCGTAACGATTTTCTGATTTTAGATATTTCCACATATTTCGAGTAGAAAGCTCTAATTCAGAGTCTGCAACAAATGAGTTTTCCTTGATGGCATTTTCCCAATCGCCTGCATTAGCCCCAAATGCAACAAAACAAGATGGAAACAATATTAACGCTATTTTTTTGACTTTCATTTGAATTAAACCTAGTCGTGATTATTAGAATATAACTATCCGCATCCAATATTCATTGGATGTTATGACGCCTTACTACTTTCAATACGTAATAATTTATTTAGCTTTAATTACTGCAAGAATTTTTTTAATTATTTAATTTAAGTTTCACCTTCTATTCTTTAAGCAAACTTAATTTTTCGCCATGTAAGAATAAGTTTTAATTATTTTATAAGTCGAAATAATTCATCCAACCACACTTATTTAATTTAAGTTTTCACATGAATTCAAATTTATTTGGACGATATTTAGCCACACCCATCAAAGAGTGTTTGACATTAAATTTCATAATGAAAAGTATGCTAACGTAATTTTGTGTCAATTAATACGATCGATGTCACAACAAACTAGATGCCTTGCAAATCAGGTATCATCTGATGTGATATTAATCACTTTATTGCTTATCCGTAATTAACTAACACGCCATATTTAAACAATTTTTTTGCTAATTTAATCATTCTATATTTAATAGAATCTTCCACAAAAAAGTGAGAAATTCGGCACAGTTAGATCAACAATATTTACCCATTATTAAAACAATTAATTTAAATGCCTACATCGGTCAATCATTCTGTTCTTAAGCAATATACTCGTCTTAACAGCATAAAAATGTTTATCATTCCCTATACTTTAATATAATTTAATGCTTGAAAAACATTATTTCTAGGAAATATTCCTATAGGTAAAGTTATATTACGTGATATTAATGTATAATTTTCGTACATATCCTTAATGCTACTGCAATATTTCTAATCAAATATCGCAACCTATTTTTTTACTTGCTTTATTTTCCCAAAATAAGGTTACCCGTAACTTATTCAGCCTATTTAAGATAAAAAAAAACCGATGAGATAATCCTCTCATCGGTCTATTTTCAGTGTAATTTAATTAGCGATTACGATGCTCTTGCCATTTTTCATGTAAATCGACTAATTGATGATGACTCTGTTTCCAACGCTCCACTGATTGCAGCTCACTTAATGTATATTGGCGACCACTGTGGTAAAGCTTAGATGCTCGGCTGTCATCTTGTTTTGGCAAATTATCCAGTACGCTCACTGCACCTTCACGATTGTTGCAAACCAAGATCATGTCACAACCTGCATTTAATGACGCTTTTGCTCGCTCTGGGTAACTTCCCATAATAGCAGCCCCTTCCATGGATAAGTCATCCGAGAAAATAACCCCGTTGAAACCAAGTTGTTCACGTAACACGGATTTCAACCAGAACGGAGAGCCACTTGCAGGACGGTCATCCGCTTGAGTGTAAATCACATGGGCTGGCATAATAGCGTCCAATAACTCACGTTGAATAAAGTCTTTAAAAATAGACATATCTTTGCCACGAATTTGCTCTAATGAGCGATCATCTCGAGGTGTTTCTTTGTGTGAGTCCGCTTTAACCGCGCCATGTCCCGGGAAATGCTTACCGGTGGTTTTCATGCCTGCGCTGCGCATTCCTCGAATAAAACGCTCTGCCATCGTCATGGCGATTTCAGGATCGGCATGGAATGAACGTTCACCAATGGCAATACTTTCATGCCCTAAATCCAACACAGGGGCAAAGCTAATATCAATATCCATGGCAATCATTTCTGCTGCCATTAACCAACCAGCTTCTTGTGCTAATTTAGCACCATCCATTTGATTATTCAGTGCGGCAAACGCCTGCGCGGACGGTAATGCAGTAAAGCCGTCACGAAAACGCTGTACGCGACCACCTTCTTGATCCACCGCAATCAATAAACGGTGTCTTGATGCATCGCGGATTTGGCGAACTAATTCCCGCAGCTGCGCCGCATCATGGAAGTTACGGGTAAATAAAATTAACCCGCCTACCAGTGGATGAGCTAAAATTTCACGCTCTTCGTTGTCCAGCTCATAACCCTGAACATCCAGCATTATCGGACCCATAACATGCCTCACTTGATTAATTTTTAACAAATTCTTGTGTATTCACTGATGTTTTCTATTGCCCGATTACAGACTAAAATAGTCTCGTAATGGGGCTGAATCATTTAAAAACTGCGCGTGCTGACGCTGACACCACTGCACTTCATACCACATTAGCGTCATGTATTTAACCCATGGCTCCCATTGCTGGCAATGACGAGCCAAATGATGTTTATCTTTATACGCACCAAACGTTTGGCAATAATGCGTCAAGAAATAATCACGTTGCTCTAGCGTCAGACTATTGAATTGAAAATAAGTTTCTAATGATAAGCCAATATCCGTATTCGCCGCATATTCCCAATCCACTAACATCGTCGGCACTTTTTGCTGACAAAGTACGTTCCCTGAATGAATGTCCATATGTGCAGGTGCAAGTTTGATAACGTTTGGCATCGGGGCGTATAGGAAATGATGATGTAATCGTTTCCATCGCGAAGATATTCTTTTTTTATCAATTCGATAGCCGTAATGCGCAATCTCATTACGTAACGGTAATCGGTAGCTTAATAACGTCTGACAATGAAGCTTGGCGACTATCTCTGCCAGTTGGTATTGAAATTTAGAGGAAAGAAATTGTGCTTGGCAAGGATGATCGCCTGCAACCCATTCGAGTAACAACCAATCAGAGTTTCGCCCTATCACATCAGGCGAGTAAGCAAAATGCTTGAGTTGTTTTAAAATACGCGCTTCTTTGCGCCGATTAACAAACAAAGCACTCTGTGCTTGCCCTTCTGCTCGGGCAATTAATTTGATCGTCGAAAACGTTTTCTCGGTTCTAGAAACGGGCTGACTTTCAAGTAAATAACTACCACCGGATAAACCCGCTAATGACGAAACTTCCCAGCATGATGGTAAAATAGCTGGGAAGCATTCACCGAGTAATGCAAACAGAGAGGAACGATTACTCAATACTCTGTTTTCCAGACCAAACAATCTCACCGGTTTGTACTTCCATTAACTGCATTTCAATGCTGCGTTCTTTCGTTGAGCCGGACATCACACTGTAAATCACATATTGTGCTTGAACATAGCGTCCTAACCCAATTGCTTTACTACGCGTCACCAGACTATCATCCTGCGATAATCCTAACGTTTTACGCGCGGCAGCGACAACACCTTGGGGGACGACCTTGAATTTATTGGTTTTCGTTACTTCATTAGTTAATGCCGCTGTCACAGCCTGTGAAGGTAGACTTCCACTGGTATTATTTTTCACGGAATCGACTAACAATACTTTGCCACTTTCAACACCATCATCCGCAACCATTTTATTCACCAATGGTTGTAATGCACTTGCCCAGTCCGTTGTTTGCTGCTTAGGCGGCATAGGTACCGTGTCGGTTGGTGGCGGTGTTAAATCAGGTTGTTTTTCAGGTTGTGTTCCTGGGGTGACGTCCGGTTGTACAGGGACAATAGGCGGTTTAGGTCCTTGCGGGACTGATGGACAACCAGCCAAAATAAATGCTGCCGCTGCGACCAATAAGATCCGTTTCATTGTGACTCTCCAGCCGTTGAAGGTAAGAAAACATAGATACGAGCATTGCGGGCAAGTGGAGATGTTGTCACCTCTTTCAGCATTACTGACGAATTCGCAGGAATCATCTGAGGCTGACTTTTCGTGGAATCCACTCTTAAACCTTGCTCGTCGTACCAAAAAATACGATACAGCACAGTTACCGGTGTTTTTTCAATATTGCTCATATTAATGGTCGTCGTAGCCGTTACGTTTCCCACCTTGATCACCGGTTTTTCTACAATCACTCCTGCCGCTAGCACGGAGGGTTCCATCACCACACGCTGCTGCTCATTAAACGATAACCCTGTTTTTTTGTTCCAAACACAGCCACTTAAAAAAGCGGTAAGTAAGCTGAGTATCGTGGCATATTTTAAGACTAATGCAGCGCGTTTCATGATGAGTTACTTAGCTAATAATGGACCTAATGGACGTCCACCCACTAAGTGCATATGAATATGAAAAACTTCTTGTCCTGAATGTTTATTACAGTTCATGATTAAACGGTAACCATCTTCGGCAATGCCTTCTTCTTTCGCAATTTTTGCGGCAACAGTAAATAAGCGCCCTAATGCTAGCTCGTCATCCACCGTCACATCATTCACTGTTGGGATCAGCTTGTTTGGGATGATTAAAATGTGAGTGGGTGCCTGAGCAGCAATATCACGAAATGCGGTGACGAGTTCGTCTTGATAAACAATCTCAGACGGAATTTCACGTCGAATAATTTTACTGAAAATAGTTTCTTCTGCCATGACTAATTCCTTAATAATTCAATAGTTATCTATTTATTGTCCAACGTGTAAATGAAATAAACGGTTGAAGTTTTGTGTCGTAATTTCCGCCATTTCCTCGACGCTCACTCCTTTGAGCACAGCCATATACTCAACGACATCACGCACATAGGCAGGTTGGTTTTCTTTGCCGCGATGCGGGACTGGTGCTAAATAAGGCGAGTCCGTTTCCACTAAAATTCTATCTAACGGTACAACTCGTGCAGCTTCACGGATCTGTTCCGCATTACGGAACGTAACAATACCGGAGAAAGAGATATACATCCCTAAGTCGAGTAAGTCTATCGCGGTTTGTTGGTCTTCCGTAAAGCAATGCAATACGCCACCACACTCATCCACTTTTTCTTCGCGTAAAATGGTAAGAGTGTCTTCCCGTGCCGAACGAGTATGCACAATAACCGGCTTATTCACTTGGCGACCAATGCGAATATGCTGGCGAAATGACTCTTGCTGCAACGCTGCATTTTCCTGCTGATAATAATAATCTAAACCCGTTTCGCCGAGCGCGACAACTTCTTGACCTGCCGCTAGCTGTGCTAATTTTTCAAAATCATAACCTTCATCCAAATTGAGTGGATGAATGCCACAAGAAAATGCCACATTGTCGCGTTTGCCAATTAGCTGTTTCATGCTTTCAAAGCCCGGTAACGTGGTTGCTACCGCTAACATAAAGCCGACATCTCGTGTGGATGCTTTTGCGATAACATCATCGACGTTAGTATGCAATTTTTCATAATCTAAACAGTCGAGATGGCAGTGTGAATCAACAACAAACATAATCTACTCTTTTTATCTTGAGGGTGAAGCGAATAACGCTTCCCAATGTAATAACTGATTAGCCAGAATCAATTCCTGATTTAATGCAGGTACTGTTAATAATTGGTGACGACAGCCCTGCCACTGGCTATAAACATCTAATAATTGTGAGCTACTCATCGATGTGGCAAGCGCGGTAACACAAGCAATTTTATCTTGGTTAACAAGGAACTGACCTGCTTTTTGTTGCAATTTTATCCCATCCGAAAGCAACCCTAATAACCAACTAATGCATTCTGGTGCATTGTCTGTGTTCAATGCAGGTAAAAGCCTTAAAAAATCCTTGTTCTGCAAGCTGCTCTCTAGCTCACTACACAATAGTTGACGTCGTTGCCATTGCGCCGGCTCAAGTAATTGCAATGCAGCAATCGGTGCGCCTTGGCATAGTCGTAATGCAGTGATTGCATCATCCGCAGATAAACCAGTCAGCTGTTTTTGCAGCCAGTATAACGCGACTTGCTGATCGGGAGAGGCTAAAAAGTGGGTCAAGCAGCGACTTCTTAAGGTCGCTAACATGCTTTCAATTTTTTCACAGCCCAACAGGAAATAGGTTTGACTTGATGGTTCTTCCAACGTCTTTAACAATGCGTTAGCGGCGGCATCTGTTAATGCTTGGGCATTTGGAATAGAAACCACTTTTGCACCACTTTGTTGTGCATGACCGCTTAAGGTTTCAGTGAGTTTACGAACGGCATCAACGCTGATTGTCGCTTTACCTTTTTCTACTTCTAAAACATGGTAGTCAGGATGTGTGCCTGCCAGCATTAAACGGCAACTATGGCATTCGCCACAGCTTTTCAGTCCATCTCTATTTTGACAAATAAGCCAACGACTAATGCCATAACTTAAAGCGTCTGCACCATTTCCTTTCATGGAATGGATTAATAATGCATGGTGCCCACGCCCCGCTTGGTAAGCGCTAATTAATTGACGATAAGCCTCATTCAGCCATGGATACCAATTCATTATCAATGCCTTATTTTGCTAACCATGCAAGTAACGTCTTGCGGATATCCGCTTGCACTTGTTCAATATTTTGACTCGCATCGATGGTTAAGATAGATTCATCTGCCGCCGCCAATTCTAAATAGCGGACCCGTGTGCGTTCAAAAAATGCCAATGATTCTTTCTCAATACGGTCTAACTCACCACGGGAACGTGCTCGTTGTAAGCCTAATTCGGGTGGTAAGTCTAAATAGAGCGTCAATGCAGGTTTAAACCCACCTAACACTAAATCTCTGAGTGACGCCATTAATTGGCGGTCAATTTCCCGCCCGCCACCTTGATAAGCTTGAGAGGATAAATCGTGCCTATCGCCAATAACCCATTTTCCCGCCGCGAGAGCGGGTTTAATAACGGTATCGACCAATTGGACTCGTGCAGCGTACAGCATCAGCAATTCAGCTTTGTCTGTAACTTTATCACCTTCAATACCTTGCTTAATTAGCTCACGCAGTTTTTCAGCGAGTGGTGTACCACCAGGTTCACGCGTGAATACCATATCGTGAACCCCCGCTTGGGTTAATGTTTCAACAACTGTGTTGATTGCTGTTGTCTTTCCAGCCCCTTCTAAACCTTCAATAACAATAAATTGGTTTTTCATTTCGTTTATCAATTCTTTTGCTCAATTTGTCGGTAAACCTTAACGGCACGATTATGGTCATTAAGATTACGACTAAAAGTATGTCCGCCAGTACCGTCGGCGACAAAGTATAAGTAATCTGTTTTCGCTGGGTGTGCAGCCGCTTTAATCGAAGCAAGCCCCGGCATGGCAATGGGTGTTGGTGGTAAACCATCAATTTTATAGGTGTTATACGGAGTATAGTTATCTAAATCGCTGCGATAAATTTTACCACGATAATTCTCACCTAACCCATAGATTACCGTTGGATCAGTCTGTAAGCGCATATTTTTCTTTAAGCGATTGACAAAGACAGAAGCCACTTGCGCTCGTTCATTATCCACCCCTGTCTCTTTTTCAACAATCGATGCCATGATCAACATTTCATAGGCATTCTTATAGGGTAGATCTTTATCACGACCTTTCCACTCGTCTTCAACGGTCGATTTCATACGCTTATAGGCACGCTTTAATATCTCAACATCGCTAGTACCCGCAGTGTATAAATAGGTGTCTGGATAGAGCCATCCTTCAAGGTTGTCTCCCTCTTTAAAATCCAACATAGCGTATAGCTCTGTCGGTGTTGCATCTTGCGTTTTGTGCTCCAGATAAGGCGCATCTCGCAAAATGTTGCTCCAATCAGACAGCTTATTCCCTTCGATAAAACGAATATTAAATTGCGCTTCTTTACCACTTGAGATCAGCGCTAATAATTGCTCTACCGTCATGTTTGGCTGTAGTCGGTAAGTCCCTGCTTTGAACTGCGCCAATTCTGGGCGCGCTTTGAGCAGAAGCTGAAAATGATGACCTTCTTCAATGAATTTTTCTTTGATTAATAACCCTTCTAAAGCAACTCGCCCTGTACCAGCAGGTACTGTAAAAATAGTTTCTTGAACGATGTTGATTGGCTTTTTTGCATAATCAAGGACTTGGCGATATTGCAGGTACACAACAACCGCGCCGATAATCGCAAGGACAAAAACAATCAGTGTTATTTTTTTGGCTAATTTCATTATTGGTCACTTAAATGCATTGTTCGTCGATAAACGATAAGAGTGAAATTGTTATCGGATTTAAATTTGTCGCTGTAATAATAAATATTCAAACAGTTCTCTTGATTGGTATCTCACTGTTTTATTTTCTGAAAGTTGAATACTTTTCACCGGTAATATAGGCATTAACGCATTGCAAATAATGACTTCATCACACTGTGTCAAAATTGCTGGAAACCGTTCAACTTCGGCCAAATGGTACTGGCTATCTTTGAGTTTCGCTATGATCTTTTGTCTCATTAATCCATTCACACCAGACTGCTCTAGAATGGGTGTATAAACATCTCGACCGATGCGCCAAAAGATATTCGCGCTACAGCATTCAACCATCACGCCATGGGTATCTAACACGACCGCTTCATCTAGCTTAGCATCATCTATTTCTTGGCGGATCAATACTTGTTCTAAGCGATTCAAATGTTTCATACCCGCTAAGATTGGATTGCGACTTAATGGAATTCGGCTAAGCATCAAAGCTGCGCCTTGGCACTGTAATGTGGCATAGTGCTTAGGAAAAGGGGAAACCATTACCATAATGGTTGGCTGTTTGAAGCCTTGAGAACTGTAACCGCGGCCGCCAGCGCCACGACTAATCATAACCTTCACCACAAATTCATCATCAGTTTGTTGTTCACAAACCTGCTCAATATGCTGTGTCAATTGCTTCCAATCTACTGAAGGCAATTTGAGTCGCGTTGAATCTTGCTGTAGACGAAGAATATGCTGTTCTAGCATCTTAGCTTGTTGATTCATACCATGGATAGTCGTAAAGCACCCATCACCAAAGGCGATAGAGCGATCGGTAATATCAATTTGCTGACAAGAAATGCCGTTAACCCAATAAGTCATGATTGTTTCTTATAATAAAGGCTGATAAATCAGACAGTAACATAGTGTTAATATCATAAACCAAAGCAAGGAGTACTGCAAAAAGAAGGCAAAAATAAAGCCCCAGTACCAAAGATACTGGAGCTTAGGAACTCAACGAATAATTGATTATTCTGCGTGATAGCGGCGGAAAATCAATGAACCGTTAGTACCACCGAAGCCAAATGAGTTACACAGAGCATATTCCATGTTCTCGACTTTACGTGCTTCGCCCGGTACGAAATCAAGATTACAACCTTCATCAGGATTGTCTAAGTTGATCGTTGGTGGAATGATCTGATCACATAAAGACAGAATAGTGAAGATAGATTCAACCGCGCCTGCAGCACCTAACAGGTGGCCCGTCATCGATTTTGTCGAACTCACTAACACTTTAGTGTCTTCACCAAAGACAGACATAACCGCTTGTGCTTCGGCTAAGTCTCCTGCAGGTGTTGATGTACCATGAGCATTAATATAACCAATATCAGTTGGTTCTATGCCTGCATCGTTTAGCGCATTTTTCATCGCTAATGCAGCGCCTTCACCATTTTCTGGTGGTGACGTCATATGGTAAGCATCGCTGCTCATACCAAAGCCTGCGATTTCCGCGTAAATTTTCGCGCCGCGTGCTTTAGCGTGCTCGTATTCTTCGAGAATAATGATGCCCGCACCATCACCCAGAACAAAACCATCACGGTCTTTATCCCAAGGACGACTTGCAGCTTGTGGGTTATCATTACGCGTTGACAATGCGCGCGCTGCACCAAAACCAGCCACACCTAATGGTGTCGTTGCTTTTTCAGTACCACCCGCTAGCATAACATCCGCATCACCATAGGCTATCATCCGTGCTGCATGTCCAATATTATGAACGCCTGATGTACAAGCTGTCGCAATTGAAATGCTTGGACCACGGAGACCATACATGATGCTTAAGTGACCAGCAGCCATGTTGATGATTGTTGATGGTACGAAGAATGGGCTAACTTTACGAGGACCACCGTGCATCATAGATTCACAGTTATCTTGAATTAATCCCAACCCGCCAATACCAGAACCAATCGCTAAACCGATACGAGTAGCATTGGCTTCTGTTACTTCCAATCCAGAATCTTTGATGGCTTGATAGCCAGCTGCGATACCATACTGAATAAATGGGTCCATCTTCTTCGCATCTTTGCGAGAGATGTCAAAATCTTCGTAATTGAAATCTTTTACTAAGCCTGCAAATTTAGTTGCGTGGTTAGTAGTATCAAAATGATCAATTAGGCTGATACCACTCTGTCCGCCACAAACAGCTTTCCATGATGAATCAACTGTATTGCCGACAGGAGATAACATGCCAAGTCCGGTTACGACTACACGACGCTTAGACACGTATGTCCTCCAAGGAGGGAATTAGTTACATAAGAAACATAGGCGATCGAATGATCGCCTAGATAAGTTTTACTGCTATTACTCAGATGCTTTGACGTAGTCAATTGCAGCCTGTACTGTAGTGATCTTTTCAGCTTCTTCGTCAGGGATTTCGCAATCGAACTCTTCTTCCAGAGCCATAACCAGTTCTACTGTGTCAAGAGAATCAGCGCCCAAGTCATCAACAAATGAAGCTGTATTTACAACTTCTTCCTCTTTAACACCCAGTTGTTCAACGATGATTTTCTTAACGCGTTCTTCGATAGTGCTCATACTATTAAAATTCCTATCAAAACTCGCTTTCGCGATGGTTTTCGTAGTTTATGAAATACAGGAAAAGATACAACCCAATCCCGGCTGTTGAAACCATTATTTTGCATTATTTTGCATTAGATAACACAAAAAAATGCAAATGGTTCCCTCATTTCTTTAGATCATGTACATGCCACCATTGACATGCAATGTTTCACCTGTGATGTAAGCAGCTTCGTCAGAAGCTAAAAATGCTACAGCACTGGCAATTTCTTGTGCATCACCCAGTCTATCCGCAGGAACCTGAGATAAAATGCCTGCACGTTGTTCGTCTGTCAATGCCTTAGTCATATCAGTTTCGATAAAACCAGGCGCTACAACGTTAACAGTGATACCACGAGAAGCGACTTCACGAGCTAATGATTTACTAAAACCGATCAGCCCAGCTTTCGCTGCCGCGTAGTTTGTTTGTCCCGCATTTCCCATCACACCCACAACAGATGCAATAGAAATAATACGCCCACAACGTTTTTTCATCATGGCACGCAAAACGGATTTAGACAAACGGTAAACGGATGAAAGATTAGTGTCAATAATATCTTGCCACTCATCATCTTTCATGCGCATCAATAAGTTATCACGCGTAATACCAGCATTATTAACTAAAATATCGATTTCGCCAAATTCCGTACGGATCTGGGTCAATGTTTCTTCAATTGATGCTGGATCTGTCACATTTAACGCTAAGCCTTTACCTTTACCTTCTAAATAGGCAGTAATCGCTTCCGCGCCTTTTTCGCTGGTTGCAGTACCGATAACAGTCGCGCCGCGTGACGCTAAGGTTAAAGCAATCGCTTTACCGATTCCACGGCTAGCACCAGTGACTAGTGCAATTTTTCCTTCAAAGCTCATTGTCGTCCTCAGATAGTTTCTAAAGCCGAGTCTAATGATACAGGATCATTGACTGCAACGGCAGTTAAATTAGAGACAATTCGCTTGGTTAGACCAGTCAGAACTTTGCCTGGACCCATTTCAACCAATTGCTCAATGCCTTGTTCTGCCATGAATTCGACTGTTTCAGTCCAGCGCACCGGATTATACAATTGGCGCACTAATGCATCACGGATATTTTTTGCAGACGTCTCCATTTTAACATCAACGTTATTAATAACTGGATAGGTCGGCTCACAAAATTCAATTTTTTCTAATGCATCAGCTAATTTATCTGCGGCTGGCTTCATTAATGCACAATGAGAAGGTACGCTAACAGATAATGGTAACGCACGTTTGGCACCCGCTTCTTTACATGCTGCACCCGCACGTTCAACAGCCGCTTTCTCACCCGCAATAACCACTTGTCCAGGAGAGTTAAAGTTGACAGGGGATACAACCTGCCCTTGCGCTGCGTCTTGGCATGCCTTCTCGATAGATTCGTTATCTAAACCGATAATTGCATACATTGCGCCAGTCCCTTCTGGAACAGCTTCTTGCATCAATCGACCACGCAGCTCTACCAATTTGATAGCCTGTTTGAAATCAATCACGCCAGCGCACACTAATGCAGAATATTCGCCGAGGCTATGACCAGCCATTAAAGCGGGCATTTTGCCATTTTTTTCTTGCCAAACACGGAAGATAGCAACAGACGCTGCTAATAATGCAGGCTGAGTCTGCCATGTTTTATTTAATTCTTCTTCTGGTCCATTTTGGACTAATGCCCAGAGATCGTAACCCAATGCTTCAGAGGCTTCAGCAAATGTCTCTTTAACCAGCTGATTTTGTTCAGCTAAGCCAGCTAACATTCCTAAAGACTGGGAACCCTGTCCCGGGAATACCATAGCAAATTGTGTCATGTCTGTTTTCTCAGTAAATTAAAAACGAACGAGTGCAGAGCCCCAAGTAAAACCGCCGCCAAATGCTTCTAATAGCACTAATTGACCACGTTGGATGCGACCATCGCGCACCGCTTCATCTAATGCGGTAGGGACTGATGCTGCAGAAGTATTTCCGTGACGATCCAGCGTAACAACCACTTTATCCATGGTCATATCCAATTTTTTCGCTGTCGCAGAAATAATTCTTAAATTTGCTTGATGTGGCACTAACCAATCAAGTTCTTCTTTTGCAATGTCGTTATTTGCCAATGTTTCATCAACAATGTGGGCTAACTCACGCACTGCAACTTTGAATACTTCGTTACCTGTCATGGACAAGTATGCTTGATCATCTGAACAGCGACTGCGATTTGGTAAAGAGAGCAAATCACCATAACGACCGTCTGCATGTAAATGCGTAGAAATAATACCTGGCTCTTCAGATGCACCAATCACCACAGCACCCGCTGCATCACCAAACAGAATAATCGTCCCGCGATCATTCGGGTCTAAGGTTTTTGATAACGCATCAGCGCCAATCACCAGTGCTTTTTTGGTCATGCCCGTTTTAATAAACTGATCAGCAATACTAATAGCATAGGTGAAACCAGCACACGCTGCTGCAACGTCAAATGCCGCACAGTCATTAATTCCCAACATTTGCTGAATCTGGCAAGCCGCACTTGGAAATGCGTGTGTCGCGGAAGTGGTTGCAACGATAATTAAACCAATTTCACTGCTGTCGACTTGTGCCATTTCCAATGCATTTTTTGCTGCTTGGAAACCCATTGTGGACACATTCTCATCGTCAGCTGAAATTCGTCTCTCTTTAATACCAGTACGCGTTACAATCCATTCATCAGAAGTATCAACCATTTTTTCCAGATCAGCATTGGTACGAACTTGCGATGGCAAATAGCTGCCTGTTCCTAATATTTTACTGTACATAGGTTATTGATCACTCCTGGGTAAAACAATATTAAGTCGAGCTGTTATTCTTTCAGGAACTTGTCGCTCAATAGCCTGCACGGCACGATCAATTGCGGCTTTAAACGCGCTTTCATTCGCTGCACCATGACTTTTGATGACAATGCCTTTTAATCCTAACAGAGTCGCGCCGTTATACTGGTCGGGGTTCATATCCCCAAAACGCTTCATTAGCCGTTTTTTTAACCATTTCTTAGCGAGTTGCATAAACCAACTGCTTTTTTTGTTCTCTTCACCGGCTGATTTCAACAATGAAAGAATGACTCGAATAACACCTTCCATTGTTTTTAGTGAGACATTACCTGCGAAGCCGTCACACACTAATACATCCGTTTTTCCTGTCAGCAATTCATTGCCTTCAACATAACCAATGTAATTAATTGATGCCGTTTCTTTCAACAAAGCGGCGGCTTCGCGGATATTGTCCAGCCCTTTACTCTCTTCTTCGCCAATATTGAGTAAAGCGACTTTAGGTTGACTGATGTTGGCAACTTCTTCTGCCATCACTGAGCCCATTACTGCAAATTGCACAAGCATTTCACTGCTGCAATTTACGTTAGCCCCTAAATCGAGGACAACGGTTTTACCTTTCTTTTGGTTTGGCAGAATAGTCATTAACGCAGGGCGTTCAATGCCTTCAATTGATTTTAACATCAATTTAGCCAATCCCATCAGCGCACCCGTATTACCTGCGCTCACGCAAGCTTGAGCTTGACCTGTCTTGACTAACTCCAACGCCACTCGCATTGACGTCCCTTTACTTTGGCGAATTGCGTGAGATGGCTTAGCATCGCTTGCAATAACGTTTTCAGCTGGGATAATTTCGATACGCGAAAGTTGCTCCGCACTTTGTTGTGCAAGCAAAGGATGAATGGCTTCGGGTTGACCGACAAGCAGTAATTTTAATGCTGGATTAGATGCCAGTGCCTGCAATGCAGCAGGCACCGTGACGCGGGGACCAACATCCCCGCCCATGGCATCTAACGCGATGGTTAGACTAGCCAAAGTATCAACAATTACTTGCTGATAACCTTACGGCCACGGTAGTAACCATCTGCAGTCACATGGTGACGCAGGTGAGTTTCACCGGAAGTTTTATCTACAGAAACTAGGGTAGCAGTCAGTGCATCATGTGAACGACGCATACCGCGTTTTGAACGAGTTGGTTTATTCTGTTGTACGGCCATTGACCTTACTCCTTAAGTACTTTTCTTTAAACTGGCTAATACGGCAAATGGATTTGGTTTCTCTACCTCAGGAGGTAGTTCACCATACACCATGTCCGCTTCGGACACTTCACAGTGTTCAGAATCATGAACCGGAACCACTGGTAGGGATAGAATTATTTCATCTTCTAACATTCCCAGCAAATTTATTTCACCAAATTCATCTACATAAACTGGTTCATACTGTTCCGGTAATGCTTCGGCCTTTTCGTCATTGACGACAGGACTAAAACAATACGATACGTAGACATGATGTTTGAAATTTTTTCCGCAACGTTGGCATTGTAGGGTGACATCCACTTCAGAATGTCCCTCTATGACCGTCAAGCGCTGATTATCAATTTTAAATGATAATTTGCTTTCAACATCACTATCTACACTGACTACTGATTCGGCAATTCGTGCTACTTGCTCAGGTGTATAACTCCCGACATAGTCGAGGTTTTTCTGAGCTGCACGCTGCGCATCGATAGTCAGGGGTAATTTTACCTTTTGCATAAGGCGCGCATATTAACTTTGTAATGAACTATAGTCAAAGAAAAAGGCGGGATAAACTCGCCTTTTCACCAAAAAATCGCCGGTTAAGCGGATATAGTTTAAAATGAGTTAACCCTTTTGGCTACGAGTTTCGAGAAAAATCATGAAATCGATTATTTTGGCATCAACCTCTGAATACCGACAAGCGTTGCTGAAAAAGCTAGGCATCCCTTTTCTAGCGGCGGCGCCCAATATTGATGAAACCCCTATACTACAGGAATCGGCTCAAGCTTTAGTGATACGTTTATCTCACGAAAAAGCCAAGGCGTTGTCTCAACAATACCCTCAACACCTGATTATCGGCTCTGACCAAGTTTGTGTCATTGACGATAAGATCGTCGGAAAACCGCACAATTTTGAGAATGCGTTTAAGCAGCTCAAAGCTGCGTCAGGTCATCGAGTCACTTTTTATACTGGGCTTTGCTTATTAGATAGCACAACGGGTACATTTAATGTTCAGTGTGAGCCCTTCGATGTCTATTTTAGACAGTTAACGGATGAAGAAATCACCCAGTATTTACATAAAGATGAACCGTACCAATGTGCAGGTAGTTTTAAATCGGAAGGGTTGGGTATTAGCCTATTTGATAAGTTATCAGGACGAGATCCAAACACATTAATTGGCTTACCCACAATTTTATTGTTGGAAATGTTACGCCAGCATGATGTGAATCCACTCCTAGACTAGATGACAAGGTTAGCTGACATGTTGATGTCAGCTAACGCTTACACACCATTATTGTGCTTTTTTAGCTCTCAACACTTTGAGGCACTGATTTAAATCATTATGCAGTGGCGCAACAACGCGCATTTCTTCCCCAGATTTTGGGTGAGTAAATTTTAGGGCATACGCATGCAGGAATAGACGTTTTAACCCTGTATCGGCAAGTTGACTATCAAACTGTTTATCACCATAACGATCATCAAAAGCAATTGGATGCCCCGCATGTAACGTATGGACACGAATTTGATGAGTACGACCAGTCACTGGACTCGCTTTTACCAACGTCGCGTTTTCAAAACGCTCTTCAACTTTAAAACGCGTTTCAGAAGGTTTACCTTCACTGCTTACACGAACAATACGCTCACCACTTTGCAAAATATTTTTTAATAATGGTGCTTGAACAACTTTCGTGTGCGACTGCCAGTTACCACGAACTAACGCTAAATAATCTTTCTGCATCTGTTTTAAACGCAGCTGCTCATGAAGTGCGCGTAATGCCGAGCGCTTTTTAGCCACCAATAAAATGCCTGATGTATCTCGGTCTAAGCGATGCACTAACTCCAGAAAACGTGCTTCTGGGCGCAACGCTCGCAATCCTTCAATAACACCAAAGCTTAATCCGCTGCCGCCATGCACTGCGGTTCCGGATGGCTTATTGATCACTAAAATGGATTCGTCTTCATAAAGAATACAATCAGCTAACGCCGCCACTTTATCTAATTTTGCTGAAACTGGTGCTGTTTCACGCTCAGCGACACGCACAGGCGGGACACGAACTTGATCCCCTTCCAGTAATTTGTATTCTGGCTTAATTCGCCCTTTGTTGACACGCACTTCACCTTTACGGATGATGCGATAAATCATGCTCTTAGGAACACCTTTTAACTTGCTCAGCAAGAAATTATCAATGCGCTGCCCTGCTTCGTCATCGCTAATATCAATAAATTGGACTTGGTTTTCTGTTTTCATTCGGGAATGCGTTAACTCTAATTGATGAATAAATAGTCTCACTTACGTGGGTATATCATACCGACTCCACGAATTTTTTTATGTTTTTTTTTAAATTGGTCAATTTCTAGATGATCGGCTCAATTTCTTAATAAAATTTCCATATAACTTACGTTGCGCTTGCTATAATGCACTTGGCAATGGAATAATAAGCGCTGCCAAGATGTTTAAAAACGAAAATTGGCTTTGCTATGTTAGCTTTAGGTGTTTTTGCACTTTCAGCTATAATTATTTTTAGCTAGTAGAATACAAGTTAGACGTAATACTGTAGGAATTTATTATTTGATGGCGTAACGATGCTGCAATGGCGTAAGACATCTAACAAGATCAAGTAAATTAGCGAGCAACGAATTTTAGCTTATTGGGTTGGGAGTCTCCGTTTTCTAAGAAATTTACGGCATCCTGATTAAGAACGCTGAATTTTTAATCTAAAAATCAGGTTCACCGAATACTGCGCGTCTCTATACGAACGACTGCCGAGAGGTAGACGGCTTTGTAAAAATCATGAGGCCATCGGTTTACAGTAGCTCTTTCTTTCGCTGCTCTTTATTATTTAAAAAATAATGAGTAAGTAACAACATGAAAAGAATGCTAATCAACGCAACTCAACAGGAAGAGTTGCGTGTTGCCCTTGTTGACGGGCAACGACTCTACGATTTGGATATTGAAAGCCCAGGTCATGAGCAAAAAAAAGCCAACATTTACAAAGGTAAAATTACCCGTATTGAACCAAGCCTTGAAGCTGCTTTTGTTGATTATGGCGCTGAAAGACACGGTTTCCTGCCTATCAAAGAGATCGCTCGCGAATACTTCCCAAGCAATTATCACTCTCAAGGTCGTCCGAACATCAAAGATGTTCTGAAAGAAGGCCAAGAAGTTATTGTTCAAGTTGATAAAGAAGAACGTGGTAACAAAGGTGCTGCCTTAACCACATTTATCAGCTTAGCGGGAAGTTATTTAGTTCTCATGCCTAATAACCCTCGTGCAGGTGGTATTTCCCGCCGCATCGAAGGTGAAGACCGCACAGAATTAAAAGAAGCACTATCTTGCTTAGAAATCCCAGATGGTATGGGATTAATCGTTCGTACCGCGGGCGTTGGCAAATCAGCAGAATCACTACAACAAGATTTACTGTATCGCTTACGCCATTGGGAAGCGATTCAAAAAGCAGCAGAAAACCGCCCTGCTCCATTCTTAATCCACCAAGAAAGCAACGTTATCGTTCGTGCTTTCCGCGATTACTTACGTCCTGATATCGGTGAAATTCTGATCGACAACCCGAAAGTGGTTGAAATGGCGCGTAACCATATCGAAGCAATTGGTCGTGGCGATTTTGCAAGTAAAATTAAACATTATAGCGGCGATGTTCCACTGTTTAGCCACTATCAAATTGAATCTCAAATCGAGTCAGCGTTCCAACGTGAAGTCCGTTTACCTTCAGGTGGTGCGTTAGTTATCGATACAACGGAAGCCTTAACGGCTATCGATATCAACTCCTCACGTTCAACCCGTGGTGGCGATATCGAAGAAACCGCATTCAATACTAACCTTGAAGCCGCTGATGAGATTGCACGTCAATTACGCTTACGTGACTTAGGTGGTCTAATTGTTATCGACTTTATCGATATGACCCCAGTTCGCCATCAGCGTGAAGTTGAAAACCGTCTACGCGAAGCAGTTCGTCAAGACCGTGCGCGTATTCAAATTGCTCGTATTTCACGTTTTGGTCTGTTAGAGATGTCTCGCCAGCGTCTTAGCCCATCTTTGGGTGAATCTAGCCATCACGTCTGCCCACGCTGTTCGGGTACCGGAACTATCCGTGATAATGAATCGCTGTCGCTGTCTGTACTGCGTTTAATTGAAGAAGAAGCACTGAAAGAAAATACCCATGAAGTGCATGCGATTGTTCCCGTACAAATCGCGTCGTATCTGTTAAACGAAAAACGCCAAGCTGTCACTGAGATTGAACAGCGCCAGCGCAACGTTCGTGTTGTGATAGTCCCTAACGATCAGATGCAAACACCGCATTTCCATGTCATCCGTATTCGTAAAGGTGAAGAAGTTCAGACTCTGAGCTACAACTTAGCGCAATACCATGAAACGGAAACGCTGAATCAAGGCGAAGAGCCAACAAGCGAGCGTAAAGCCCCTGAGCAACCTGCTATTTCAGCATTTGCACTGCAAGAACCTGTTGAAGTGCCTGCACTGAAACAAAAAGAGTCTCCATCTAAAGCGCCAGCCCGTCCAAAAACAGACGAGCAACCTAACGTTGGTTTATTCAGTAAAATCGCAGCTTTCTTTAAAGGTCTATTTGCCGAAGAAGAAAAAGTGGTTGAACAACCAGCGCAAAAAGCGCGCCCAAACAATAATGATCGTCGCCGTAATAATGACCGTCGCCGTAATAACGATCGCCGTAATAACAATCGCCGTGACCGCGATGATAATTACGAAAATCGTGATAACCGCGAAAATCGTGATAACCGAGACAATCGTAATAATCGTAATGCGCAATCTGAAGATGCAGCAAATCGCAATAAGGGTCGTAATAACAAAAATACGAACCAAGTTGATGAGCAAACGACAGACACTGCAAACCGCGATAATCAACAACGCCGTGAGCAACGTGCAGAACGTCGTCGCCGTCAAGATGAGAAACGCCAACAACAAACAGCGAAAACTCAACAAGATAGCCAACAAGCTGCTGTTGACAATACCGTTGTAGAAAAAGATGAAGAAGAGCAGCGTCCAGTAGCGCCTCGTCGTCAACGCCGTCAGTTAACACAAAAAATCCGTGTGACTGATAATGAGCAAACGACAGAGACTGCAATTGTTGCAGAGATGCCAGCTACGCCAATGGCGGCACTTCCTTCAACCGTTAATGTTGAGAAAAAACACGATAATGTCACGTTGAACGAAGATGACAATTTGGCGGTTAACTCAGAGCAACAGGATGATGATGAGAAACAAGACACCATTATCCCACGTCGTTCTCGTCGTTCACCACGCCATCTGCGTGTGAGTGGTCAGCGTCGTCGTCGTTACCGTGATGAGCGTCATCTGAATAAATCACCAATGCCTTTAGCGGCGGCTGTAGCCTCCCCTGAATTAGCGTCTGGTAAAGTATTTATTCGTTACCCTGTTGTTCAGCCTCAACAAGAAAGCATGGCTATCATGACCAATGAAGAAATGCTAGAACAACAAAACACGGTTCAGGCTCCAGCTGCAATTCAAGCGCCGGTGGAACAGGTTGAAGTGAAATCAGAACACATTGAGACCCCAGTCGTTACTGAAACTGTCGTTGAGACACCAAAAGTAGAAACTGAGACTCATGTTGTCGCTGAATCTATTGAGACCATTGCCGTAGAAAGCAATACTGTCCTGGAAAGCGTCATTGCTGACGTTACTGAAACAGAAAAAACTGATGTCGTTCAAACGGTTGTTGATACAATTGTTGAAACACCTGTCGTTGAAGAAATCAAAGAGATTTCTGAACCTGCGGTGGCGGATGTCGTCGTTGAAACGAAGGTTGCTACGGCAACAGTAGTTGAAACAACAGTGGTCGATGCTGTTTCAACATCAAACGCGCTTAGCTTACACAAATGCCATGCATACTCACCAATGACGAAAGCCCCAGCCCCTGTGGTGATGGCTTCCGACTTTGAAATTAAAGAGTATCAACGTGAGCCATCAACCTTTGAATCTAAAGGTGCAGGTGGTCATGTGGCAGCGAATGTTGCCACATCAGAAATGGCAAAACCAGCTAGTGTCTAATGAGTTAGACATATAATAAATAGCCTCGATAGTATATCGGGGCTTTTTTTTGCCTCATATTCTTCAATGCTCGTTATAAGAATAAAAAAATGCCCCGCTGGGTTTAAAACATCACAACGAGGCATCTTAAAACTGAATTTTTTAGGGTTTATTTCACATCAATACGTGGTAAATCACCCATCTCTTTAAGCTTCTTAGATATTTCACGGCGTTCTTTAGAAAGCTCCGCATTTTTAATGATGTAATCGTCTACGCGGTCATCATAGTCGCTACGCATATTGGCAATAATAGCTTGGATATCTTCAATAGACATGCCCGGCTTAATATATTCACTAAGGTTATCTAACAGCAAAACACGTTTTTGGTTATCACGAATTTTTTTTTCATTATCCGTGATTTCGCGACGAATTTTATTTTTACGACGAAACATACGCACAAATTCCAGCACATTTTGGAAAGTTGGTTTGTTAGCGTTTTCCATGTTTAAAATCCTCTATTCAATAATCAAAATGTATTGTCTATTAACACAATACCTTCTTCCATGGTCACCTTACAAGTTACATTCACAATTTTATTAATTTGAATTTAATGATTTGCATTACCAATGCGTCTTTAGCCCTTAATTTGCGAGCACACTCAGGGAAGACTGAATTTTATCATCATGAAGATGCTATTGAAGCGTGAATCGGTATCGCACAGTCATCACGCTGACGACGAGAAACGCGCTATCACACTCTATCCCTTGGGATCCAACGTTAAAAACGTGCCGCAGTATGATTCATGCAATAGGAATATCATTTTCTTCACGAGTAACTTCCACATAAGTTTAGATTTTCTGCCAGATGGTTTACCATAGCCTTCAAACGGTTATACGCTTGCATTACTCACCTAAATCGACGATGGACCTCATTTTGAAAAATAATCATAACCAGCCAACCTTCTTTATTCATGACTATGAAACATTTGGTAAGCATCCGGCTCTCGATCGCCCTGCTCAATTTGCTGGTGTGCGAACAGACTTAGATTTCAACATCATCGGTGAACCTGAAGTATTTTACTGTAAACCTACGGATGATTATCTTCCTCAGCCGGAAGCTGTAATGATAACGGGGATTACCCCGCAAATCGCCATGGCAAATGGTGTAAATGAAGCCGAGTTTGCCAAGCGTATTCATCAGGCATTTAGCGTGCCGAACACCTGCATTATGGGCTACAACAACATTCGCTTTGATGATGAAGTCACTCGAAATATTTTTTACCGTAATTTTTATGACCCGTATGCCTATAGCTGGCAACAAGGTAATTCTCGCTGGGATTTATTGGATGCATTACGTGCGTGTTTCGCATTGCGCCCTGAAGGAATTAACTGGCCAGAAAACGATGATGGGTTACCTAGCTTACGTTTAGAGCATCTCACCAAAGCCAATGGCGTTTCCCATGAAAATGCTCATGATGCGATGTCCGACGTTTTAGCCACCATCAATATGGCAAAATTGTTGAAACAGGCACAGCCACGCATGTTTGACTATTTCTATCAGCTAAGAAATAAAAATAAAGTTAACCAGCTGATTGATATTGTGGATATGACCCCATTAGTGCATGTGTCGGGGATGTTTGGTGCCTTACGTTCATACGTAAGCTTAGTGACTCCACTAGCATGGCATCCTGAGAATAAAAATGCGGTGATTATGTGTGACCTCTCTGGCGATATGTCACCACTGCTAACATTAAGTGCTGATGAACTTCGTGAACGCTTGTACACCCCTAAAGCTGAACTCGGGGATGACCTGCCAGTTCCAATCAAATTAGTGCATATCAATAAGTGCCCAATCCTTGCGCCAATCAACACATTACGTACCGTTGATGCTGAACGTACTGGACTGGATCGGGATCTGTGCATGCGTAATTTAGAATTGCTGCGCAAAAATCCGGATGTCCGAAATAAACTGATTGAACTATTTAGCGTAGGTCAACAATTTGAAGAATCAAATGACGTGGATAGCCAAATCTATAATGGCTTTTTCAGTCCTTCAGATCGCTCCACAATGGATATTATTCGCGAAACAGCACCGCAAAATTTACCTGCGTTAGATCTTAGTTTTGAAGATAAACGTATGAAAGAGTTATTCTTCCGCTATAAAGCACGAAACTACCCGTCCACGTTATCCTATGATGAGCAGCAACGTTGGTTGCAGCATCGCCGTGACTATTTTACCGAAGCGCGTTTAACCGACTATTTACAACAGATTCAATTACTTATGGACGTGCATCATGAAGATGAGAAACGCTGCCAGCAATTAAAAGCATTAGTAAACTATGCCTATGAATTAGCAAGTTAATAATCAGCGATAAAAATAAAAATGGGCAGAAAACCTGCCCATTAAATTGCAATTATTTGATTAGTGGTCGCAACCACAATCCCCTTCCCAATGTTTGCGCTTGGTTGTCTTGCCCAACCCTGGATTCATGGTGTTCGTCGGGTCTGACTCTTTGTAGAACGATTTTAATTGTTCTGGTGCCTTATACAGATGTCCAACATTGTGTTCTGCTGGATACTGAGCGCCACGCGCATCCAGTAATTCCAACATTTTTTGTTTTAACTCTTTTGGATCGACACCTTTTTTCAAGACATAGTCTTGGTGCATTACGTGGCACATAAAGTGTCCGCAATATAGCTTATGCACAATGAGGTTTTCTATCTCTGGCGGTAACTTTTCAAACCAATCACGGTCATTACGTCTCAATGCAATATCTAACGGTAAGACGTCTTCAACATCTTTATTATGTACAGCATGATAGCGTACCGCTGACCCCGCAGCGGCAAATCGATGCAAGAATGCTTTTGCGCCCTCTTCTGGCGTGCATTCAAAATAACCACCATCCGCGGTTGCAAAGAATGATTTCAGCCAAACTTTTACTTCATCAATCCCATCGCCTGCCATTTTAAGCATCAAATGGTGCTCATATTTATCTCGGAATTGTTTCATTCTAGGCGGTAAATGAGAAGGCCAAAGCTTGCTTAACAGCTGCATAGTTCGGTCAATTAAGTTTGATGGGAGCAATGGAACTTTATTCAGCACAGCGTCCATACGTCCTTTAATTGTGAAGAACGTAGGCATTTTATCTGTGCCAAACTTATCTATCATTAAGAACGTATCTTTGCCGTATATTTCCGCAATATCAAAACAACCGCGATGCATGTATTCACCTGCAACAGGTAAATTTTCAAATTCACTGAGAATATGGCGACGGATATCTTCAAGCACATCGGGATTGTTCGAGCCAATATAGAAAACTTGTGTTGCTTTATCCGCAGGGAACGTGTCTAAACGTACGGCAAACACAGCTAATTTACCGGCGCAACCTGACGCTTCAAATAGTCGGCGCTCATCCGCATTAAAACGAGAAGGTGTATCGGCATCCACATCACGTACCCGCGTTGCGTATTCATGGTCAGATGCTAATTTTTCACTGCTTTCCACATCTTCGCTACTGTAGCGACGATTTTGTAAGTTGGTCAGGATCTCTTCTGGTGTATCACCCAATGCGATCCCTAAATGGTTGACCAATTCAACAGTACCATCTTCATTCACTCGCCCGTATAACGCAAGCTCAGTATAGGCGGGTCCTCGGCGTACTAATGAACCGCCTGAACTGTTGCAAATACCACCAACAACAGAGGCGCCAATGCAAGAAGAACCAATTAATGAATGGGGTTCACGACCCAGCGGTTTGAGAATTTTTTCGAGGACATAGAGGGTACTACCTGGCATCGCAACCACTTGGTTAAATTCAGGCAGGACTTGTATTTGGTTCAAACGCAATGTGCTAATAATCACGATATCACGATCATAATCATAACCACTTGGCGTTGAACCTTCAGTTAACCCTGTATTTGCCGCTTGCATAATGACGACTTTATCGGCTTCGACACAGGCTTTAAACACATACCATTGCTCTAATAACGTGGTTGGAAAAACAACAGCAATGGCATCCCCTACACCGGAGCGAAAGCCTTTACGATAACGTTCTGTTTTATGGGGTTCGGTAAGGATATTTTTTTTGCCAACAATGTTCCTGAGTGTGAGTAATAGTCGTTGGTTCTCAGGATTTTTTACATCATTCATCTCATGCCTTCCTGTCAGGGTATTGCCATTAATATCCTTTCACAATATCACATAAGATTAATATGTTAAGAAATTATTAATCCCCTTCAGAAACAAAAACAGCACCCAATGGTGCTGTTTTTATTAGTCTTCAATTTCAGTTCGTAGTTTGCCGTTTGCCGTTTGCCGTTTGCCGTTTACCGTTAAATTATTTTGATACTTACATGCATTCAAAATAATTCGTGTTGTAGCTAGGCGGCAAGCAAGCTAGCCCCTAGGAGCATACATAAGTATGTGACTAGGGCTAGCGCGTGCAGCCAACAACGCTACAGCGCGAAGTATGAAGAATATATCTAAACGTCGCTCATCTGCGGCATAGGCCTACGGAACATCCGAGTCAACACCGCCATATACACCAAACCAACCGCCGTCCAAATCAAACCATAAACCATTGAATCTTCTTCGATATTCAACCACAGCACACAGACTGTGAGGGTACCGATGATCGGTAATATCAAATAGTTCATGATGTTCTTAAAGCCTTTAATACGGCGTTCACGAATAAAGAACTGGCTGATCACTGAGATGTTCACGAAAGTAAATGCAATCAGTGCACCAAAGTTAATTAACGCGGTGGCGAAATCCATCTCAAACCAGATAGCGCCGAGAGCTAAGAAACCAACTAACAGAACGTTATACGCTGGTGTACGCCATGTTGGGCTCACGTAACCAAAGATTTTCTCTGGGAATACGCCATCACGCCCCATAACATACATCAAACGCGCACTCCCCGCATGGGCAGCCATGCCCGATGCTAATACAGTAACGCAGGAGAACACGAGAATAATCGCTTGGAAGAACGATCCTGCGACAAACCGCATGATGTCTGGCTGTGTTTCGTTAATATTCGCAAAACGTGAAACATCTGGGAAAAATTGTTGTAAGAAGAATGAAACGGTAATAAAGATCACACCACCAATCAGCGCTGTTAGGAAAATAGCACGAGGGATGACTTTACCTGCGTTTGGCGTTTCTTCTGACAGTGAACTTAACCCATCAAAGCCTAAGAATGAGAAACAGAGTATCGTCGCCCCTGCAATCAGTGGGATCAATTCCGTTTTTTCATTCGCAAATGGATTAAATGTCCAGATCTCCCCTGAACCTTCACCATTTGAAACGCCGTGGATCACTAAACCAGTAAAGACGGCCATTACCCCTATTTGGATAATCGCAATAACCGTACTTAGGTTTGCAATTACGTTGATACCCCGTAAGTTAGCAGCCGTCATTAAAATAACTAAGCCAATCACAAAGAACGCAGGTTCAACATTCGGGAAAATATCTTGTAAATAGATTTTCGCCAATAAAATGTTAATCATTGGCATGAAAATGTAGGACAGCAAAGATGTCCAACCCACAAGGAAACCAATATGTGGACTCATTGATTTCTGGGCATAAGTATACGCTGAACCAGCGGATGGGAAGCGTTTTACCAGCTTACCGTAGCTCAGTGCAGTAAACAGTATCGCAGCCAGTGCAATAATGTATGAAGTCGGGACGTGACCACCAGTCTTATCTGATACCATTCCGAAAGTATCAAAAATAGTCATTGGCTGAATATACGCAATACCGATCATGACGACTTGCACAAGTGTTAATGTTTTCGCAAGTTGAACTCGGTTATTGGCGCCAGTTTGGTTGTGGCCGATATCTAAAGGTACGGAATTATTTTGCATGATAAAGCCCTCCCATAACTTTCGATTGAGTACTTCGACTCAATCGACAGTTACTGGGAAGACTTTGCATCTGTCTATAAGCAGAGAAGAACGATGAGAAGTGAAAAAGCGTCTGTGCGAAGCCGGTGTTTGCTCCGTAGTCATCAATGCGGCAACGACGACCGCTCGGCCCTGCTGCCAGTGCAAAAAAGTAAGCCATAAAAGCATTCCTCAAAGCTGTAGCATGAAATATTCGCTACACGTAAATATTTATTTATCTATCCGGCCTGATATCCGGCCCCGTTAAAATGAAAGAACCCTAAAAAGCAAAAAAACCGATGCCGGTTTTTATCAGGCATCAGTCATTTTTTAGTCCGCGCATTTTGCACGTCATACCTGTAAATAGCAAGCCAATTTGTTAACAAAGTGCCCTCTTTTCTATGAGAAATTTTGATAATTTTGGACTTTTTGTTCCACTAACTAATATGACAAGTTTTTATGGGGATTATCGCAATTTAAACCTCTCGGTTAGCCCATACAAAATACTAAACCGGTCTATCTAATTTTGCTGCACTCTTTTCCAAAAGCATATCTAAGCTTGAATGCAATAATTTACTTTTTACCGCCTTCGTTTCAGATTGAAGCTCGCTACCCACTTTATTGTCCATAGTATAAACAGTGACTTTGCCTTCTTGATGGTTATAAATCAGTAAACCATCCACGCCATAATCATACTGATCCTTAAAATTACCTAATACAAGCTGCATACTGTTTCTCGCAGCAACATCACCATTTACCGCTTTACGTAACGTTTCAATCGATAGCCCGACAGGAACCGAATAGACATACAACACTTCCACATCAGAATCACCATCATCACTGCCATTACACATAAAACAGGCTTCTCGCTGCACTGATGAGAGTCGTTCCATTTTGCGTAATTCGATTAATAACTTTTGACCATCTTGATACGGTGATTGCGAGATATCGAGGAACACTAATCGGTATGGTCCGGGATCCCCTGCAAGCGCGTAAGAAACGCTACCAATGAATAATAAAACACTCAAACAGCAAGCACTAAAATAGCGGGTAAGTTTGGGCATAATCTGTTCCTACTAGACTCCATAACAGTATGGTAGATTCACTCTATTACGCTCGAATGACTATATCTTTATTTCTGAATTACTTATTTTCTTTTTGAATAATAGTACAAAAAAGCCCTTTGGCGACAAACCAAAGGGCTTATAGGCATAAAAATTAGTGGTCTAATTAGAAGTTGTAGTTGATACCGATATTATAACGACGACCTTCTAATTCAGCACCATATGTCCCTTTATCGACACGACGATCCAATACGTTATAAACACCACCAACTATATTGGCATTTTTACTCAATTTATAACTCGTACCAAGGTCAAACAGGGCATAAGATGGTGTACCTTTACTCATTTGCTGGCCACGACCTTGATAGTCTGAAGTTTCACTACGGAAATTCATACGACCCCACGTTTGTAAATCTTCCGTTGTATCCCAAGTCAAGGTGGTATTTACCATGTGTTTAGGCTGTTTACTCAACGGTTTACCTTTATTCACCCCACTTTTTTGTTCTGTGTGGGTATAGGTATAGTTCGCTGCAAACTCGAGGTTATCAAGAATTCCCCAGTTGAAGGTCACTTCAACACCTTGCATTCTTGCTTTGTCGACGTTGGCTTTATCGCTAACAAAACGGTAAGGTTTGCCTGGAGTATCCCCTTCACCATCCGCTAAAGTACAATCTCTAATCGTGTCAATGCTGTTATCACAACGTCTGATTTCCGTAATCTTATCTTTGAAATCAGTATTATAAATAGTAACTCCAGCAGTTAGGTTATCTTGGTTATTCCAGATAACGCCAATTTCTTCTGTAATACTTTTTTCTGGTTTTAAGTCAGGATTACCATAAATAATCGCATTCCCTTTATTGCCACCAGTTGCTTGTCCCCAATTTGCAGATGATTCACGTAAGCTTGGTGCTTTATAGCCAGTAGAGACACCACCTTTAATTGTCCACTGCTCATCTGCATGCCAAACACCATATAAACGAGGAGTCCAATGCGCACCGTAGTTTTCATCATTATCCATTCGCAGACCACCAGTTAATGCAAAATCATTTGTCATTAACCATTCATCTTCTGCAAATAATGCCCAGCTGTATCTATCTAGCTCACTATTTCCCGGTAGTTTGTTACTCTGATCTTTTAGCTTTTCTTTACGGTACTGGCCACCAATACTGACACTGTGATCACCCAGTAAAAAAACACTTTGATTACGGAAGACTAAATCTTCTGCCGTCATTTTACGACCTGGGTTTTTCGCTTCATCGTACTGAACATACGTGTCCGTCGATGCAATATCATAAGTACCAGTGTGGGTTAAAGCCATATGAGTCATATCATACTTGCTAAATCCGCTACCATCACCACGAGCTGCGGTATAACCTTCACGATAGTCACGATGCTGATTATCTTTTTTAAAGTCTAAATCAAACGCATTTTGCTCATTTGGGGTCAGTGATAATGTACCACCACCACTTGTCATAATTTGGCGACCAAATCCATCGATAATTTTATCTTCACTACGGTGTGAATATTGACCTTGTAACTTTACTCCCAATAAACCATCAACTAATGGTCCAGATGTATAGAAGCTACCTTGCCCGGTATTACCCGAATTTTTGCGCTCTGTAATTGTGGTATCGGCACGTAAACTCGTTGTCCACTCTTGTTGAACACGACGAGTAATAATATTGATAACCCCACCCATAGCATCAGAACCATACAGTGAGGACATAGGACCACGTACGACTTCAATACGCTCAATAGCAGGTAATGGTGGTAACCAGCCTTGTTCGATACCTGCACCATCACTATTTGGTCGAATGCTACGTGTATCCACACGTTTTCCATCGATAAGGATCATGGTGTACTTCGCATCCATCCCGCGGATACTAATATCGGAGCTACTACCCCCTCCTGTGACTAATACACCTGGAACATCTTTCAGCGCATCCGTGACATCGCGGTAAGCTTTAGTCTCTAATTGCTCGCGCGTTACCACTGAAATTGATGCTGGGGCATCTTCAATTTTTTGCTGGTAACCTGATGCAGTCGTTACAAAAATTTTGTCGCTGCTATCATCCGCAAACGCAGGTACTGTAGTCATAGCCGCAATAATGCTAACTGCGATTTTTCTTTTAGTAAAAACAACCATTCCCGACTCTCCAAGAGATTTCTTTTCTTAACAATGAATTTTTATGCTCAGCACTAGGGTTATGCGCCCTATAGGATTATTATTTTTGTCATGATACTTTCTGAGGTTTACCACTTTTGAAGCAAAATCAAATAAGTAATTAGCTCTCATTCGCAGGCGGTAACAATAATGCAAATGGTAATACTTATCAATAGCATCATTAAATAATTAATGAGTTCCAATGACCGATTGTGTGACTTGATTCAAAACTTGAATCTTTTGAAGGGGAATTGGTGGATGTTCAAGCATCTGTAGATAAAAAAAAGGGTAATGCTGTCAGCGAATTAACTGACTCACATTACCCTATGACGATACTGTTCTTTTAATTATCTTTAGCGCAAAAATTACTTCTCTAAGTTTTCTCTATAAGACGGAAAACTCATCTCTTTATAACGCACAATCGACGTTTTTCTCACTATCTTGTACCCAAACCAGATAGCTAAAAACAGTGGAATACCGATATAGGTCGCAGTCACACCTACCCAGTCAATCTTATCTTCTAAGAAAGCTTGGTAGTTCTGTCCTAACGTGATGACTAAGCACAGAATAAAGGCAAAAATCGGTCCTACTGGGAAGAAGCCTGAACGATATGGCAGGTCATTTAAATCTTTACCTTGGGCGATATAGCCTCTTCTGAAACGATAATGGCTAATAGCGATCCCTAACCACGCAATGAAACCTGTCATCCCCGATGTATTTAATAACCACAGATAAACGGTTTGATTACCAAACATTGAGCTTAAGAAACATAAGCCAGCAACAACGGTTGTCGCTAATAATGCATAGCGCGGTACGCCACCTTTAGACAGCTGAGCAAAAATCTTCGGGGCTTTACCTTCGCGGGCTAAGGTATACAGCATACGGGTTGACGCATACATACCCGAGTTACCCGCCGACAGTACTGCGGTTAAAATAACAGCGTTCATCACAGCAGCTGCTGATAATAACCCTGCGTTCTCAAACACTAGGGTAAATGGGCTTACGCTAATATCTTTGACATCATTACGTAATAAGCTTGGGTCAGTGTAAGGAATGATCAGGCTAATAATTAAAATCGCGAAGATATAGAATAAAAGGATACGCCAGAATACCTTGCGTACAGCACGAGGAATATTTTTCGCAGGATCTTTTGATTCACCTGCAGCAATACCAATTAGCTCAGTACCTTGGAACGAGAACCCAACAATCATTGCCACACCAATCATTGCAGAGAAACCACCTGCAAATGGCGCATCACCAATTTCCCAGTTATGCCAACCTGCATTTTCCGCCCCGTTCATGATGCCAAAAATCATCAATACGCCGACGATAATAAAAATAACCACCGTGGTGACTTTAATCAGGGAGAACCAGTATTCTGCTTCACCAAATCCTTTAACGGAGATGTAATTCAGTAAGAAAATGATCGCTAAGAAGATAGCACTCCAGATCCAGCCTGGGGTATCTGGGAACCAGTAAGTCATAACCAGTTGTGCCGCGACAAGGTCGACAGCAATAGTCACTGCCCAGTTGTACCAGTAGTTCCAACCTAATGCGAAACCAAAGCCTTCATCGACATACTTTGCACCGTAGGTTGCAAAAGAGCCGGAGACTGGCATATAAGCTGCCAATTCACCTAAACTGGTCATTAAGAAATACACCATTAATCCAATAATGGCATAAGAGAGGAGAGCTCCACCTGGTCCGGCTTGTGCTACTGTGGCACCGGATGCCACAAATAAACCTGTTCCGATGGAGCCGCCAATTGCGATCATTGCGAGGTGACGGGCTTTTAGCTCACGACGTAATTTTTGTCCGCCGCCCATAGATGTCGTGGTATGTTGTTCTGCCATCTGTTCCCTGTATTTTATTTTCAGTCAATAACGCGGGGATTCTAACAAACTCAAACGGCAGAACTAAGCAACTCTTTGCTGTTATAAGATACCTTCATAATCCAACGATAATTATTAGCAAAACACGTTATGATGGTTTCATTTAGTTACAGTAAGCCAGCAAATTAGTAATCGCATTAGAAAGATGCTTCTGACGGTGATAAATCAGATATAACGTACGCTCAAGTTGCAGTTCTTCAACTTCAAGCTCCACCAGCGTGCCATTTTCTAATTGTTCTGCAATCACTCGTCGAGATAAACAGCTAATCCCCATTCCAAAGCGTACTGCGTGTTTGATCGCTTCTGAATTGCCAAGCTCCATTAAAATCTGGAAACCAGGAAGATGAGCAAATAGCAGTTGATCCAAGACATCTCGCGTACCCGAACCGCGTTCACGTAAAATCCATGGCGCGTCTTTCAGATCTCTCACGGTGACTTTTTTCTTCGCTAATGGGTTACTTGGCGCTGAAAACACCACTAATTCATCTTTTAGCCACGGTTTTGATATTAATTCAGGGCTATGACATACCCCTTCAATCAATCCCACATCGGCTCTAAACTCCATGACGCCTTTAATGACTTCTTCAGTATTACCAATAAATAATTCCAGTGGAATTTCAGGATTATCATGGCGATATCCAGCTAAAATCTCTGGCAACATATAGTTCCCAATGGTAGTACTCGCCGCCAAGCGAACGGCGCCCATCTCTTTTTTAAACAGTTGCTCAACTTCAAACGCCTGTTCTAATAGCGCTAATGCTTTTGGATAAAGAAGACGCCCATGTTCATTCGTAACAAGCCGTTTACCTACTCGGTCAAAAAGTTGTACCCCTAATTGCCCTTCCAAATCAGTGAGTGATGCACTCACTGCGGACTGAGATAACGCCAATAATTGCGATGCTTGCGTCGTGGAGCCACTTTTTAATACTTCCGTGAAAACCTCAAGTTGCCTCAGTGTAATACGCATACAGAAAGCTCCAGCTTGATTATCTAGTTGTAATAATATTGTTAATATTAATCATTTATTAGCAATATACCAGAAGAAACTGTTAACCTGTTTATTAGATAAATAATACAAAAACAATCAATTTAGATTATTACATTTTTTGTTATATGCTTATTCCAACTTAATCTAAGTCGTCATTAAAGAGTGTAGTCATGGATAAAACAGGAACCAAAGCAATAACACAAAATCATTCGTTTCCTATTCTCAAACTTATCCCAGGGATCATTTTAGCGGGAATTTTAACTGCCGTTGCAATCTACCTTGGTGAACAGTCTTGGTTTATGGATATCGGATTAGGTGCACTCACCCTCGCTATCCTTCTTGGTATTTGCGTGGGCAATACCATTTACCCTGCGATCAGCACAAGTAGTGATGCTGGGATCAAATTCGCAAAACACTATTTTCTCCGTGCCGGTATTATCCTGTATGGGTTCCGTTTAACATTTCAGCAAATTACTGATGTAGGTGCCACGGGGCTAATTATTGATGCACTCACCTTAATCACCACTTTTTTATTGGCTTACTGGTTAGGTAAAAAAGTGTTTAAACTTGATGATGAAACAACAATGTTAATTGGTGCTGGTAGCAGCATTTGTGGTGCTGCCGCGGTCATGGCAACAGAACCTGTCGTGAAAGCATCCGCAAGTAAAGTCGCTGTGGCAGTATCAACGGTTGTTATCTTCGGTACCATTGGTATTTTCGTCTATCCGTGGTTATATCAGCTAAATGCTCACTTCGGATGGATCCCTGCGACTCAAGAAAGCTTTGGGATTTATATTGGTTCAACCGTTCATGAAGTCGCACAAGTGGTTGCCGCAGGGCACACAATTGGTCCCGATGCTGAAAATGCGTCAGTGATTGCAAAAATGTTACGTGTCATGATGTTAGCACCATTTTTAATCATTTTGTCTGCATTTATTAGCCGTAAAAGTGCTGCAAATACCCAAGATGGTGCACAAAAAAGTAAAATCACCATTCCTTGGTTTGCTGTGATTTTTATTCTGGTAGCTGCATTTAACTCATTCAATTTACTACCAGAGCAGCTGGTTAAACACATTATTACGTTAGATACCATTTTATTAGCGATGGCAATGGTGGCTTTAGGGTTAACGACCCACGTTAGTGCTATTCGCCAAGCCGGTATCAAACCATTGCTGATGGCCGCTATTTTGTTTGCTTGGTTAATTTTTGGTGGCATTGTGATTAACGTCGCTATTCAGTCTCTATTTTAACCCGCATTTTTTACTGGCTAAGTTTAGCGCCTTTGAGCACCTCCGATTGCCGCTTTTATAAGCGGCTTGAGGTTGCTGACAAAGAGGGATACAACAGGGTTTTTCCCTCTTTGTGTTATCGGGCGAAAATCAATAAATTGATTTTCCTTGTCAATTTTACAACTCAAAAGCACCATTTTCAGGACCCTAGGGTTGAAAATGGTCTATTGCCGCTTTTATAAGCGGCTTTTTTATTGGTTTCATTTCTTTAGTTATTAATGGCATACTCCTGAAAAAAGGAGTCAATCATGAAATATGTTGGAGCACACGTCAGCGCCTCTGGCGGCGTTGACCAAGCAGTTATTCGCGCCCATGAAATTGGTGCCACCGCATTTGCTTTATTTACGAAAAATCAACGTCAATGGAAAGCCGCTCCACTTAGCGACGAAATGATCAAAAGCTTCAAACAAAATTGCGTTAAGTATGGCTATGGTAAACACCAAATTTTGCCCCATGATAGCTACCTCATTAATTTAGGGCACCCAGAATTTGAAGCTTTGGAGAAATCCCGTACCGCTTTCATTGATGAAATGCAGCGCTGTATGCAATTAGGTATCGACTTGCTCAACTTTCACCCGGGTAGTCATCTCAAGCAAATTGAAGTGGATGACTGTTTAGCCCGTATTGCTGAATCTATTAATATCGCCTTAGCCGAAACCGAAGGTGTGATTGCTGTGATTGAAAATACCGCAGGTCAAGGCACTAATCTGGGCTTTGATTTTACGCATTTAGCCAAAATCATTGAATGCGTTAAAGACCAAAGCCGTGTCGGTGTGTGTATTGATACTTGCCATGCTTTTGCTGCAGGCTATGATCTACGTACAGAAGAAGATTGCGAGAAAACCTTCCAGCAATTTTCCGATATCGTCGGCTTTGAGTTTTTGAAAGGTATGCATCTTAATGATGCAAAAAGTGAATTTGCTAGTCGTGTTGACCGCCACCATAGCTTAGGAGAAGGTAATATTGGTTACGCGCCTTTTCGCTATATCATGAAAGATGCACGCTTTGATGGTATTCCCCTGATTTTAGAAACGATTAACCCCGATATTTGGCCACAAGAAATTGCATGGTTAAAATCGCAACAAAATAGTTAACTGAGTGACGCAACAAAAAGGCAGCCTTCTCTGAGCTGCCTTTTTATGGAATACCTGCAATATTAATTCAATAATTACAGTGATTTCATCTCAATTTTCGCCATCATATCCGCCAGTTTATTTCGGTTTTTCAAGCCTACATCAGGCTGCGAAACAGACAATGCAGAAATTGCCGTTGCCATACGTAATGTATGTTCGCTAGTTTCACCATTCAATAAACCATAAGCGAGCCCAGCCACCATCGAGTCTCCAGCGCCAACGGTACTGACCACTTCACATTGAGGCGGTTTTGCTAACCAAGAACCTGATGCATTTACCCAAAGCGCCCCTTCTTCTCCAAGGGAAATCACCACGTGGGAAATGCCTTTATCACGCAGTTCATGAGCCGCCGCAATCACCTCTTTTAAGTCTGGTAATTTACGTCCGACCCATGTTTCTAACTCTTGGCGATTCGGTTTAACTAACCATGGGGATGCTTTAAGCCCTGCTTTTAAAGCTTCACGGCTACTGTCAAAGATAATGCAAGGACATAATTGGCGCAGACGGGTCATCCAACGAGTAAATTCTTCGGGCTCAATCCCGTTAGGTAGGCTGCCGCTTACCACGACCATGTCGAAATGACCTAACCAATTTAGAGATTCCGTTGAAAAACGGTTCCAATCTTCTTTGCTGACATCAAAACCGGAGAAATTGAAGTCTGTAGACTCACCGTTATTCTCTGTAAGTTTAACATTAATGCGCGTTCGACCAGGCACCATACTAAAACGGTTAGCCATGCCATTTTCGCTAAAGAAGTGTTGGAACTCTTCTTGGTTATCTTTACCCATAAAACCACTAACGGTGATATCAATACCAAGGTCACGCAGGACTTTTCCTACGTTGACGCCTTTGCCTCCGGCATTAAGACTAGCGGTCTTAACTAAATTGACTTCACCGACTTCGATTGAAGGGCATAACCCCACAAGGTCATAAGCAGGATTTAATGTAATTGTAGCAACCCGGCGAGTCATAACCACTTATCTCCCTTATCATTATTGTCTTATCACACGATTTTCAGGGCATAGTTATAACATTAATAACGCTTGATTTCAGTGATATTTGTATTTTTTGCTGATTGTAATTTAAACCCAACGTGGCAAAATTCTTTCCCATAAAAAGACAAGAAGAAGGAAAAATAATGTCGAATCCTCAATATGTTGTTGTTGGTGTCGGGGTGCTTATCACTAACAGGCAAGGACAAATCCTAGTCGGTAAACGTAGCAGCAAACATGCGCCTTATTGGTCCATTTTTGGTGGTCATGTTGATCCAGGGGAATCTTTTGAAGCTTGTGCAATCCGCGAAATAAAAGAAGAAATTGGGATCGATATCACATCCCCTACTGTATTTGGTATCAGTAATAACGTTGAAACTTTCCGACAAGAAGGCAAACACACAGTATCTATCTGTATGCATGTGGAATATAACGGAACTGTTGCACCGCAAATTATGGAAACCGATAAATGTGAAAACCTGTTATGGATTTCCCCTACAGACCCCTTACCTGAGCCCCATTTTGAAGCTAGCCGTAATGCAATTGACCTCTGGCTAACTCAACGCTTTTATCACCAACCTGTATAAACCACGCCATATGCACAAATATCACCCCATTTGTGCATATAACAATCACATCAGACTATTTTTTATTTTATTATCTTTTATATGTTTACATTATTTCACACCTAATGTATCGTTCAGCTAGTACAGTGAAACAATCATTCAGGAGTCATCATGGAAGCTGATGTTATAAAACCACCAAAACGCCCCTCTATTTTAGGCGGCTCAATGATCATCGCAGGTACCGCTGTTGGTGCCGGTATGTTTTCTATTCCAATGGTGACTTCAGGTGTGTGGTTTTCCGGCTCAGTCGTGTTATTAATCTACACATTTATCTGTATGTTATTGTCAGGATTAATGATTCTAGAAGCAAATATGAATTATCCGGCAGGTGCCAGTTTTCATACGATGGTCAAAGATCTATTAGGCTCAAGCTGGAATACCATTAACTCTTTATCTATTACCTTTGTTTTGTATATTTTAACGTATGCATACATTTCAGCAGGTAGCTCTATCATTACTGAAAACGTGTCGAAATATGCTCAAGTTCCACAAGCAATTTCAGGTCTCGTTTTTGCCTTAGTGATTGCATTTTTTGTTTGGTTATCAACTCGAGCGGTTGATAGGCTAAGCACCATTCTCATTGGTGGGATGGTTATCACATTTGTGATGTCAATTGGTGGAATGGTGACAACAGCATCACCGATGGTTCTCTTCGATCAATACGATAATAATAACAGTGAATATTTACCATATGCATTAGCGGCTCTCCCTTACTTACTCACCTCTTTTGGTTACCACGGTAACGTACCTGGGTTAGTGAAGTACTATAATAAAGACAGCCGCAGTGTCATGCTGAGTTTGGTATATGGCGCAGGGATCACTGTCACTATCTATATATTATGGCAGTATGCTATCCAAGGTAATATTCCTCGTTCATCCTTTATTGAAATAAGAGAAAACGGTAACAATATTGGTGCACTGCTGAACCAAATGAATATTTCCGCCCAGAGCAGCTTTATTTCACAATTTTTAACACTGTTCTCGTATATGGCGCTAGCAAGTTCATTTTTGGGCGTTTCCCTTGGCTTATTTGATTTTATTGCTGACTTCTTTAAGTTTAATGATAGCCATCAAGGGCGTTTCAAATCCGTTATTATCACCTTTTTACCACCCACAATTTTAGGTTTGGTGTTCCCTAACGGCTTTATTTATGCCATTGGATTTGCGGGTCTCGCAGCAACCATTTGGGCGGTGATTATTCCAGCCTTGATGGCAAGAGCAAGCCGTAAACGTTTTCCAAATAATAGCTATCGAACACCGGGTGGAAGCTTTGTCATTGGATTTGTGATCTTATTTGGTTTGATTAACGCAACCGCACATATTCTCTCTCTGTTAGGGCTTCTCCCCGTCTACTAAGTTACCCGCAAGCTAACATTGATTAAAAAGAGATCCCTAGTGTGAAAACTAGGGATTTTTTTGATGTTAACATCTTGCCTAATCCCTTATCTGCGAGTAATTTTGTCGAACTCTTTTTGACAATAACAAAGAAGGTTATTTATGGCCAAGGCCAACGAAATCAAACGTGGTTTTGCAATAAACTACAATGGGAAATTACTGCTGGTTAAAGACATTGATATCCAATCGCCAAGCGCTCGTGGAGCAAGCACACTCTACAAAATGCGTTTTACCGATGTCAAAACTGGCCAAAAAGTTGAAGAACGCTTTAAAGGCGACGATATTTTAGACACTATCTCATTAACACGTCGTGCGGTAAGTTTTTCTTATATCGATGGTGATGAATATGTGTTCATGGATAATGAAGACTATACGCCTTACATCTTTAAAAAATCAGATATTGAAGAAGAATTGTTATTTATTCCTGAAGAAGGTTTACCAGGAATGCAGGTGTTAACAATGGATGGGCAAGTTCTTGCTCTCGAGTTACCGCAAACTGTTGATATGGTCATTGTTGAAACCACTCCTGCGATTAAGGGGGCTTCTGCAAGCGCACGAACCAAACCAGCAACAATGCCGACTGGATTAACAGTTCAAGTTCCTGAATATTTAACGACAGGCGAAAAAATCCGTATTCATATTCCAGAACGTCGTTATATGGGTCGTTGCGATTAATTATCCTGCACTATTTTCTTGTCTTGAAAATAAGCTTACATTACCTATGGGCACTTCGCCCATAGGCGTCATTATAAATAAACATCACTAATTCATCCTAGAAAAGCATTCCATTTAACATTCAAAATTTAATATAAAAATGACAATTTAGTTATTAATCATAGATAACCGTGTAAACCCCTATTTTATTTTCCTTATTAATCCATTTAAATGTTTGAGTTCCTTTGTGATTTGGAAGCACAGTCCCTTTTTCAGTCAATTTATTAATTTTCATTGATGTTGTTTTTACTTTTCCATCATCATTCCAACATTTTGTATCAATATTCTGCTCAATACTCGTGATAACGCAAGGTGATGCGACAATTGCGCCGACAAAGTGGATAGTACCTGATGCAACGGGTTTTGCTTCGCTATGTGTAGAGGCTTTAGCATGCATACCGAATGTTAATGCCATTAAAGAAAACACTGCTAATGTTATTTTTTTCACTGAGTGATCCACAAGAATTTCTCCGCTTAAAATTAAAATATCGTCAATTATCAAAATTTATTTACATCTATTTGATGAGTTATTTAATAAATTTCGGCAGAGAGCTTAATTTGCGGGGAAAAATAGTTATTTCACTTATAGTCGCTATTTTTTATTTTCATCAATCAAAACATATTTTCTTCTATTAGCACTTGAGATTTAACTTAAAACCAATAACTTCCTTTGGATTTTATTTCATCTATATAACAAATTGCCGCTTATTTTATTCATTTTAGCCATTATGCCTATTGATGAGATTTCATCTTATTCATTAGGCTTGAAGAATCAAGTCAGCCTTTCAAACTCATTTCTCGTGTATTTTTTTAATATCAAACCAATCTACGTAATTCAACTAACGCATATTTAGAGTAATATGAATTGATTTATAATACGTACGGTTATTTCATTACATTCAATTACGCACCAATGTGTAAAAAATATACAATAGAGAGTTCGAGGAATTCTCAACATATTCCACTCAAATACACACTATTTGTTTTTACATACACGTGACAAACAATATAAATTTAAACTTCTTTACAAACCATGTTGAAATTTAAAAAATCACTGCTGTTTTTATAAAGATATTGGATAGTAAATGTGACCATGATCATGTTTTGTATGCAAACGGTCTCAGTAAAAGCGTGAAAACACTGGATTATTCGTATTCTGAAGGCAAGTTAATGATGGATCTCTCGTTTTATATAATGTTTTGTAAATTATGCCCCCATTAACTCGCCATTTCAGCTTTGTTTATGTATATTCTTTATGTTTGGTTAAAGAATCAATATTTATCAGCCAAATATATAAAATAAGTACGATTTTTAGCAGCTTCTGATTATCTATTTATAATCACAGGTGTTAGAGCACATGCGAGCTGCTAATTTAGAGCATATTTTGTTCGATACATAAACACTTTCTGCGAAAAATACACTCAGTCGGCATAATGCGTTTTTCACAGGGATCAGTTTAAGTGTGTTGTGTAGTTTCCGCACAGCAATAAATAAATGGCAAGGGATATTCTATTAATGTTAACTTCTGAAAAATTTAAGCGCTATATCTGGCGCATTGTTCCGGCAGTGGCAATTGCCGTAACACTTTCAGCATGTACGGCACCGAAAACGTCAAAAAATGGTCAAACTACCGCAAGATCCTCTGATGCTCGTATGTTAAATGCAACATCAAATGACTCCCTTGCAATGGCTTCTCAAGATGAATTCGAAGATTTAGTCAGAAGTGTTGATACAAAATCCAAGATTATGGACCAATACGCAAGCTGGAAAGGTGTTAGCTACCGTTTAGGTGGAACCACTAAAAGTGGTATTGATTGTTCTAGCTTCGTGCAACGTACTTTCCTCGAACAGTTCGGCGTTCAACTACCTCGTACTACCTCTGAACAAGAATCTTCAGGTAAAAGTGTAAAACGTAATAATTTAAGAGCGGGTGACTTAGTATTATTCAAAACTGGTCGCACGATGAAACATGTAGGGATTTATATCGGTGACAATAAATTTGTCCACGCCTCTACAAGTAATGGCGTTATTGTTTCTGAAATGACTAACGATTATTGGAGTAAGCGTTATTACGCAAGTCGCCGTGTCGTGAATGGTTCATAAAATCCAGAAACATTAATGCAGTAAGTTATATAGATACCTTGCCAATAAAAAAAGCTTCCAGGCTCTAAACTGGAAGCTTTTTTTATTGGTCACAAATAATATGCCGACCTTAAAATGATATGACTGTTTATTGAATGTTTGTTTGCTGCACGTTCGTCAAAAGAGTCGAGACGTTACCTAACTCAATAACACTCACTCTCTTTATTTCAAACTTTACGTTTTACCACAAACTTCAAAGACCATCGCGGCTATGCATTAATGGTACTACGCACAATAAAAGCCAGATGCCATTTCTGCTATCGCAACACCGGATGCCTTCAAACGACACATTGCCGTTAATTCATCACTTGCTCGAATAAATAAACACATCTCTTTTTGCCATTCCAAAATAGCATTGTCGATTTGCATTTCTGATAGCGACTCGGACAGCTGCTTCATTGCAATACAATCTGTTGCACAGTCATGGCTGAGTAATTTTAGCCCCACCAGCTTATCGCTATTCAGATCATTCATAGGGACTACCTCAACATCGGTACCTACTTTTCCTGATAACCAGCGGTAGCTTTGCGGTAGCCTGTGCACCACCGAAAGACCTAATTTTTCCACAAAAATTTCCTATTAAAACATGTCATCATTTTGCCAAGTAAACCGACTAGCGAGTTTGCTGTTCAATTTACATTTCACGCCATGAATATCGATTCTTTTAGATACTGAAACTCCCCAAGAGACACCGTCCCCTTCCTTGTATCTCTCTCTACATTAGAGAGTGAATAGAGCTACATATGCCTTAAAGAAATCCTCGTTCAAACCGAACTTTTAACACATCAAAAAAGTAACGTGATTGTTAAAAGTAAGAACTTAAATATAACATTAAAAAAGTAGCATGTCGTTAAATTTTTGTGACACACATCATTGCATACGAATTTTTTTGACAAAAAAGTTAATTTTTAAACAAATTTTGAGATGAACACTCAAAATAAAGCGCAATAAACCCATTTATTTTTTACTTCATTGTTTAAATAAATTAACAATTACCGTTTTTTTAAGCTCACGTTCGCCAATAAAGAATAAATAACAGGATCATTCCAGCCAATTCACAAAACAGAAATTTAACAAACATTCCACTTAAGACAATTGATATGGATCATTTTTTGATAAGAACCTTAGTTTCACTCAGAAACAAATCGGTTTTAACGAACTTTATTGCAGGTTAGTCTATAGGTATTATGAATGATATATTCGAGGTATAAATTAGAATGGTATAAATAAAGGAGAGGAACTAATTAGCTAAACAGTTTCATCCTTGAAACTGATATAAAATATGTGATGTTATTTTGCTCTTTTCGCTAATAATACAAATAACATTGAAAGCGCAACACATCCCACCATCGACCCCACCATCGGCCATGCATTTTTTGCAGGGATCATCGACAATACTGTTCCGACCAATGCCCCAATAGAGAAACGAATAGTCCCAGCTAAAGAGGAAACAGTTCCAGCTATATGTGGATAGTTATCTAGGATAACCGCCATGGAATTTGATGTGATCATTGCAATCCCACTGACATAAATCGCAACCCCGATGACTAGCGTCCAGAAATCCATATTCAATGCTGTCGTCGTTAATAACCAAATTCCCATCACGAACTGAACAATGATCCCAAAATACAACATCCGCTCGGCACCGAACTGCCTCACAAACTTGCCATTAATCGTCGTCATAATAAATAAGAAGACAATATTAATGCCAAAATAATAACCAAAATGTTGTGGCGATACACCGTTAAGGTCAATATAAACAAATGAGCCCGCATTCAAGAAAGAGAACATACCGGAAAACGAAAATGAACTGGCCAAAATATAGAACAACACTTGACGCGCTCTAAACAGAGTCGCAAATTGGCGCAATGTAGTGCCAATATGAAATTTTTGGCGTTTCTCAACAGGCAACGTTTCGCGAATAAATAAGCTGACCAGCACCACGGCGATCACCGCAGCGAGAGCAATACTCCAAAAGATGGCATGCCATGAGAACCAACGCATCATTTCGCCGCCCATGATAGGTGCCATCAAAGGCGCAATCGTCATGACTAACACGACGAAAGACATGCTTCTGGAAAACTCGTCTTTCGTAAACATATCTCGCATTAACGCATTGATCACCACACTGGCAGCCGCAGCAGCAAATCCATGTAGGAAGCGCAGCCAAATAAAGGTATCGATAGATTCCGCAACCGCACAAGCCGCGGAGGCTAATGCGAAGACAATCACCCCCCCCAAAATGACAGGTTTGCGCCCTAAACTATCCGCCATTGGACCATAAAATAATTGACCAATTGCAAAACCAAAAATGTAGCTGTTTAGGGTCATTTGAATGCGCCCTTCATCTACATTGAAGTACCCTGTCATTGCAGGGAAACTCGGTAAATACATATCAATCGCTAATGGCATTAGCATTGATAGCAAACCTAAAATTAAAATCAGCCCCAGATAGGATGAACGCTGTTGTTGCACTTATTTACTCCTGTTATGACATCATTTTCGGGGGACAGTGATACTCTTAATCTCTGCTTCAGTCAGTGGACGGTATTCCCCAGGTTCTAACTGTTCATCTAAGTGGATCTCCCCCACTCTCTCACGGTGCAGACCACACACATGATTCCCAACAGCCGCAAACATGCGTTTAACTTGGTGATAACGCCCTTCACTGATGGTCAACAACACTTCTCGCGGAGAAATAATCTCCAATTGAGCAGGTTTTGTTGGTGATTTTTCACCGTTTAACATGACACCTTGCTCAAATTGAATCGTGACATCATCAGCAATATCTTCACTGAGTTGAACACGATACGTTTTTTCACAGTGGTGTTTAGGTGATGTGATTCGATGAGACCATTGACCATCATCAGTTAAGAGAACTAACCCAGTCGTATCAATATCTAAACGACCCGCTGCATGTAAATTTTGTGCTATAGGTTCATCAATAAAATAGAGGATTGTCGGATGCGTTGGATCATCAGTAGAACAGACATAACCTTCCGGTTTATTAAGCATAAAATAGCGCGGTCCCGTAACTTGCACTAATACATTACCGTCATAGGCGACTTCATTATCGAGACCAACTTGCATTGAACCTGATTTCACTACTTCGTCGTCAACCGTGACATTACCGGCACGCAGCTCACGCGCCACCAAACTCCGGCTTATCCCTAGTTGCTGGGACAAAAATTTATCCAGTCGCATAGATTCTCTTAACTTGATGGAATGTCAGCGAGAGGTACAATAGATCACGCTGTCATGGGTAGAAAGATGGATTGCTGTGATTACTATCACATAATTTATTATATCAATAACCCCTTGCAAGTGATAGCACGGCAAAGGTAACTCTTAAATTTAGACCTAGCCACGGAATTAACTTAAATTTAACATTAATAATCTGACTTTTTAGAAAAAACTAACCCATATGCCTGCTGCCTCACCAACATTTACACTGCGTCCTTATCAACAAGAAGCCGTTGACGCTACCATTGCGCACTTTCGTCGCCACACTGAACCGGCAGTCATTGTATTGCCTACAGGTGCGGGAAAAAGCTTAGTTATCGCAGAACTCGCAAGATTGGCAAGAGGACGCGTACTCGTTTTAGCGCACGTAAAAGAGTTAGTCGAACAGAATCATGCTAAGTATCTGACTTATGGATTAGAGGCAGACATTTTTGCAGCCGGATTAAATCGTAAAGAGTCGCACAGTAAAGTCGTTTTTGGGAGTGTTCAGTCAGTCGCTCGTAACCTGAATCACTTTGATGACAAATTTTCGCTCGTGATTATCGATGAGTGTCATCGCATCAGCCTAAACGAAAAAAGTCAGTATCATCAAATTATTCAAAATTTACAGAAGTATAACGCGGCATTACGCATTCTTGGTTTAACTGCCACCCCTTACCGCATAGGGCATGGCTGGATTTACCAATATCACTACCACGGAATGGTGAAAGGTGATGAACACTGTTTCTTCCGAGACTGTATCTATGAACTCCCCTTGCATTACATGATTAAGCACCAGTTTCTGGTTCCTCCTGAACGGTTAGACATGCCTGTTTTACAGTATGACTTTAGCCAAATTTCAGTCAATCAATCGGGGATTTTTAGCGAACAAGAACTGAATTTATCACTGAAAAAACAGCAGCGAATTACGCCTAAAATCGTTAATCAGATCATTGAATACGCATCGCCACTCCAAGGATGCATGATATTTGCTGCCACGGTAGAACATGCCAAAGAAATTTTGAGTTATTTACCTAAAAACACGGCTGCATTAGTCACCGCAGAAACGCCATCCTCTGAGCGACAAGCGATTATTCAACAATTTAAAAGCAAACAATTACATTATCTTGTCAACGTTTCCGTACTCACTACTGGCTTCGATGCCCCCCATGTTGATCTGATTGCAATCTTACGCCCAACAGAGTCCGTCAGTTTATATCAACAAATCGTTGGACGAGGTTTGCGTTTGAGCGAGGGGAAAAAACAGTGCCTAATTTTAGATTATGCGGGTAACCCCCATGACCTTTTCCGTCCAGAAGTCGGCAGCAGCAAACCCAATTCCACCAGCGTTCCTGTCCAAGTCTTCTGTCCGCTATGTCAATTTGCAAATATTTTTTGGGGAAAATGCACCTCTGATGGGCAAATCATCGAGCATTATGGACGTCGTTGCCAAGGCTGGGAAGAAAATGAACAAGGGCATAAACAGCAATGTGAATTCAGATTTCGATTTAAACAGTGCCCCCACTGCGGAGCGGAAAATGACATTGCAGCACGACGATGCCATAAATGCCAAGAAGTACTTACTGATCCTGATGATATGCTCAAGGCAGCCCTACGCCTTAAAGACGCATTAATTTTACGCTGTGGAGGAATGGAACTCACTTCAGGTGCCGATCAAAAAGGCGAGTGGATAAAAATAGCCTATTATGATGAAGATGGTACGTCGGTATCTGAACGTTTTCGGCTGACCACGGCAGCCCAAAAACGCGCTTTTGAATTTCGATTCTTACGAGAACACCACCGCGCACCCGGAGTTCCTTTTCATTGGAAGAATGCCAATGACATCATTTCGCAGAAAATGTTATTACGTTACCCGCAATTTATTGTCGCTCGTAAAAAAGAAAGTTATTGGGAAATCAGAGAGAAAATCTTTGATTATCAGGGACGCTTTCGTCTTGCTGCCCCTTTAGCTTAATATAAAAATAAATGGTTATTGGCGGATAAACCATGCCCAATCAGAAAGATAATGATCTTAATGATTGCCCATCCACCGTTTTTTCGTTAAAATGCTGCCCGCCTTTGTATGTCTCGCGATAGCGAAATGATGTTACGAGGCCAAATCTCGAACCTGCTGCTGGGTCGCCTGTAGCAGGATTTTTATTTTTTCTTTTATAGAGAAATTGTAATGTTAACTATTAATGCAATTGAACGTAAAGAGCAGGGTAAGGGTGCGAGCCGCCGCCTGCGCAGAGCTAACCAACTGCCAGCTATCGTTTACGGTGGCAACCAAGAAGCTATCTCTGTAACTCTGAACCACGATGAAATCATTAACCAAGAAAGCAAAGCAGAATTTTACGAAGTTCTGACTCTGGTTATCGATGGTAAAGAAACTAAAGTAAAAGTTCAGGCTGTTCAACGTCACCCATTTAAGCCAAAAGTGACGCACATTGACTTCCTGCGCGCTTAATTAAGCCCATAGCCGAGCTTTAAAGTTTTTTCGGGACGCCGAGTAAATAACGCCGCAATTGCGGCGTTATTTATATCTAACGTAAAATTTCTAACACACGATTTTTACTGAAATTTAGCGTTCACTATTTATTGCCACGACGTTGCAACTGGTCACGTAAATTTGGTGGAGTACCACGGATAGTTAATGTGTCCGTCACCGGATCCCAAAAAATACGCTCCCCCATTAACATCGCATCGAAACTAATGGTGATTCCACCACCACTTCCTGAAAATTTCGTTAATTGTTTCAACGTCCCGCGATCTGCTGGGAAGCTCTCTTCCAGTTGGTAATCATTTTGGCGCGTAAAATCTTCAAAACTTTGCTCCTCTACCATCGGTAGCTCTTTTGAAAGCGCTTTTAGTTCAATTTCCTCGCCTGATTGTAATTGCTCACTACAATAGCTATGAACTTGCTGACGATAAGCCTGACGTGTGTTTTTATCCATTTGTACATTATCGCAAAAATCGTCTAATGCTTGGACCAACCCTTTATTTTGCACTTTCGCATTCAGACCTTCAGACGCTGCTAAAAAGTCCATAAAGAAATCAGAAACTTTGCGCCCTACTCGCCCTTTCAGGAAAGTCAGGTAACGTTTAGATTCCGGATTAGTTTCCCACTCAGTCAAATCAATGCGCGCCACGATATCTGCATGAGGAATATCTAAGTAATGTGTCGTTCCTAAGTCGAGAGATTCCGTAACAAACATGCTATCGCAACTATTCAGGACCGCAATGAGAAGATATTCCACCGCCAAATAGCGATATTGGCAAAAAAGGACAATACCCCCTTCTGCAAAAGGATACTTTGCAAGCTCATCCTTCAAGCGAACGGTCATCGCACGGCTAAAACCTAAAAACTCTTCTTCACCTTTACGAAGTAATGTCAATGCTTCGGCAAGCTCACTTTCTTCATTAAACTCACCGAATGCCTTACTTTTCGCACTGTATACACGATGTAATTCTGCCATCATGTCTTGCACAACATTGTCTGTCGCTAATAACGAATCACGTAACATGACTTCTAGGGTCTGTTCATCTCGTTTAATCAACTGGTGTAACGCTATCTGGGTAATTTCCAGACTCATTGTTGGCTCCTTTCACTAGCAGAAATAATGTCGCGTATTCAAACACTGTTAGTATTTGTCTGCAACTGAAACTATCGTTTGCCATTTTTTTGTGACTTTTATGGCGAACTATTATCCACTTCGGCGATCTAAATAAACATTATTATCAATTAAACGAAAATTTGTTTAAAGAAAGAAGAAAAGTCACCCACAATGGGCTATCATATGGAGCTTTCATTAATTTAGGATGTCACAATTTATGCCACAATCATCTCGCTATAGTGATGAAAAAGTTGAAGGTTTACTGTCTGACCTTGTTAGTGTGTTAGAAAAAAACCATACTCCAGTTGATTTATCATTAATGGTACTCGGTAATATGGTTACCAATCTGCTCAATACGTCTGTCCCTCCGGCGCAACGTAAAATGATTGCAGAATCCTTTGCCAATGCATTACTTTCTTCTGTAAAAGAAGATAAATCACACTAATTTGGTTGATAAATAAACAGCATGGTCACCCATCAGCGCTACCGTGATAAAGTCTCCAACATGATTGGTTGGGGGCACTGGTTTGCACTTTTTAATATACTACTTTGCCTTTTGCTAAGTAGCAGCTATCTGTTTATTTTTGACTGGCCAGATACCCTAGCTGGTCGCGTTTATGCGTTTGTCAGTTGGTTAGGTCATTTCAGCTTTGTGGTCTTTGCCACCTACTTGCTAATCATCTTTCCGCTGACCTTTATTGTCATGTCTCAGCGATTGCTGAGGGTCATTTGCGTTGCACTCGCGACTGCGGGTCTCACCTTATTACTCTTTGATATACGTGTTTTTAGCCAATTCGGTCTGCACCTTACGCCACAAGTATGGGATTTAGTCATAAACCCTGCGAAGGGAGAAATGACGCGTGAATGGCAATTGATGTTTATCAGTATTCCCATCATATTCCTTGTTGAAATGCTATTTGCAACATGGAGTTGGCAAAAATTACGTAGCCTAAGCCGCCAAACCTTTGGTCGACCACTGGCAGCGGTATTCATTGCGGCTTTCGTGATGACACACCTAATGTATGCATGGGCAGACGCAAACTTTTATCGCCCAATCACCATGCAACGTTACAATTATCCTTTATCTCAGCCACTAACCGCTCGTAAGTTGTTGGATAAATATGGTTTGCTTGATCTCACGGCGCACCAAAATCGCGTGTTCCAGCAAGGCAGCCCAACCGCACTGAAACTTCAATATCCATTGAAACCCCTCAGTTACCAAGACCAAGGTACCGGTTATAATTTACTCTTATTGGTTGTCGATGATTTAGGTGATGTATCTCAGCAAAGCCAAATGAGTTCGTTGAAAGAATTCAAAGACATCAGCACGCAGTTTACCAATCACTATACATCTGGGTTGCGTAATGATACCGCCCTATTTGGGTTGTTCTACGGGATCTCATCCAGTTACATTGATAATATTCTTAATGGGCGCCACCCTTCTGTGCTGGTCGAAGCGTTGCAGCATCAAGGTTACCAATTTGGTCTGTTCTCAACTGATGGATTTAGTTCACCACTTTTCCGCCAAGCTATTTTGTCTGATTATTCATTGCCGACAAAAGCAGCAGACAGTGATAAGCAGACTATAGAGCAATGGCATTTATGGCTGGATAATGTGAAGCACGGTTCTCCTTGGTTCTCTTTCTTGAATATCAAAGGAAGCCCAGGCAGTCGCCAAACAGACAACCAAATTAACCAAGTGATTGAAACGCTGAAGAGCCAAAATAAGCTTAACAATACCATTGTCGTTATCACGGCTAACTACAATAGTCAGGGTGCTCAAGATACTGATTGGATCAATAAAAAACACTTTAACCGCGATAACATGCAGGTGCCGTTATTTATCTACTGGCCAAATACGCCAGCACAACAAATTGATAAACTAACCAGTCATCAAGACGTGATGACCACCATCATGCAACGTGTACTGCATGTCAATAATCAGCCTGATGATTACAGCCAAGGTGAAGACTTATTTAGTGCTCAACGAACCTACCCATGGATTATCACTGGCGATAAAAGCGATGTGGTGATTACCACCAACAATGCAACCATGTATATGGATCATAACGGACAATTTAATATCTATGATCTTCAAGGTCGTGAACAAACAGATGACAAGCCAGATCTTGCTGAACTGCTAAAAATATTTACTGAACTTAAACGCTTCAATGAAAATTAGTGTTTAAATTTCAATCAGTCATCAAGTGTGCCTCTTGATTTCATCTCTGTTTTAGGTAGTATATTTTTGGCATTTTTCCTTACAGTAACAGGAATGCATCAAATATATCGGCACGTAGCGCAGCTTGGTAGCGCACGGTCATGGGGTGTCCGGGGTCGGAGGTTCAAATCCTCTCGTGCCGACCAAATCCTCACAGAAACCAACCTATTATGGTTGGTTTTTTGTTCTATCAACCTCATGTTATTTAACCATTCTCTGATAGCTAAATTGTGTTTTTAACGAAATAATAACTGCCACTCTTTCATCTTTTGCTGAGATACATCATGCCTCTCTCTGTCACCATTGAACTCACTCGTCAAGAATTTATGGCTTATAGCCGCTATTGCTACAAAAATAATTACTTCTTCCCTGCAAGCCGCAACCTAATCACCTACATTCTGCTTTATCTGGTTTTTTTTATCCTCATGGCAGGTGCATTCACTCTACTTCAACAGTGGAATATTAACTTTAACCCCGAGCAGTTTGCTGTCTCTCTCCTAATGGCTATATTGCTTTACGCGATCTTTGCAGTCCGTCTTTTTAAGAAATTGAGCAACGCAACTCCTGACACAGATAGTGCAACTTTCTGTGAGAAAACATTTATGGCTGATGAAAATGGATTACACATAAAAAGCGTTTATGGGGTAGTGCACTTTAATTGGAATTCGATGCGATTTATAAAACAAAATGGTGATGCTCATTATCTATTTATTGATAGAACCAGCGCCTTAATTTTCCCCAAACGCGCTTTTGATTCAAAAGAAAATTATCTGAATTTTATACAATACCTAGAACTGAAAATATAATTTTTAAATTTTTACGAAATAAATTTCAAGAAACAATATTAATTTAGGATAATTATCCATTATGCTTAAATTAAACTCTGAGCGTATTTATATTCAATACACACTTTTTTACACTTTATTTTTAGCTTTAATTAACAGTTTATATTAAAAAATAGAAATAACTCCATAAGCAGCATTTCATCTATATTACCCACCCACACCACTCTCTATATGTGTAGAAATATTAATATATTCCATTTTTCTTAATAATCATCCTTGTTTTCACCTACCAAATATTCATGTCCCCCTACCACCCACAACGATGGAAATATTTAACATCATTGATTTTGAATGTTTTTTTATTATTTCAATAGAAAAAAACAAGTAAAAACACCTACCCAAAAATACAGAAACAAAAAACATCCATTAGAATCCTTGATCTATTACCAATAAGGTATATAAAATAGCGATCTGATTTAAGCCAAATTATCAAAAAACAATATTTTTCATTTACCAATAATTCGAATTTAAAGCGAGTAATACCACTAAAGGACCCCTAAAATGTCAGATAGCTTCCAAAATGAAGTGCCTAAGGCACGGGTTAATATCAAATTAGACTTGCACACGGGTGGTGCACAAAAAAAAGTGGAGTTGCCACTTAAGTTACTAGCCGTTGGTGATTACAGTAATGGACAAGACAACCGCGCATTATCTGAACGTGAAAAAGTGAATATCAATAAAAATAACTTTGATAGCGTCCTCAGTGAATTCACACCGACAATCAACTTAACCGTAAAAAATACCCTTGCTGGCGATGGAAGCGAAGAAAGTGTCAATCTCTCTTTCAAAAATATGAAGGATTTTGAACCTGAGCAAGTCGCCCGCCAAATCCCACAACTGCGCGCAATGTTAGCGATGCGTAATCTGCTGCGCGACCTGAAATCTAATCTCCTCGATAACGCAACGTTCCGCCGTGAATTGGAAAACATCCTTAAGGATCCAGAACTCAGTGATGAACTTCGCGAAGAGCTAGCTCAACTGGCACCGAAGAAAGATTAATTTGGATTACTAAAGGATTATGCTGATGTCTGTAAAAACTGAATCAACCCAAGGTGCAACCACTGTACTTGACGACACCTCTAATCACGGTGTTTATGCTTCATTATTTGAAAAAATCAATTTAACGCCAGTCGCATCAATCAGTGATATTAATGCGTTTCAAGATAACGCTGCGCTAGCGGATGCAACAGCTGATGAGCGTGTCACCGTCGCTGTTCAAGTCTTTTTAGACCGCTTAAAATCATCCGGTCAAAAAGTCGAGCGCTTAGACCGCAACCTGCTTGATCATCATATTGCTGAACTTGATAAGCAAATCAGCCAACAACTTGACGAAGTGATGCACCATCAAGACTTCCAAAAAGTCGAATCCACTTGGCGTGGTTTAAAATTCCTCGTTGATCGCACCGATTTTCGTCAAAACGTCAAAATTGAGTTACTTGATATCGCCAAAGATGATTTGCGACAAGATTTCGAAGATAGTCCTGAAATCATCCAAAGTGGTCTTTACCATCATACCTACATTGCGGAATATGACACCCCAGGCGGTGAACCTATTGCAGCGATGATCTCTAACTATGAATTTGACCGTAGCCCACAAGATATCGCCTTATTACGCAGTATCTCTAAAGTCTCTGCATCAGCTCATATGCCATTTATTGGCTCCGTGGGACCTAAATTCTTCGGCAAAGAAACCATGGAAGAAGTCGCGGCAATCAAAGATATTGGTAACTATTTTGACCGCGCTGAGTACATTAAGTGGAAATCTTTCCGTGACTCTGATGATGCGCGTTATATTGGCTTAACCATGCCTCGTGTGCTTGGTCGTCTGCCATACGGTCCAGATACAATCCCTGTTCGTAGCTTCAATTACGTTGAAGAAGTGAAAGGTCCAGATCACGAAAAATACCTGTGGACGAATGCCACATTTGCCTTTGCTGCCAACATGGTAAAAAGCTTTATCAACAATGGCTGGTGTGTCCAAATTCGCGGACCTCAAGCAGGTGGTGCCGTCAAGGATTTACCAATCCATTTATTCGATTTAGGGACTGGCAGTCAGGTGAAAATCCCATCTGAAGTCATGATCCCAGAAACACGTGAATTTGAATTCGCCAATCTTGGTTTTATCCCACTGTCTTACTACAAAAACCGCGATTATTCCTGTTTCTTCTCCGCTAACTCAGCACAAAAGCCTGCGTTATATGACACAGCAGATGCAACGGCTAACAGCCGTATCAACGCCCGTTTGCCTTACATTTTCTTGCTGTCTCGCATCGCCCATTACTTGAAACTGATTCAACGCGAAAACATTGGTACCACCAAAGACAGACGCTTACTTGAATTAGAACTCAACAACTGGGTTCGTGGCTTAGTGACTGAAATGACCGATCCAGGTGATGATTTACAAGCCTCTCACCCACTTCGCGATGCAAAAGTGGTTGTTGAAGATATCGAAGATAACCCTGGCTTCTTCCGTGTGAAACTGTATGCCGTTCCACACTTCCAAGTCGAAGGTATGGATGTGGATTTATCGTTAGTTTCACAAATGCCTAAAGCCAAAGCCTAACGGTTAGTAAAGGTCATTCAGGATGAAAATCTACCGTCCCCTATGGACAGACGGGGCCTTTTTGGCCCCCCAACAATTTCAACAACAAGCCCGTTGGGATAGTCATGTTGCTGAAGTCGTTGCTCAAATGGGCATTGCCTCAACGTGGGGTGTGATTAGCACTGAGTTTGATGCCAGTGCTTTAACTCTCTCTCGAGTCAGCGCACAAAAAATGATTGTGCGCTTTCACGACGGCACACTTATTGACACGACGCTGGCTGATGCGCTTCCTCCGGTGCTATCCCTTAATGACTACGCAGATCGCCAGTCATTAGACATCGTTTTAGCACTACCTCTCATGTTAGCCAACGGCGGCAACTTGGTTCCTGAAACGGGAACCGATCGTCCACGTCGATTTAGCCAAGAGTGGGTCAAAGTGCAAGACTTACTCGGGCATGAGCAAACGGATATTGCGGTATTACGCCATGCGGCAACGCTACGTTTTGCCCACGATGAGAACGAAGCATTTATGACATGCCCGGTTGCGCGACTGATCCGCAATGCGCAAGGTGCATGGGAATTCGATAGCCGTTTTATTCCCCCTTTGCTCGCCTGTCAAGGAAGTCTGGAATTACGCTCTTTACTATCTGAATTCATGCATCGTTTAGTCGCTAAACGCCGTCGACTAATGGCTCTACGCCGCGAAAGTAATGAAAAAATGGCCGATTTTGTGGTTGCTGATGTTTCATTATTTTGGCTATTAAACTCACTTAATAGCGCGGAGCCTGTATTAAACGAGCTCAGTCAAGCATTGCATCGTCATCCTGAATTACTCTATCGGGAACTTGCTCGTTTAGCAGGGAGCTTATTAACCTTCTCTTTAGAAAGTAAACTGGAAGATATTCCGCTCTACAAACATGAGCTCCCTGAGCAGGTTTTCCCACCACTCTTTGCTTTACTAAATACGTTGCTTGAAGCCAGCTTACCTTCACGTGTTATCAGTATTGAATTAGCCAAAGAGGGTCCTTTCTGGAAAGGTCAGCTTCATGATGGTCGTTTACGTGAAGAAGCGGATTTCTATCTCTCCGTTCGCTCATCTTTGCCAGCACACTTGCTGATTGCTCAATTTCCTCTTCTATGTAAAGCGGGCAGTAGTGATGATGTTGCCGATGTGGTCAATGTGGCACTCAATGGTATTCCATTGAAACCGCTCAGCCATGTTCCAACCGCAGTCCCACTTCGCTTAGAAAATCAATATTTTGCGCTAGATATTGAAACACCTGCGGGTCAAGCCATGCTCTCTTCAGGGCAATGTGCCTTTTACGTCCCGAGTACATTAGGTGATATTCAATTAGAGCTGTTTGCGGTACTTCGCTCATGAACAATACAACGTCACACCACACGATTGACATGATTTTTGCTCAAACTTGGCTGATGGTTTGTCAACTTCATCAAGGTACAGCCATCACCCATGGTGAGAGTTTTTACCGCCGCGTTTGCCAGTTGATCGATGAAACACGCCAAAAACTCCTTGAGCATGGCTATCCAGAAGCCGCCATTGAACACATGCAATATGCCCAATGTGCGTTAATTGATGAAAGCGTCATGAATCGCCAGCATCAAGATGATGGATATAACACATGGATACAGTCACCTCTGCAAGCCCGCTACTTCAATACATTAGAAGCGGGAGATAAACTTTGGGATCGCCTACGCAGTATTTTAAATGAAACCGCTCCGAATCCTGATGTTTTACTCTGTTTCCACCGCGTTCTCACTCTCGGGTTTGTCGGAAAGTTTCGCCAGAAAGACGCGCCTGAACGTGAACGCATTGTGGCTCAGCTCAATGTTCAACTTCCTGATTATCTGATCTCGTCAGACTTACCTCTTGTCGTAAAACCTAAATTGCGTTTTAGCCGCCGTCGACTTTACTGGTTTGGTTGGATTGGTGGCGTTCTTCTATTGGCAGCAATGTGGTGGGGCTTCAGCGCATCATTAGAACACTTACTACAACAGTGGATGACTCAAGGATAGGCATGCAAAATCCAATCAAACAGTGTCTGACACTTTTTGCTACAGGTCTTTTTCTGTGGCTCCTCTGGGGATTTTGGTCTCTAGGGCAGACTGTCACTATCTTTGTATCGGTCTTAGTGTTGACGCTCACTGGTGGGATGCTATTTTGGCAATATAAACAGCGCCGACAAACGCTTTCCACTGAGCATGATTATACGGGCGCATTGCCTGCCGATAACTATCAAGGTCCTGTTATTCTGGTTTGTGGTCAATCCCACGCACTGTTTCTCAATGACCAATTACACCGAGAAACAAATCAAGGTTGGTATATTCGTGTATCCGCGCCCACGGATCTCGTTAAACTGATTGCCGCATTGGTGGAATATGCCCCTTCGCTATCTGGGCACTTATCCTTACTTTACGTTGTCTTGCCCGAGCAACTTACCCAGCAAGAAACCCTGACACAAGCACTACTCAATTGGCGTCGAGCTATTGGGGAAGGCCGTCAAAAAATCGGTGCTAAATTGCCATTTTGGGTAACGGTATACCTTTCTAAACCTCATCATGCTGATACTGCTATGCATGTTGATGATGAACATACCCCTTGGATGACGTTACTCAGCCACCAAACTGAATTTCAGGTAGAGCAAGAAGGCTCCATGTCAGCGCCCTATTCTGCTTGGCTGCCAGCACAGATTGGACAGTCAGAACAGAGCCTGCAATTTTCTCTGTGGCTAGATACCTTACAAAGCTGGCTAAACCAAGTTTTAGTGCCTCAATTCACAATGCCTCAAGCGGGAGCGCCAAAGCAAATCCCTTCAGCATGGGCCATTCAATGGATAGATATCACAAGCCACCCCAACAACTTATGGCAGCAATTTATCCAAGAAAAAACCACATTGCCATCACTCCCATCCATACAAACAGCCGACTTGCTGCCATTGCCGGATGTGATGTTACGTCGTTTACGTCATGATATTAGCTTAAGCCGTACCGAAAAACTCTTCGGCGCTATTGGTCTCATTTTTGGTGTATTCCTGATGGGCGCATTGGTCGGAAGCTACCACCATAATCAGCAACTAATTCGTCATATTGGTGAAGATGTCACCCGCTTCTTGCATCTCTCTGATACCCCGCTTACGCCAAAACTGACGGCATACCAGCAATTGCAAACTGATGCTTCTGAGCTGGCGCGCTGGGAACGAGAAGGCATTCCAACGTCTCATTCCTTAGCGTTATATCAGGGAAACAGAATTTTACCTTACTTGCACACGCTGCTCGGTAGCTGGGCACCACCGCAACCTGACGTCGCACCTGAGGTTCCTGCACTTACTCCCGCAGCCCCTCAGATGGTCACGCTAGACAGCTTATCGCTATTCGACGTAGGTCAATACACACTCAAAACGGGCGCGACCAAAGTATTAGTCGATGCCTTGCTCAACATTAAAGCCAAACCCGGCTGGTTAATTATGGTTTCTGGTTATACCGATAACACCGGAAATCCTGAATTAAATCAAACACTGTCTTTAAAACGCGCAGAGTCTGTCCGTGATTGGATGATCCAAACCAGTGATATCTCGCCAACCTGCTTTGCAGTGCAGGGATACGGGCAAAATAACCCCGTTGCCGACAACCACACCGCTGACGGACGCACTCGAAATCGGCGCGTAGAAATTCGTTTGATACCTCAAGCTGAAGCTTGTCAGGTCTCAGACGTCAACACCGTACCATCGATGGATGGTGGTACACATTCCACACAAAAGGAGAAGTAGTTATGGCTATTCCAGTTTATTTATGGCTGAAAGATGATGGCGGTGCTGAAATTAAAGGTTCTGTCGACGTACAAGACCGTGAAGGCAGCATCGAAGTGGTTGCTCAAGACCATAACCTGTACATCCCAACGGATAACAATACCGGTAAATTAACAGGTACTCGTATCCATACGCCATTCATTTTCGTTAAAGAAATTGATGCTTCAAGCCCTTATCTTTACAAGGCTGTGACCACGGGTCAAACCTTGAAAGAAGCGGAATTCAAATGGTATCGCATTGATGACGCAGGACAAGAAGTCGAATATTTCAACACCAAACTTGAAAACGTCAAAGTCGTGAAAGTGGCTCCAAAAATGCACGACATCAAAGATCCAGGTAAAGAGAAGCACAACCATCTCGAAGAGATTGAGCTGCGCTATGAAAAAATCACTTGGACATATAAAGACGGCAACATTATCCATTCCGATTCTTGGAATGAGCGTGCTACCGCTTAATTAAGATAAGCAGGCGTTTCGGCGTCTGCTTTTTTTCTTGCGTCTCTTGCGCAATCTCACTCACACACAACACATTTTGCCATTAAACAAGCTATACGCGCTTTCAACTGCGCATTCCCATCGCGAATATCACCTTATGAACCTCGGTTAACGGTTAGGGGCGGTAGCGTGCCTAAACACATTGATATCCACCAGATTATCTAGGGAGAGAACATGGAAAATTCTTCAGTTATGTTATTGCGTCGCCTAAACCCTTTCTGTGCTAATGCACTAGAGGCAGCAGCTTCCTTGTGCCAAACACGCGCCCATGCTGAAGTCACCATCGAACATTGGTTACTCAAGCTACTTGAGCTAGGAGAGAGTGATATCACTGTGTTAGCGCGTCGCTATGAATGGGATATTTCTGCACTATGGCAAAGTCTGTTAACAGAAATCGATAACCTGCCCCGCTCTATCCATAGCCGCCCTTCGCTATCAAAATCACTCCTAAACTTAATTCAACACGCATGGGTGATAGCCTCATTGGATGAAGATATCGAGCATATCCGCAGTGTGCATATTCTTGCCGCGATGGTGAAGCAGCCCTCTTTAGTTCCGAACGATGCCCTTTGGCCATTAATGACCTTAAGCCTCACGCAATTACAACGCTTAAGACCGATGCTTGATGCGCAATCCGATGAGCGCCCTGAAGTTCAGCAACTTGCGGCGCATAATCAATCTTTACCGGCGGAAGCGCCGCTTGAGGCTCAATCCTCTAGCGAAACCCCTGCACAGAATGTCATCGGTAACACACTGAATGATGCCTTATTGACCGTGCTGAATAAATTTACGGTGGATGTGACCGAAAAAGCGCGCGAAGGTGCGATTGACCCCGTCTTTGGACGTGATGACGAAATCCGTCAAATGGTAGATATTCTGTCTCGTCGCCGTAAAAATAACCCCATTCTCGTGGGTGAACCGGGTGTCGGGAAAACGGCGTTAGTGGAAGGCTTAGCCCTGCGTATCGTTGAAGGTAACGTTCCTGTCAGTCTGCAAACCACATCATTAAGAACCTTAGATTTGGGGCTACTACAAGCGGGGGCTGGCGTCAAAGGCGAATTTGAGCAGCGCTTAAAAAACGTGATTGAAGCCGTACAACAATCTCCAACCCCTATTCTATTATTTATCGATGAAGCCCATACCATCATCGGCGCAGGCAACCAAGCAGGTGGCGCGGATGCCGCTAACTTACTCAAACCCGCCCTTGCCCGTGGTGAATTACGCACGATTGCCGCAACCACTTGGTCTGAATATAAGCAATATTTCGAGCGTGATGCCGCCTTAGAGCGCCGCTTCCAAGTGGTCAAAGTGGATGAACCGGACGATGAAAAAGCCTGCTTGATGCTACGTGGACTAAAACCGCGCTACGCAAAATATCATGGCGTTCACATTACCGATGATGCGGTCAAAGCCGCCGTCACCTTATCTCGCCGTTACTTAACCGGTCGTCAGCTCCCCGATAAAGCTGTGGATTTGCTCGATACGGCCAGCGCCCGAATTCGCATGAGCCTCGATACGCTCCCTGAAGAACTGACTCGTTTAAAAGCCAAGCGCAATGCATTAGAACTTGAACAGCAAGCGATTCTTGATGACTTGGCGATTGGCAACACCACCAACCAATCCCTGCTGAGCGAATTAGTCACTCAAGATGCGCAATTAGCCCTGCAAATGGCGGAACTGGAACAGCGTTTTGAGCAAGAAAAAAACCTTATCAGCGAGCTCTTAGAACAGCGACGTCAATCCCAAGATGTCAGCAATATCCAATCACAGTTAGAACTCGTTCAACAAAATGAGCCGCTGATCACCCCCGATGTGGATGTCAGAACCGTGGCTACTGTCATCGCCGACTGGACCGGTGTGCCATTATCCAGTCTATTAAAAGATGAACAAACCGAACTACTGGAGTTAGAAGACTCGCTAGGTAAACGCGTAGTCGGTCAAGAAAGCCCATTACTGGGACTTGGACAACGGTTACGTGCTGCACGTACAGGTCTGGCGTCAGAAAACGGTCCTCAAGGGGTATTTTTATTAGTGGGACCAAGCGGAATCGGTAAAACTGAAACCGCTCTCGCCTTGGCTGATGTCCTGTTTGGTGGCGAAAAATCCTTAATCACCATCAACATGTCCGAATATCAAGAAGCCCACACCGTCAGCCAATTAAAAGGCTCCCCTCCAGGTTATGTGGGGTATGGTCAAGGCGGGATTTTGACGGAAGCCGTTCGCAAGCGCCCATACAGCGTCGTGTTACTCGATGAAGTGGAAAAAGCCCACCGCGATGTGCTCAACCTGTTTTATCAAGTTTTCGACCGTGGATTTATGCGCGATGGCGAAGGTCGTGAGATTGATTTTCGCAATACCGTGATCTTAATGACGGCAAACTTGGGCAGTGACTTGCTTATGCAGCAACTCGAGGAGTTCCCTGAGTCTACCGACGGCGAGCTGCAAGAACTGCTGCGTCCAACCTTGCGCGAACACTTCCAACCAGCCTTACTCGCACGTTTCCAAACCCTAATTTATCGCCCATTAGGTCCTGTCGCTCTGCGCCAAATTGTTGAAATGAAACTGGGTAGCGTCATTAAGCGTCTTTACACACACTACAAGCTTGAAGGCATTATAGAAGAAGCGCTGTATGACACCCTTGTGAGCGCCTGTTTATTACCCGACACTGGTGCCCGCAATATAGACAGCCTGCTGAACCAGCAGATTTTACCGGTACTGAGCCAGCAACTACTGATGCGCCAAGCTAACCACCAGCAAGCGCAAAGCCTGGCGTTGGGGTATAGCGAAGAAGACGGGATCACCCTGAGTTTCAGTGATATTGAGGAGATAAATCCATGAGCCTACTCGATACAGCCAAAAATCTCCTTCAAGGTCAAAACCGCTATCGCTTAGAAGTGCAAGGCTGCTCAGATTTACTGGACGTTGAACATTTTACCGGGCGTGAGGCAGCTAGCGATACCTATCGCTACCAAATTACGTTTACCTGTTCCGCCCAAGATCTTTCTGCTCAACAATTATTACGCCGTAATGCCAGCCTGACCTTTTGTGCGCCGATAAGTAACTTAATGGGGCTTGCCACTCAGCCGAGCGTTGCCAAGCGCGTTCATGGCGTAGTGACGGATTTCCGTCGTCTCTCTGGCTCTGCGGATGAAGCTCGCTACCAGCTAGTTATCGAGCCTTTTTTTGCGCTACTCCGCCATCAAATTCGCAGCCACCGTTTCTTTATCAACCAATCCATCCCTGATGTGGTTGAACAAATTCTGCGTGAACATAATTTCAAAGGCTGGGAGTTCGAATTTCATCTCGACAAAGAGTACCCAAAGCGCGAACAAATCAACCAAATTAACGAAAGTGACCGCCAATTTATTGAGCGTTTACTCAGTGAAGTGGGTATTTTTTATCGCTTTGGTTTACAAGATGATACCCAAACCGAGGTACTCCACTTTACAGACAGCCAACGAGGCTATGTGTATGACAAAACGCTGCCACTCAATAGCCCGTCTGGGCTGAGCGATAACCATGTTGACAGTGTTTGGGGATTATCTTTACGTCATCAAGTGGTTGAAAGCACTGTTTTTGCCAAAGACTATAACCACCGACTGGCGGAAGATACGTTGATTTCCGCTGTCGCGGATATGACGCGCGGTGACGGCGAAAAAATCAACTACGGCGATGTTTATCACTATAAAGGTCGCCACCTGACCCGCGGGGATAAAATTCGCCCTGAAACTGAAACCGCAAACTTTTGGGCAAGACTCGACCACGAACGCTTTTTAGCTCGACAAACTTTACTCCGCGGAGAAAGTAGCGCAGCGGACCTGACGCCATTATTAGTATTAAGCATTCAAGATAACCCGCTCAGTTCGACGTTACCCAGCGTATTCAAATCGCCAATTCTAATTACTCGCCTACGCTTTACCGCCAGCCGAGATAAAGCGCTAACCGTCCGCTTTGACGCCGTACCTTACACTGAATCACTGTGCTGGCGCCCGGCTCTAAAACCACGCCCTGTCATTGCAGGAACATTAATGGCACGCGTCACCAGCGCAAAAGACCACGATATTTATGCCCACCAAAATGAACACGGCTTTTATTGGGTCAAATTCGATGCGGATCGTGATGAAAAAACCAAGGGCTATGAAAGTATGCCCGTGCGTTTGGCAAAACCTTACGCCGGCGATACTTATGGGATGCACTTCCCGCTGATTCAAGGGACTGAAGTCGCTATCGCCTTCCATGAGGGTGACCCAGACCGACCTTACATCGCCCACGCACTGCATGATTCCCGCCACCCCGACCACGTGACGGATAAAAATAACACCCGCAATGTGATCCGCACGCCTGCGAATAACAAACTGCGCATGGAGGATAAACGCGGGCAAGAGCATATTAAGCTCAGCACCGAGTATGGCGGAAAAACCCAGTTAAACCTGGGGCATTTAGTCAACGCCGAGCGCGAACAACGCGGTGATGGTTTTGAGTTACGTACTGACAGCTGGGGCGCGATTCGTGCGGGTAAAGGGTTGTTAATAAGTACTCATGAGCAAGAAAAAGCGAACGAGCAACAACTCAATATAGATGAAATCAAACGTCAACTTTCTGATGCATTATCAATGGCGGAATCTCTATCATCAATATTAGAACAAGCGGATATCGAATCACTCGATAATCAAACACAAGAACAATTTTTACAACAAAACATTGAGCAACTGCAAGAACCAGTCGTACTCATCGGTGCTCCAGGCGGTATTGCAACCTCAACCCCTAAACATATTCAATACAGTAGTAACGGCAATCAAATTTATACCGCTGCGGGTAATACAGAAATATCATCACTCAAGCGCCTTGTCTTATTTGCTAAGAAAAAAGTTGTTTTATTTGCGCATGAACTAGGCATGAAACTGGTTAGTGCGGCAGGTAAGGTAGAAATACAAGCTCAAACAGGTGAAGTCGACATCATTGCACAAAAAGGGCTGAATATTACGAGTACTAACGATGAAATTATCATCAGTGCAAAGAAAAAAATTACACTGCAATCTGGTAGCTCGTATATCACCATTGAAGGTTCACAGATAGAGCACGGAACGAGTGGAGACTTCAATGTAAAAAGTTCAAATCTTCAATATATGGATGCTGCAACGTTGAATATGCCGTACCCACAATTTACTGCTTGTGAATCCATGGCTTCAGAAGCTGCTCAACAGGGTTCAGGTATTGTACCTCTACGCTAAGGATACTGTATGACACACTATCTACCCCAACATAAAAATTTCGGTGAGCACCAATTTGCATTAATTGATAAAGCATTTGCTCGTTCATTACTTGATGACTATCCCTCATTAGATATTGTCTCAGCACACTTGGCCCCCCAATCACATTTATACCCAGCACTAATATCACTGCATGAATTACCCACGCCAGATTGGCAAAAGTTCATCACTAAAATAACAAAACAATCTCAAGGGCTTTCAACACCTAACATCAACTTATTACTCAGCAGCCCTTTATCAGCAGAATCATTGCGCAATGAGCTAGCTAGCCTTCTTTTAATTAATGATGAAAAACAACAAAACTATCTTTTTCGCTACTACGATCCCAGAGTTTTAATTCAATTATCTTGGATGCTGACCCCTTGGCAGTTGCAAACTTACTTAAAAACGCAAGCAATTCCATCTTGGACATTTTTTATTGATAAACAATGGTATACGTTAAGTTTTCAAGAAAAAGCACCTTATATCAAAAATGATCCTATTAATTTACCGTTAGAACAAATTAATAGGATTGGTTTAATTAACCAAGTGTTAGAACAATTACCTATTACAAAAAACTTAGACGAAAAAATTAGACTTAGCCGACACATTGATGAGTTGCTATTGATCGCATCCAATTGTGGTTTGGTTATAAATAAAGATATAAATATTTTTGTACAGCAAGGCATCGAGCAACAATGTGCTTTTTGGTTACATCATGATGTTCAAGCTGTATTAAAAGTTTCTGCTCATAATCCTGAATATTACCGTCGTACAACCTCCAATTGGAATGAAAAGCGCTGGCAAGAAATAAAAGCCAATGCTCCCACGTTAATAACGTCTAAAGGAATCTAGATATGAAAGATAAAAATGAGTCGCAAGGTTGCAGTTTTTGCATTCGACGTGGATTTCCCATTTTACTCGCTCGCCCTGCTATTATGTCTCAACATGATATTCTCCCTGTTATGCCTAAAAGTATTCATGTCCCCGTTGAAGCCCAAGGGGAAACTGCATATACCTTGCGGTTATTACGCTCTGGCTACTTAAATATTTGGGATGAATTAGGTCACTCATGGATTAATTATTATATTACTGACGGTGGGTTTTATTACCCAATTCCCGAAAATGGGGATGTCCCTAATGATGTAGCCTCTGGTGAAATTAAACCCTGCATTGACCAGCCAGAAGAATTGGCTAGAGCCTCTTTAATCACCTTACCCATGATGCCCCAAGGTACTAAAAATGGCACCTTCTGGTTTGCTTGGTCAGAAGTGAAATGGACTGATGCCATTCGAAAACAATTTGAAGAAAAAGGCTACCGTGAAAAATATATGCAACCCTTTGATATGGATGCATGGCTGAGTCGTCAGCAAGTGCCACAAGCATTACCTTTGTCACAGTTAGAGCAAACTATTGCTAATTATCATGAGCACGCAATAAAAAGCGAAATATGGAAATGGACACTGCCGTTAGATATGATGTTTAATCCTATTAATGCCGTAACGTCGTTAGTTTATCCGGCATACGCGAAAGTAACACCTATCGCATCTGGGAAATATGTAGAAAATGCAGCTAATCAAGGTTTGCACCCCAAAGGGGCAATATTTGTATTGCCAGATCCTACCGCTAACGTTAAAGATTTATCGTCGTTAATAGAATATGAGTTTAATAAAGAGATATACCAAAAAGATAAGGATACCGAAAGAAAGTCCGCTTTGCTTGCATCAATAACACTAATGAAAGATTCAACGATAACAGATCTCGAACGTGAATATTTAAGCAATGTATATAAAGCGAAAAAGACCAAAGAATCGAATAACGTTCATCCCGATGCTTACGGTATTATTGTCGACGCACCGGAAATACCCGAAGACAACGATATTTGGGAAGAAGTGTTTAAAGGTATGTCAATCAACGTTAAGAGCAGTTGGTCTGAATATGAAAAATATTATGATGCCAATAAAGTCAAAGAATATGCAACAGAGTTAAATGAAGCAGTAAAAGAATATAATAGCCGAGTGATTTCCCCCAGAACAAAAATGTATCTCGATTGGTTTAATGAAGACAGTTTTCTTGATTATTTCCAATGTAATTTTGACCGAAATGATATCATCAGCGGCACCGAATTTACTGCCATTATTAGTTATTGCATACGAGGAATGTCAGATAAGGAAGGAACTAAAAAATTCTTTTCCGAGGCATTAATCAAACCTCAAGATAACCCTAAAAACCTTTTAGCCAGAGCGCTGTTATTAAATCAAGATGCGTTAATAAAAAAAATATCTGAAGCCGTTAATAGCCACCAATCCCTAAGCGAAATGCCTTGGAATAATTTAATTGATGCTTTTGGAACTATCATAGATAAACCCGATTCCCCGGGTGTTTCAGTCATTGCAGTTTACTTGGGTATACTTACGGGTCCACTACTGAAAAATTTAACAAACCTATTAGGTTCAAAATCAATGTATTCTTTTCTTGTATCTATGGGGGTTATCACTAAAAATGCGTTTATCGTGGTTGAAATGGAAGGGACGTTTTCTCATTTGTATAAAGAAACAGCCAAACGCATTATGCAATTATATGGCGATAACCTGAAAATGAGTGAAAAATCTCTATATGATCTTTTAGAAAAAGATCTCAAAGCGAAAGCGTTAAATGGCGAACATATTTATACACAACGAGTACAAAAATTCATTATATGCTTGGAACCCATGGAAGCAGAAAGGATCGCGGCATTACCATCCAATCAACAACTAAAAGCATTAAGAGCCCATATATTTTCGAGCCAAGATGCTTATATTAAAAATTACAGGGCATGGAAAATATCGTTCGAAAATAAAACGCAAAGCTTAAAGTCGGCTACCCCATTTTGTTTAGGTGTACTTTCCGGTTTATTTCAAGTTGCTGCACTGATTAGTTCATCCGATCTTGGCAACAATAAAACATTAACCCGTGATCAACAAGAATCTCGGTATCGCTTTTGTTCTGGGGTTATGGGATTATCCAGCACAATTCTTAGCACCATAGAAACGGGTATCTATAGGTTCGTTACCTTTGAAAATGACGCCGCAAGGAAGGCATTTAAGAATACTCGTGTATCAAAGTATCTATTTGGTTTTGCGGGAAAAACATTAGGGATTGTTAGTGCGACTATCGGTGCTATTTATGATTCTCTTCATGGTGTTGACGAGATGATGAAAGGTAATTTGGGACTCAGTTCATTATATTTTCTATCTGCAGGTGCAGGTTTTGCGATTATTTATGTACTAATTTTTGCACCTTTATGGGGACCGATAACAATGATTATTTCCCTAATTATATTACTGGGAACAGCTATATTCATCGCTTTAGACCTTCCCAATAACCTTCAAAAATGGTTGCAACAATGCCTATGGGGCAAACTTCCAGAAAAAGGGCTTAGTAAGCTTAAAGAGTTTGAAATGCTTAAAGATAGTGATGTGGTAGATATGTTTGAGCTAACAACATACCCGACCATGCAAATAGAACAAGATGAATTTAAAGCTGCGCTGGGGGGATTTTAATATGGATTACTATGGCTTATTTCCAAAATTTAGATTACAGCGCCCACTTAACGAAAGAGAAATCGAACACCAGTTACATCAACATATCCGCAATGATATTCCTGAGGAACAACTGGATTCTGACCGCAAAGTCATTGTAATAAATTCACATTACCTTGAGTTAGTCGATAAATTTTATTATTCAAAAGGCCTTCTCTCATTTGTATCCTCTTTATGTAGTGCAACTTTTGGTTCTGCTCTTCTTTTTATCCTTTATTATTGTATCTTTGTTGCGGACTATTCAACTGAGATGTTATTTTTTCTTTTATTTGTTATACCGTTTTTATCTGGATTTATCTGCTTTGCATTGTATACCTTAAAGAAAGAGTGGTTTGCTTGGACCCATTACCCTATTCGTTTTGACCGTAAAAATCGTCTTGTTTATGCGTATCGAATTGATGGCTCGATTATTACCGCCAAATGGGATGATATCTTTTTCACTTCTGGATTATTTTACAAAAAGTCTATGAAAGATGAATATTATATTAGCGGTCATATTCTTGATAAAAAGAAAAACACCATTATTGACACCTTTTGTTTACCAGCAACCAGTTTTAACCAAACGGAATTACTTGCACATTGGGAATTTGTTCGCCGTTATATGGAAGATGGCCCGCAAGATATTATTCATCATATTGATTTTTGTTTACCGATTGAACATAAAAAAGAGCGTATATGGTTTAGCTTTTTCTATCTGTTGACTAACCTTGGTGGCCGCTCGATATTATTTTTACCGGTTTCATTACCTTTAACCGTGATTTTAGGTATTCCCCGTTGTATAGCGGTCCTAACCAGTCGTCGTCCGGTATGGCCTGAGAATATTCAAAAAAAATCTACGGAAGATACCAAAGATCCTTATTTCTTTGACGTTTCCAAAAACCCGAAACATCTATTAATCTATTGGTTCTGTAATAAAAAATAATTTGGCAGTTTGATGCTATTAGCCCAATAAGCAAATGGCATCAAATTAATTTAAATAAGCATTCAAACTTTGCTTGGCTAGCTATTGATGTTATTACTCGGTCATTCTATGAAGTAGGGTATTTACTGGCTATTCTAATTGGTTCTCTAATAATATTTCCGATGGCACTCTGGATGCTATTCTTATTAAAAAAAGAGTGGTTCGCATGGACTCATTACCCTATTCGGTTTGATCGTAAAAACCAATTGGTACACGCGACACGTATTGATGGCTCTATCTTTACAGCCCCTTGGCAAGATGTGTTTTTTACGACAGGACTAAATCATCGCAAAGAAATCGGCAAGGATTATTATATTAGTGGGCATGTATTGGCAGATGATGGCATCACGATTATCGATACCTTTTGTCTACCTTCATCACATAACAATCTTGAAGAACTGAAAGCCCATTGGGAATTTGTTCGTCATGACCCATATATTCTTAATGCCTCGATGAACCCCAAAAATCTTTGGAAAACATTTTTTTAATTATTATGAATGAAAATTATATTTATTATTCAATTCTCTTCGAACGTGTATTTTCCTTTAAAGCTGTATCTATCAGTTTCCAATAACAAATCGTAAAGGACTTTTATCATGAAAGGTATTATTCGTATTGGTGATAAAAATACAGGTGGTGGCCAAGTATTATCAGGTTCTTCATCAATGGTATTTAACGGCATAGGTGTCGCCCGCTTAGGTGACCCCGTTTCATGCCCTAAAAAAGGACATAATAATGTAGTGATTTCTCAAGGACATCCAACATTTCTAGATAATGGCTTACCTGTTGCATTTGATGGTCATAAATGTAGCTGTGGCTGCACATTGATTTCCTCTCTTCCTAATGCCAAAGCGAGCCTCTAAACTGATGCCTGTTGATTTATTATCACTACCGCCAAAAGCAAAACGTCAAGATTTTCCATCAATTAAACGATGGGGCATTTTTTTTGTTTTACTATCAGTAGTCATTTATATTTCACATCGATTGCTAGTTTCTCAGTCATTAATAGAAAAAATACCAGAGTCAAATTTACTCATTTTTACCCTCATAATTTGGCTAGGTTTATATTCTGTTAGATACATGTTTTTTCTTTTTAATAAATGGGCAGCTGATGGATGGGATACACAAAGACAAATAGATAAAGATAAAAGAATATCGATAGGCCAAAGAAAAGTTACACTTTTAGCACAAGCCATGATTCTTCCTCACATAACAAACTGCAAAGATTTATCAACACAAATAATTACCAGTAAAACATCTCTTTTGCCTCCTAACCTCATCAACGGTAAAGCAAGTTATTGTGCTCAGTTCATTGATAGCAACACTTCAGATGTAGAAAGAGTCATCAATAGAATTAAAGCGTTAATTAGTGAGCCATCAATGCTAACTGCAATCAAATGTCTATCAAACAATGTATCATTAAATATTTTAGTTTCGATTGGAGAAAATATTATTCTAAATAAAAATGATAATAAACAAATTAATCAAGAAGTTTCTCAATTACTCGAAAGACCATTCAGTATTAATTATAAAGAACATATCCCAATTAGCATTGTAGATAACTGGTTAGATAAAATCTATGATTTTGAATACCTACTCACTATAAACCTTCATCTGATTAAACAACCCATTGATAAATATACAGAGGTTAGTGTAGCTCATTTATTATCATCACCTAAAAAAACGCTTAACAAATATATCGCTTTTATTCACCGACCTGAATCTATACCTCAGCATAAGCACAATACGCTGGAGTTAAGTAAATCTATTGATAATGCTCTCCTTTGGGGGAATGTCGGGCTAACCAAAGTAAAGTCTATTTTTCTTAATGCTTTTTCAATCAGTAATCTGGATAACACTAGAACAGAAGTTCTATTTACCGAAAGCGGAAGGAAAATTCCTTTATATAGTATTGATAATATTATTGGCTGTACTCAGCATGCCTCCCCTTGGGTTAACCTTTATATTAGTACTTCATGTTTAATAAAAACCGAAGCAGCCCAACTTGCGATTACACATCAAAATAATGAAATATTTGTTTGGACAGTTACCCCTCCAATCGGAATTTAATGCTTCATTACATTGAAACACATTAATTACTTTATTTTCATCGTATCTGGAGCCACGATATGAAATCTTATTTAATCTCCATACTAAAAAATTTAGAAAAACCATGGGTTATTCTATTAGTGTTATTCAGCATAGCTATAACCCTTGGCTTCATTCTTTATTTCTCACCAGAAATATTAGAAATTCAGCCTAATTCGGAAAAACAATATGATGCTTTGAATACCCTCGTATGGGTAACTGGTTTTATTGGCTTGGCTTCTATTATTGTTTTTACTGTTAGCCGCTGGATTGGTAAACAAGCTTATAGTGGTACAAAAAAAGCCTCAGATAATCTCATTAAAAATCATGATGACATAGAGAATGTTTTATTGTTAGAAGTCCTAAATACCCTAAAATCCCAATACGGCACTTTCTGGCATTCTAAAGTCTCCATTCAGCTCCTCCTCGGCTCCCACTCCGCTGTCGAAAAACTGGCTCCTAGCCTGACTCAAGAAATCTGGCAAGAGTGTGATGGCACACTACTCATCTACGGTGGTGATATCGGGAGTTCCATTGACTCTGAGCGACTAGAAACCCTCAAACAACTGCGCCGACGTCGTCCGCTCGATGGCGTGATTTGGGTGACAGAAAACAGCATTTCCTCCCAGCTTTTAGACAACAGCGTCACGTTCACTAACCTCAATACCGCAACAGCCCACAATGCAGGGCGTGCCATCCAAAACCTCTTCCAAGAATTAGGTTGGCGTGCGCCAGTTTGGGTATGGAGTGTCAGTGACCAACAGTCCCTCAGTGCGGTTGAAACGCCCTCTATTCTCTGCATGACAGAGCAAAATATGCCTGCCGAAGCGCTATCCCCTAGCTTATTAAGCCTGATCCCTGCTCTTGTGGTCAACGGAACCCAAGCGTTACTGCGTGAACAGAAACACACCTATCTACTCGCCTTAGCCCAATTTTTACAAAACGGGGGAAGCCAGCAGCTTGCGACCGCATTAGCGCCACTCAATACCCAATTACGTACGCTGCCTTTTTCCGGCATCGCATTTAGCCCTTCTATCAATCCGTTAAATCAGCAACGCTTGCCCAATAGTTGGCACCCTGATACCCGCTGGACAAGCTGGTTGAATGTACAATCTGAACTGGCATCCGGTTTACAGCCAGCCTCTTTAGGCTTTGACAAAAAACGTCTCGCTCAATATGGCGCTGCCACCGCCATGACCTTGTGGGGCGCAGGGATGATTGTCTCTTACCTTGCCAATCGCCAGCTCATCGAAGAGAGCTACCAAAGCGCGAACGTCGCCGCTAACAGCCAATTACCGGAAACTGAACGCCTCAAAGCCCAGTATGATTTTCAGCAAACCCTAGGCTTACTCAATCATCGCGAACAAAGCTCAGTGCCTTTCTGGCTTCATTTTGGTTTGGACAGTAATGAAGCGCTACTAACACGTTTGTGGCCACTGTACCAACAAACGGTATTACCGCCTTTGCGTGATACCCTCGCTCAACAATTGACTCAACAATTACAAGCCTATGCCCAGTTATCCCCTAACAGTGATGACCGTCGTCAAGCCACCCAAGGGGCGTATCAAAGCCTAAAAACCTACTTAATGATGAGTACCCCTGAGCGCATGGATCCGGCATTTTTTACTAATAGCGTGCTCACGACCCTCCCCGTCCCACAAGGAATGAACGAAGGCGAATGGCAAACCCTCGGCAAAGAATTACTCATGTTCTATGCCCAGCAGCTACCGAAGCACCCTGAATGGCAATTAACTGCGAACAATAACCTGATTAATCAAAGCCGTACCTTACTTATTCGACAAATTGGTCAACGCAGCGAAAGTGCTACGCTATATCAAGAAGTGTTACTACAAGCGCAGCATCAGTTCCCTGATATGACCTTAGATGATATGACGGGCGATACCGATGCCCGCTTTTTATTCACTACCGATGAGTTTGTGTCGGGTATTTTTACCCGCAAAGCGTGGGAAGAAGCGATTGAACCCGCCATTAAGAAAGTGGTGGAATCACGTCGCAATGAAATTGATTGGGTATTGAGTGATAGCCAGCATGAACTTAGCCAAGATATTTCGCCTGATGCACTTAAGCAGCAGCTTACTGAACGTTATTTTGCTGATTTTTCAGATAGCTGGTTAAATTTCTTAAACAGTTTGCAATGGCGTCATACTGAAAGCTTATCCGATACTATCGACCAATTATCTTTAATGAGCGATGTCCGCCAATCGCCTGTAATTGCACTAATGAATACCGTGGCTTATCAAGGGAAAACCGGACGTCAACAAGAAAAGCTCGCCGACTCCTTTATGAACTCCGCGAAAGACCTGCTTAATAAAGAACAGAAACCGGTCATTAGTCAGAAAGCCGATTTTACAGGTCCTCTTGAAGATATCTTTGCGCCTATCCTGAATTTTGTCGATCCACAAACCAACACTCAAGCCAGCGATAACCTCAGCTTGCAAGCCTATTTAACCCGCATTACTCGAGTAAGATTGAAACTTCAGCAAGTGGTCAATGCGCCCGACCCACAAGCCATGTCCCAAGACTTTGCCCAAAGTATTTTAGAAGGCAAAAATGTTGATTTTGCCCAAACAAAAGACATGGGAAGCCTGATTGCCGCAAGCTTTGGGCAAGAGTGGCAAAGCTTTGGTGACTCGCTACTCGTTGAGCCAATGACACAAGCTTGGCAACAATTACTCACGCCAACGGCTCAAGGGATCAATAGTGAGTGGCAAAATGCCATTGTCAATGAGTGGAACAGCGCCTTTGGCGGGCGCTACCCTTTGAAAGAGACTCAAAGTGACATTTCCTTACCGCTGATGGCGCAATATCTTCGCCCTGATAACGGGCGTATTCAACGTTTCTTAGAAACCCGTCTACAAGGCGTGTTACGCAAAGAAGGGAATCACTGGGTACCGAATAGTACGAATGCTCAAGGATTGCGTTTTAATCCTGCGTTTTTAAACGCATTAGATACTCTGACCGAATTAGGTGACGTTGCCTTCGCTAATGGTGAGGCTCGACTTTATTTCGAAATGCGCCCAGGAACCAGTAAACATGTTATGCAGACGATATTGGTGATCGATAAACAAAATCTCACTTACGATAACCAATTCCCTGAATGGCAGCGGTTTGTTTGGCCCGCGGATACGGTCGCGTCAGGGGCATCATTGACTTGGATGACGACATCATCAGGCACGCGACTCTATGCTGACCACCGTGGTGTTTGGGGATTAATCCGCTTACTTGAAGCCGCCCATGTTGCGCCTTATGCCGGAAGTACCAGCAGCTACACCGTCACATGGACTGCACCGGATGGTAATACCCTCAATTATCAGCTTCGTACCGAGATGGGACAAGGTCCGCTAGCATTATTGAAGCTACGCAACTTTGTCCTGCCTGAAAAAATCTTTTTGGATTAGCCATCGATAGGACATCACCTATGCCTTTATTAACTGCTTTGCGTACAGCCTGCTTTACTGGAAATCCGCTTGCCGCTAATCAATTAGTGGAGCAACAAGTCGTGTTATGGGAGCGCTGGTTATTACCCATTACGGCTGAAAACCCAGTTGGCGATGATCCCGGCTACGACGATGACTTCGAACGCATGAAAGAAGAAGTCAACAAGCTCTCAGGCTCAGATACTGAGCTGATCTGCGCTCTTGCCGAAAATTTGTTAACTAACGTATGTAAAGACGTACGTGTCATAACCTACTACATTTGGGCGCGCTTACATCGCGAAGGCGAAACAGGCTTAGCCGATGGGCTAGGGTTACTGGTTGGATTACTTCACCGTTACCACGACGAGCTGTTACCAAATCGTCCAAATAGCCGAAAATCTGTCATTGAATGGTTGGCGGGTCAACGGGTCATCGACAGCTTATCCCTTTATCCTGAAGTCGATAGCAATGAATTTGCACGCATCGTGGCACTACTTAGTGCCATTGTGGATGAATTTAGTGCATGGGATGAGCCAAACCGCCCAAATCTTGCGCCGTTACTGCGTGCATTAGAAAATCGCCTTGCACAATCTGGTGGTGCAGACAGTGTTGTTCCCCAAAATATTAAATCAGCCGAACATACATCCACGAAACAAACGTCATCTGGCATCAGTCCTATCGCACCGATTCAGTCGGGTCGAGAATTGCTTGACCAAGCCAAGGTACTCGCCAATTACTTACGTAATCAACCCAACGGCTGGTTATCGGGTCACAGGCTGATGACCTCCGTACGCTGGGATACGCTGCACCAATCCCCGCCACAAAATCAGCATGGATGCACTCGGTTAGCCCCTCCACGCTCAGATGCCAAAGCCCAACTCAAACGTTTATATCTGCAACAAAATTGGCTCGAACTCACCGAACAAGCGGATAGATTATTTGCAGAAGGCGTTAACCATTTTTGGCTTGATGTACAGTGGTATTTGCACCAAGCATTGAGTAAATCCCCAGCCCCATGGGATGGTTGGGCGGATGTGATTGCTTCTGATTTAAAACAGTTCTTACTCCGCTTACCGGGTTTAGAACATCTTGCTTGGGAAGATGGCACACCTTTCGCTGATGAAGTCACGTTAGCGTGGATTAAACAGCATATTCTGGAAGACAATATTCAGTCCCTCCATCACATGCCCGTTCAAGGTGCTGATGACGATGATAACAGTTCGATATTCGCATTAGAGCAAGAAGCGTTAACCCAAGCTGACACTGAAGGCGTTGAAACAGCATTGGCTTGGTTAATGTCACGACCGAATATCCAAACATCCCGTCAAAAATGGTTGCTGCAATTAGTGATGGCAAGAGTGGCTGAACAATTTTCTCGTCATGATTTGGCACTCAATTTACTTCGCGAATTAGACCGTAGCGCTGAACAGATGCGCCTTGCTGATTGGGAGCCGCATTCCCTATTTGAAGTTAAAGCTCGCCAGCTGCAACTGTTACGCGGCAAAGCACAGCGTAATACCCCTGATAAAGCTGATTTACATCACCAAATGTCTGAGTTACTGGCTCAGCTAACACGATTAGACCCTGTGCGAGCGTTAGTGCTCTATCCCTAAATTAATCAAAGAGAACCACACTAATGGATGATTTAACCCTTCGCTATTATGATGCGGAGATGCGATATCTGCGTGAAGCAGCAAAAGAGTTCGCTCAAGCTCACCCCGAACGTGCGGCATTATTAGATTTAGATAAAGCGGGCATCCCCGACCCTTTTGTTGAACGATTATTTGAAGGTTTTGCCTTCTCTATGGGGCAATTGCGCCAAAAAATTGATGATGATTTACCGGAATTAACGGAAGGTCTCGTTAGCCTCCTTTGGCCTCATTACTTACAAACCATTCCGTCACTGTCTGTGGTTGAGCTCGCACCGGATATTCACGACATGAAACTTTCATCCGTGCTCCCCGCTAATTTTGAAGTGCTTTCGCGTCCGGTTGGTCCTAAAAAAACCGTTTGCCGCTATCGAACAACACGAGATTTAACACTCAATCCCATTTCATTATCCTCGGTTAATTTAGCCACTGAGCCCGATGGGCGTTCCGTGATCCGCTTACGCTTCGATTGTGCGAAGCTCGCTGATTGGAAACAAACCGCGCTAGATACCCTCTCCTTTTATCTGGCTGGCGATGTCCCAACGACCTATGCATTGCACTTAGCACTGACTAAGCAAGTGGCTGCTACCTACATTCGCCTACCATCATCACCAGACCGAATTCGCTTACCTCTGTGGTTTTCTCCTGGTGGATTTGCCGAGGAAGATCAACTGTGGCCCAAAGGCGACAGTACCTTTAGTGGCTACCAGTTACTGCTCGAGTATTTTTCTTTTCGTGAAAAGTTTCTCTTCGTCAATTTACAAGGACTTGGAGAAATCAATTTACCTGAAGGGTTAAGTCATTTTGAACTGGAAATTGTGCTTGATACGCTTTGGGACAGTGACATTCCGTTAAGCGCTGACAATGTAAAGCTGCACAGTGTTCCCGTCATTAATTTATTTAATATTGAGGCGGATCCGCTCACTGTTAACGGGTTAGAAAGTGAGTATCTGCTGCGCCCTCGACGCCTACAAGACGGGCATACCGAAATCTATGCAGTAGACACAGTTCATGGCACACGCCGCGGTGAACATATTCACTATGTCCCCTTTAGCAGTTTTCGCCATCGCGGCGGTATGTTGCGCCGCAGTGCACCAGAACACTACTACCACACTCGCGTTAAGCGTGGTGTCAGCGGGTTGCATGATACGTGGCTAATTTTGGGCGGAGAACGCGAACAGCCGACCGCCACTCTGGAAAGTGAAACCTTATCGTTGCAATTAACCGGCACGAACGGGCAACTTCCGCGCAAAGCGCTACAAAGCACTTTGCTGGACAGAACGGAAGAAACCTTGCAGACACAACTGCGGGTTCGTAATTTATGTAAACCGACTCTGCCTTGCTACCCTCCCGCTGAAGACAGATTTCATTGGCGCGTACTCAGTCATCTTGGCGCCAGCTTCCTCAATATGATGGACAACGTAGAGGTATTGCGCGGCACATTAGCGCTCTATGACTGGCGAGAAGATGATTTAAACAGCCGCAAACTCGATGCCATGATCCACGTTGAACAGCATCTTATCGAACGCTTCGAAAAAGGCTTTTTACAGCGCGGTATTGCCATCGATATCACCCTTGATAGCAGCGGATTTAACGGTGAAGGCGACATCCACTTATTTGGTGAAATGCTCAACCGCTTTTTTGCCCTCTATACCGACGTGCATCTTTTTAACCAATTGACTCTCCATATTTTACCAACAGGAAAAAGCCTCACATGGACAGAGAATCATCCTCAGTAAATCAGCTTTTTGATGCGCTAGGGGAGCGTCTACCACGGGTTAACTTCTATCGGTTTTGCCAACTAATAGAACAGAGTAATAAACAGCGCCCACCCCTTGGCAGCACCCAAGACCCGAAAACAGATGTTATCCGGTTTCGTCCCCATCGAGGGATGGGTTTTCCTGTCACCGAAATTAAAGGCATAGACATTGAAGACCGCTACCGAGATAGCAATACGCCCAGTATTCGAACGACCTTTTTAGGGCTATATGGCGTCACTTCACCACTACCGACAAGCTATCTCGATGATATCGCTCAACGACGTGAAGGCACCGAATCTCTGACGGATTTTTTAGATATTTTTAATCATCGGCTCACGACACAGTTTTACCGTATTTGGCGAAAATACTCCTACCCAGCGACCTTTTCCGCGGGTGGTGAAGATGAAACTTCCCAGTATTTATATGGATTAATTGGCTTAGGGATCCCCGGCACAGCTCAACATGTACAAGCCCCCTTATCCCGATTTTTAGCGTTATTGGGCACGCTACGTTTTCCGACTCGTACCGCCGAAGGCGTTATCTCATTAGTCAAATTACTCGCACCTGATACCCACGTTAAAATCAAACCCCATGATCCAAGGCGCATCGAACAAACGCGCCAAACCGGATTATCCTGCAAAACGCCCATCACCTTAATGAATAAACCCGTTTTAGGTCAGTATGCGACTGATGTTAATAGCCAAATTTTGATTGTCTTACAAACCAATAACCTTGAGGAAGCCCGCAACTGGTTACCGGATGGATTGCTGTATCAAGATTTAATGGCGCTGTTGCATGTTTACCTAGGCTCAAGAGTCAATGCCCGTCTTTGTCTCAAATTACCCAGAAAATTACTCCCTAACGCAACGTTAAGCACGCAATCTCACCAAGGTGTTCAACTGGGGCGTACCGCCGCGATGGGCGCATTAACCCCTAATGCCCCTCACCGAGAACACATTATTACCTTAAATTTAGGGCGCTATCAGCGATTATCGGCAACATCACACTCTATGCCGCCCTCACATTATGCTAATTATCGATTCTAATTCTGGGACTCTCCGATGAAACACATCCCTTTATTGCCATTTTGCGGCAAAACATTGGTGCTTCTGGCAACATTAAACCTCACAGGATGCGGGCTCACTCAAATGGTCAGCGATGGCACTCGCAGTGCAGCAAACGCGATATTTTATAAACAGGTGAAAGTCGTCCACCTTGATTTTGTCGCGCGTGAAGCATTAAACACCGATGATACAGGCGCATCCTTATCCACCATCATTCGCGTCTACCAATTAAAGGACAGTGAAAGCTTTGATGAGAGCGATTACGCTTCTTTATTTGCAAAAGATAGCCAAGTGCTTAAGCCTTCCATCGTGACACAGAAAGATTTACGCATTCGTCCAGGAGAATCTATTTCGCTTGATATGCCTCTTGAAGATGGTGCAGAATTCGTTGCTATCGCTGTAATGTTCCATCATCCCGACCTTATCACTGATGACTGGCGTGTTGTGATCCCCAAAAAACGGTTATTACCGGATGACCCGCGCTTGCTCACTCTCGCAGATAACTCCATGACCTTAAAACCACTTGGAGAAAAATAGCATGTCCCAACCTTCGTTATATGAAATGTTGACGGGGTATTTTGCGGGAGGATTGGATATCGATGCTATCCCTGAACATGACCAAGTGATGGTGTCAGTGATGGACAATATTCGCCGTATTCTTAATGCCAGAGCAGGTAGCATCGAACACCTTCCCGATTATGGACTACCTGATATGAGTAAAATGATCCAAGGGCTTCCTGGCACCGCTCACAATATGATGACCATTTTATCGGCAACATTGCTCAAGTATGAGCCCCGCATCAAATCACTCTCTTTAGTGTTGTTACCGCAAAACAGCTTTGGAGCACTCCATTACGCCCTTGAAGTTGAGTTGCACGAACAAGGTTTGATTCGTTATGGCACAGAGTTTATGCCAGATGGGCGCATTCTCGTACATCATCTAAAAAAACAATTCGATACGATTTAAACCGACGATAGCGTGAGACGACTATGAATCCTGATTTAAATACATTACGCCTTGGTGGCGACCCGAGAACACTCGCTGATTTTGCTGCCTTGAAAGACGAATTAAACAAACGCTTTCACCCCGCCCGCCCTGATGTAGACTGGGCGCGTGCCCATGGGCTTTGTTTGTCTTTATTCAACCAAAATGGGGCAGATTTGCAAACTTGCGCATGGTTTACTCTGATCCGCCAACATCAAAATGGCATCATGGGATTAAACGAAGGCTTGTCTTTGCTCCAACATTTACTGAGCCGCCACTGGCAAGGACTTTGGCCACAACAGACTCACGCTCGCGTCGAAATTCTCGCCACATTGAGCCAACAATTAATGACGGGATTACGTGCTCACGCGCCCGTTTATGCTGACCTTCCAGCACTTTACCAAACTGAAACCACGCTGAGCCAAATTGGTCAACAGTTGCAAACATTAGAACTCAAGCACCTGACACAGCTAGAGCGCTTACAAAATTTACTCGCCTCTCAGGCAAGGCAATTAGAAAGCATAGATGTGCCAGATAGCGGTTTTATCCCACCAACTCCGCTACAACTTCCGAAAACATCACCATCGACGTTTCGGGCGCATACCGCAGCAACCCCAATATCCATAAAAGCCAATGCCACGATCAGTGCACCTCCCTCATCCAAACCGTCTTATCGTAAAGGGCTGTGTGTGGGATTAGCTTGGGGGATTGTTCTCACCGGTGCACTTTGCGCAGGCACCTTATATGTGCTTCATCCACAAATCAATAACCATGTTTTAGCGCAAGCACTGCCACAATTACCTGAATTTACACCCAATATTGCCTCGATTATTGAGCAACAATTACAACCCAATTCCGCCCAACCGAGTAGTTTCTCGCCCGAAAAACTCAATATGATCGATAATTACCTTGTGGAATTGGAATCAGTTTCCCCGATTTGGTCTCAGCAATATGGGCTTAGCATGGTAGGTTACCTCACCAAGCAATATGGTGAACGGCAAGAAGTCAGCGCATTTAACGATAAATGGCAGCAAAATATGCAAATTAACGCGTTATCTAACGATAAATTGCAACAATGGTCTGAAGGAATGGCAGAGTTAAATAATCTCAGTACGCGCTTAGACAGTCTCGATGGTAAACCTCGCAGCTATATCACGGGGTCTGAATTAAAAACCATTATTTTCAATGCCCGCCAGCATTTCCACCAAAGTGTGCCACTAGAAGAAGAATTACGTCGACTCGAACAACTTCAAGCCAAAGGAACGGTGGCTGAATCCGAATATCAGCGCATTGACAACCATTTTAAGCAATTACTTAATCGCTATGCGCTGATAAAGCAAAGTCAAAAATAGAATTAATTATTTTTATTCACTAAATTATGGAGCACCTTATTCGTGCTCCATTTTTTTTCGGTGATATACTCGTTTTTAATTAACGTGATGATTATTTTTCAAGGAATATCCCATGCTTCGCTATGCTGCTCGTATCACCCATCTGCTACGTCATGCATTTCATTCTCGACCGCGCTTTTTGGTCTCGCTTATTGTTGCTTTTATCACCTTCTTTGCCCTATTTAATACACAAAATCTGATTATTAATTTAATTATCAGTTGGAACGCATTTGCATGGTGCTATTTACTGTTCCTGTTCCAGCGGATTATTAGCAATAATGTTAAAGACATTCGTAAGCTCACGAAAATTGAAGATGAAAGCGCTCGTATGGTGATATTTTTCTTGATGTCGGGTTGCTGTGTGAGTTTATTAGCGCTGTTTTTTGCCTTGGGAGGGCATAGTGATATCCCGAAATCCGATAAAATCTACTCTTACATTTTAACGGCTTCCACACTGATATCCTCATGGTTGTTATTACCGACAGGCTTTACCATGCACTATGCTCATTTGTATTACAGCAACAATGAAAATGAAAAACCGTGGTTAATTTTTCCTGATAAGATTACCCAGCCAAGCTATTCAGATTTTATGTATTTTTCATTTACGATTGCCGTCGCTTCGCAAACCGCAGATGTAGAAGTTGCCTCGACACCTATGCGTCGCGCTGTATTATTGCAATCGATCATTTCATTTATCTTTAATATGGCGATTTTAGGGTTATGTATTAATATTTCTGCTAGCTTTTTTTAGGCGGCAGATTCACTGCCTCGAAATAAAAACATTTAGCCGACAGTCAGAATAAAAAAATATTCATGGAGGATATTGACAAGGTCTCCATATAGATCTAAAAATACTGTATATTAATACAGTCTTTAGTAGAGGCTATTATGTTACGCATCGAAGTGTTATTTGATAAAAATTCACCACAAAAACCAAGTGGCTTAGTGCTACAGGCATTAGAATCTGAGATTCTACGCAAGCTACAGTCACAATACCCTGATATGGTTACTCGTGTAGGCTTTAGCTCTCAGCAAGCCATTAATATTTCAGGCACAAAAATTGCGGATGATAAATTACGCATTGAAGAAATTTTAGAAGAAATTTGGATGGATGACGGCTGGCTACCGGAAACAAATACCGATGATTAGCTGAACAGAAAGAAATGGAAGAAGGTCCAGTGATAGCTCTTCCATTTCTCAATTTGTTATTTTTTGATTTAATCTGAATCACTTTCTGTATTGTAAAAAACGATCAAGCCCCCCACTCACACTATTTTCTGTCTACTCTAGAATAGTGCGAAGTACTTGAAATATCCCCATCCCCCATCTACTCACCGGTAAAATCATTAATAGAGTTTTTGTCGAAGATAGGATTTAATCTTGGTGACAGGGTTACGCTTCGCTTTACTTATTTCAAGCACCCGCGCTTCCGCTAAACAGGTCTTAGTCTCAGTGCATAATGAAACTTCATTTAACTTTGTATGGTTAAATGTCATTTTTGGCTTATTAAAATTTTCCCCCATAAACACCATGGCGATAAAAATAATCACGATAAATAGAGGCACTTCAATATAAACTTGTTTCATGGTAAAGGCTCTTGTTATGGTTGTTGATGCTATATTATTCGTTTTACGTTTTCATACCTTAAAATTTGGTTAAACCAACCTTAAGGGATACTTAAGGCGACAAATATCCGAGTTGCTGGGTGGAAGCAGTCTGCTTATACTCCGCACCAGAGGGAGTAAATATGAATGTTTTATTGGTAGAAGATGATCTTCAGTTGGGAAAAGCGTTATGTCGAGGGCTAGAACTAGCGGGTTTTAATCCTTGCTGGGTTAGATTATTGGCTGATGCTAAACAACAATTACAGTCTCGTAATTTTGATGTCATGTTATTAGACCTCGGTTTACCTGATGGAGACGGTCAAGACGAGCTCATTGCATGGCGCCAATCAGGGGAATCAATACCTATTATTATTCTTACTGCTCGCAACAAAATGGATAACTTAGTAACGAGTTTAGATTCAGGTGCTGATGACTTTTTAACAAAACCATTTGAAATGCCAGAGCTAATTTCTCGGGTCAAAGCTATCAGTCGTCGTATGGCTGGCTTTTCATCTGAAATTTGGCAATTAGATAATCTGCAACTAAATCCGTTAAACCACCAAGTCACTTTAGATGGTCAATTATTATTACTTTCCGGTAAAGAATATTTGCTGCTGTATGAATTAATTAAAAATGCGGATAATGTCGTCCGAAAAACAGATTTAGAGCAACGTTTATTTGGTTTAGACGATGTGGAGAGTAATTCCCTTGAAGTCCACATTCATAATTTACGCCGCAAAATTGGTAAAGACCGAATTATTACTATCCGCGGTATTGGTTATTTATTAAAAAAAGAAGCGCAATCTAGTGAAGATTAAATCCTTTCTTGTTTACACATTTGGTATTCAGGTTGGCGCAGTCATCTTTTTATGGCTGCTGTTAGTCGGCTGGTTGCAATTTTTTTACCTGCCTGATTTAGTCAATGATGATGAATTTAACCAACAACAGCAAATTGTCACGCAAGGTATCGCCCGTACATTAGGCACGGTTTCAGACACGCCTGAATATTTCGATAAACTCGCCGTTATTTTGCAAAAAATGTATACCGATGCGATGGAAAACGGCATTGATACCAGCTATAAGCCCTACATGGTCGTCAGAGATCCCAAGGGACATGTGTTATATCGAAATAGTGAAAAAATATCTGACCCTTCATTAAAATCCGTAGAACAACTCACAAATCAATATAAGGATTGGCATTTTACTTCCGCATGGGATGACGACCACTCCCTCGAAGTTGTCATTGCGGAATCCTACCTTGAACGTCGAAAATTAATTGGAAACCCCGCCGAAGAAACCGCAATTCCTCTCGCCTTTATTCTGGGAATAATGCTAATTGCTATCTTAATTACTGCCTATTTTAGTATTCGTCCAATCAAACAAGTCGCCAAAGTTATTTCTTCGCGTCAGCCTGGAAATTTAACGGCGATAGAAATGAAAGACGTACATAAAGAAACACGACCTATTATTTCCGCTATAAACCAATTAATGGCACGAGTCGATGCGGCGAATTTGCGGGAAAAGCGCTTTATGGCAGATGCGGCTCATGAACTGCGCACCCCCATAGCGGCAGTGACTGCACAATTACACCTGTTAATGAATATTGATAACCCCAAAGAGAAAGCTGAAATTATTAATGATATGAAGGAAACACTCACGCGTGCAGCGTCCTTATCTCATCAATTAATTGACCTTGCACGCTTAGAAGCGGAAGATTTTTCAATACGTAAAGAACAGGTTGATTTACCGATGTTGATCAGTAATTTGATTTCATCCCATATCCCGTACGCACTCAATAAACATATTGATGTTGAATTATCGAGCCCAGAATCTTTTTATGTCGACACCGATAAATTAGCGCTCAGTAATGTGTTTACTAATTTACTTGAAAATGCGATTAAATATTCGCCTGAAAAAGCTAAAATAAAAGTAACGCTGAAAGATATCACGCCTTTTGGTGCCACAATTACAATTCAAGATAATGGTCGCGGCATTCCAAAAGAGAGTCATGAACATCTATTTTCTCGTTTTTATCGCGTTCCTGGAACATTAGAAACAGGCAGCGGCTTAGGATTATCTATTGCCTATAATTTAGCATCAAAAATTGGTGCAACATTAAAAGTGACCGAGGGATTAGAAAATAAAGGAATTGGATTTATTATTGATTTACCTTAATTGAATAAATGGGCTTAAATAATATCCTTATTTAAAATAATGTTATTTAGTTAACATCCCTTACTCAGAATAAATATTACAATCCCCTTTTTACGTTAAATTACTTAGCCGCAAAAAGGGGCGATAATGTCACACGCACTCATCATCATTGATCTTATTAACGATATTGTTGGCAAAAATGGATTATCCAACAGTAGTTACCCGCAAGTTACTTCACGAAAAATAGTAGAAAAAGCCAATCAAGTCGCGAGCTACGCGCGCAACCAGCGTATTCCTGTAATTTGGATTAAGGTCGGATTTAGCGATAATTATCAAGATATTCCTTTAGGCTCTCCGTTATTTCAACATGCAAAGCAAGTCGGTGCCTTGAAATTAAGTGGACACGGATGTAGCTGGGTCGATGAATTAGAAGTTCACATGCATGACCGCGTCATGATTAAAAAAGGTGTTTCCGCTTTTGCTGGAAATAAACTGCACCAATGGCTGTATGACAATGGCATTACCCACCTTCATTTTGGCGGCGTCAGTTCCATGATGGCAATTCAAAGTAGCGTGAGACAAGCCCATGACTTAGGGTATTTTTGCCATGTACTGGAAGATTTATGTGCCGCAGCAACGCTGGAATTACACGAACAGAGTATGCAAGCCTTAACAAATTTAGCGACGATTTCATCAAGTAAAACGTTCATGCAAACCAAATAGTCAAACTGATGAACATGGATGTAAACAATAATTTACAATCATCGTATTAAAAATTAGTTTAATATTTAAAATATCTTTTGGTCGATTATTGACTTTGATCAATAAAAAACTAGAATGCTCCTACGTGATCAAGATCACACATTAATATTCGGAGCGAACATGAAAAGCATCAAAGAATTTTTCGTTAACCTGCAAGAAGTTGTTGAATTACTGTCTAAACGTTTTATGTAATTTGCTTTAAACCATAGTCAATCAAACCTTTCATTTACCTCATTCAAGTATTTGCAAATTTTTTGCTAACGGCCTTTTTTAAGGCCGTTTTTTTATTCAAAAACATTTTCAATAATTTCCGCCACTATCGCGGTTTTCATCGCAACAAGCAGCAAATCCTTTCCACTCATCCGCCACTCATAGCCTGAATATTTTGGTAAACAAGCGCTAAATGAGGCTGGTAATGCTTTTTTAGCAATTCCCGGTGGTAATGGCTTACCTCTGCGAATTTGTTTTTCAATCCCAGGCGGAAGCCCTTGATATCCCACCAGCCCATAGTTGATGGCAACGGGACGAACATCGCCAAAATTGATATTAATACTCACCAGCGAGTTATCGTAACGACTGGCGTATTTTGCCGTATCACAGTGATATTTTTTACCTTTGTGTTTATGCTTCTTATGATGCTTATGGTGATGATCATCATGTTCATAATAATAACCGCCTCTGTGATGACCATTCCCTTCGTCCCCTTGATGATTCGAAGCATGAGACAATAACGGTACACACATCAGTGCTGGCAGTAAGAAAAACTGCAAAATAAACGATTTTTTAGCGCTTTTATCAGGATACATTTTATTGTGAATTCCTAACCATGTAGAGTCATCAAACCATATGTCTTCCCTTCTAGCCCAACAATAAGAAATAACTCATTCACAGTAATGTTATGTAAATGTTAGTAATTTCAGCCAAACTTAAGTCCTATTTGCTTATACTGGGGCGTCATTTATGGATAACGCAATAAAGGAGAATTTATGCAGCAGCAACTGCTCGACTGGGCTCGCCAGTTTAATCAAGACTATGCCACTCTCGCCTCTCTCTTAATGGTCCTTGGGTTGATACTGATTGTCGCCCTTATTTTGCACTTGTTTCTCCACAAGATACTGCTGCCTAGCATTGAAAAACGGGGGCGAAAAGCGGGTTCTGGTTGGCAACATCAACTCACGCAATACAATTTATTTAACCGCATTGCCTTTATTATTCAGGGTATTGTGGTCAATATACAATCCACCTTGTGGCTATCTTCTGGTTCCACGCCACAGATGGTGTTAAATGTGGCCTCTCAAGCATGGTGTTTACTCTTTGGCTTGTTAACCATTTATTCCATCTTAGATATCACATTAGGCATATTACAAAGAGCGGCGAAAACAGCGCATCTTCCTCTGCGTGGCATTTTTCAAAGTATCAAACTAATCGCTACCGTCTTAATTTCTATTATGATCATCGCACTACTGATCGGAAAATCTCCGTTGATTATCCTCAGTGGTTTAGGGGCAATGACTGCTGTGATGATGTTGGTGTTTAAAGATCCTATCATGGGGTTAGTTGCAGGTATCCAGCTTTCTGCGAACAACATGGTCAACATTGGTGACTGGCTAGAAATGCCTAAATATGGGGCCGATGGTGCAGTCATTGATATTGGGCTCACTACCGTTAAGGTCCGTAATTGGGATAATACTGTCACAACTATCCCAACGTATGCATTAATTTCAGATTCATTCAAAAACTGGAAAGGGATGACAGAATCTGGAGGGCGAAGAATTAAACGTAGTCTGCGTATCGATGCCAATAGCATTCATTTCTTACAGCCTGAAGAGATAAAAAACCTTGAAAAGGCAAACTTGCTTGAGCCTTATCTCGATCAGAAAGTCTCTGAAATTCAGGTCTATAACTCTGCATTGCCTGAAGATAAAGCGACTCCACTTAACCAACGCCGTCTAACGAATATCGGGACATTCCGAGCTTACGTTGAGGCGTATTTACGTGCGCACCCACAGATTCACAAAAATATGACCATCATGGTTCGTCAACTTGAATCAGACTCAAATGGTATTCCTATTGAAATCTACGCATTCACAAATACCACGGTTTGGTTGGAATATGAGCGTATTCAATCGGATATTTTTGACCATATTTTTTCGATTCTTCCTCAGTTCAATCTACACATACATCAATCACCTACCGGTAATGATGTTCGATTCCTCAGTCATTCAACAATTAAATAACTCATCATAGGTAACTTATAAATACTACTTAATGATTAGTGAACTTAGTCAGCATACCCAGAGGGGGAAACCCCTCTAATTCTAGCCAATCCTACTCTATCATTATATATTTTAGAATATAACGATTGATAATAAAAACAAAACAAAATGGACCTTATCATCAAAAAAATCCCTTATAAATTATATAAATAAAAATATTTACCCTGATTTTTTCAAGGATATTGTTGATGCATATCATGTTAGTAAGTAGAGATTTTTCCTAACATATTGAACATACCTAATACGTTATTTACATATAGGCAATGTCAATGCATAAAAATAAAACAAATACTCAATTCGCAGAACTGAGCAGGAGGGAGTTTCTTCAGACCTCCGCAACCGTAGCGGGTGCAGCCGCTATTGCAGGCTCAATCACTCTGCCTTTTGCTGCTCAAGCAAAAACACCAGCCATCATGCCAGATGAAGTCAGTGAAAAAATCAGCTATAGCGCTTGCTTAGTGAACTGTGGGAGCCGTTGTCCTCTTAAAGTTCATGTTAAAGATGGCGTCATCAGCCGCATATCCAATGAAACCATGTATGACGATTCAACACTGGGAGAACACCAAATTCGCCCTTGTTTACGTGGTCGTTCTGTTCGCTGGAAAACGTATAATCCAGACCGCTTAAAATACCCAATGGTGCGTGTAGGTAAACGTGGCGAAGGTAAATTCAAAAAAATCAGCTGGGATGAGGCGACCACCATCATTGCTGAAAAACTGAAATACACCATCGATAAATACGGTAGCGATGCGATTTACTATCAATATGGTTCCGGTTCAACGGGCGCCAATTTACACGGTCGTGCTGCCTGCAAACGCCTGCTCAGTTTAACTGGCGGGTTTTTAGGCGACTACGGCACTTACTCCTACGCACAATTAATGGAAATTACCCCTTATGTGTACGGTAGTGTCGAAGAGTCTTATTTATCTGAAATTCAAAACTCTGATCTTGTTGTCATGTTTGGCCACAACTTGGCTGAAACCCGTATGTCCGGTGGCGGTCAGTTTTATGAAACCTTGAATGCACTAGATAAGAGTAAAGCGAAAGTCATTATCATCGACCCACGTCGTACCGACAGCGTCACGACACTGGGTGCTGAGTGGATCCCTATTTATCCAGGTACTGATGCCGCATTAGTGGCAGCACTGGGTTATGTGATGATCCAAGAAGGTTTAACTGACGAAGAGTTCCTGAAAAATTATTGTGTGGGCTGGGATGAATCAACCCTACCTGCTTCGGCGCCACGTAATGCTTCGTACAAAGATTATATTTTAGGTCATGGTCCATGATGGCATTGCCAAAACCCCTGAGTGGGCAAGTAAATTAACGGGTATCTCTGTTTCTCGCATTATTCAGTTAGCCCGTGAAATTGGTAACGCTCAACATGCGTGGATTTCTCAAGGTTGGGGTTTACAACGTACTGAAAATGGTGAGCAAGCGTGTCGTTCAATCATGATGCTGCCAATTATGTCTGGTAATATTGGGCGTTCCGGTACTAACACTGGTTTATGGGGAAACAGTTATGCTTACCCTGTCGCTGGATTCGGTTTACCAAATCCAGTAAAAGCCCTGATCCCAACCTACATGTGGTCTGAAGCGATTGTTCGCGGAAAAGAGTTAACGGCGGAAAATGCCGGAATTAAAGGCGTTGATAAACTGAATAATGACATCAAATTTATGTGGTGTTATTCCAGTAACGTCATTGGTAACCAACATGGTGACCTGAATAAAACCCATGAAATTCTGTCCGACGAATCTAAATGTGAGTTTATTCTTGTTTGGGATAACCATGATACCCCATCGGCAAAATATGCTGATTTACTCTTACCTGATGTGACCACTGTCGAAACTAACGATTTAATCAATAACTCCTACGCGAGTGGGGCTTACCACTATCTGGTTCGCCTACAAAATGCCATTGAACCACTGTGGGAAAACCGTCCAAACTACGATGTATTAGTCGAAATCGCCGAGAAAATGGGCGTTAAAGACCAATTCACTGAAGGACGTACTTACGAAGAATGGATTGAGTTTTGCTACAACAAAACTCGCGAAAAAATGCCTCACCTGCCAGAATTTAGTGAAACTGATGGTGCGGGAATTATTGATCGTAAATTCCTTAATAGTGCCGAAAACGTTGCACTGAAAAACTTCCGTGATGACCCAGTGAATAACCCACTGAAAACACCATCTGGAAAAATCGAAATTTACTCCGAAAAACTGGCTGAACGTGTGAAAAACTGGGAATTACCAGAAGGGCAGCGTATTCCAGCAATTCCTGAATATTGTGTGAATAGAGAAGGCGTTGAGGCTCAAGCTGCGCAGAAGAAACACTCATTATTAATGACCGGTTTCCATGACAAAGGGCATGTCCACTCAACCTATTACAATGTGGCTATGCTACGCGAAGCCATTCCACATCAATTCTGGCTCAACCCAATTGATGCACAAGAACGCGGCTTGAAAAACGGCGATTTAGCTGAAATTTTCAATGATCGTGGGCGTATTCAGATTAAAGTCAAAGTGACTGAGCGCGTCTTACCCGGTGTGATTGCGGTTCCTCAAGGTGCATGGCGCACATTGAATACCGAAGGTTTAGATGTTGGTGGTTGTATCAACACCCTAACCTCCCATGTTCCTTCTCCACTGGCGAAAGGCACACCACAACATACTAACCTTGTTGAAGTCAAACGCGCTTAAGGAGTTAATTGATGAAACAGTATGGCTTTTATTTTGACTCCACAAAATGCACTGGCTGTAAAACTTGTCAGGTCAGCTGTAAGGATGAAAAAGATTTAGATTTAGGTCCTAAATTCCGTCGAGTGTACGAATTTGGGGGAGGTAGCTGGCAGAAACAAGATGGTATTTGGCAACAAAACGTCTATAGCTACTATTTGTCTATATCTTGTAATCACTGCTCCAATCCAACCTGTGTAGAGGGCTGCCCAACAGGTGCTATGCACAAACGTGCTGAAGATGGTTTAGTGGTTGTTGACCAATCTATCTGTGTAGGTTGTCGATATTGTGAACTGCGCTGCCCATACGGTGCACCACAGTTTGACGAAAAGAAAAAATTGATGAGCAAATGCGACGGCTGTTATGAGCGTGTCGCCAAAGGAATGAAACCTGTTTGTGTAGAGTCTTGCCCGCAGCGTGCTTTAGACTTCGATGACATTACAGTTTTACGCGAGTTACATGGTAGCGAATGTGGTATTGCACCTATGCCAGATCCAAGCCTGACTAACCCGAATATCGTCATCAAGCCACACAAAGATGCGAAGCCATCTGGTGATAAAAGTGGCGAATTGAAAAACCCTGCGGAGGTCTAATATGCATGAGTTACCACTGGTTTTCTTTACCGTTTTAGGGCAATCCGCAGCAGGTTTATTTCTGTTAGCGTATATTGCGAAAAAAATGGGTTCAATCGATGATAACCAACTGAAAACTGCCAATATTATTGGATTTATCATTGTTATGATTGGTTTGGGTATTGGTGCATTGCACGTTGGTCAACCACTACGTTTCTTCAATATGTTGTTAGGCGTCGGTCGTTCGCCAATGAGCAATGAAGCTTTCTTAAGTGGTGTCTTTGTTGGTTGTGCGGCTGCAACACTATTTTTCACTCACTTTGTCAAACAAGCGGCACTGCGTGAGCTATCAAACATTGCGGCAGTAATTTCTGGTTTAGCCTTCGTGTGGTCAATTCCGCAGGTGTATAACATTGCAACCATTGCCAATTGGGATACCCAATTTACTACACTGCAAATGTGGACCACTCTGTTTGTTGGTGGTGGCGCATTGGCAATGGCGATTGGAGCTCGAGGCTTAGGGCTGACCTCTTTCTTAGTGGGAACCTTTGCTATCTTTGCCAGCCGTGCAAGCTACCAAGCATTTCTAGGGGAAACGGCTCCAGCGTTAAGTGCTGAACAAACGGGTTTTTGGGGCTTCCAAGTCATTGTACTGGCCATTGCATTAGCCGCATTTGTTGGATTTGCGATTAAACAGCGTTCACCGAAAGTGCCATTACTGACCTGTGCTGCTGCCGTCTTACTTGCAGAACTTTCTGGTCGTATTGCCTTTTATAACCTGTGGCAAATCACCATGTAAGGTGCTATAACCCCAGATTATCATTAATAACTTAAGAGCCTGAATTCAGGCTCTTTGTTTTCAATAGAGCATTGTTTACAGGTACACCATGCACACTATCGATACAACCCTTTTTCGTATTTTAGGGGCCATGTTTTACTACTCCCCTGAAACACCTACGTTCCAGACTTTACAGCCTGTATTAAGAGAGATCCCTGCCCTTGATTCATGGGATGAGCCGGAACAACTCACAGCGATTTGTGAAGCATTAAGCACCATTCCAGCCACCTATCTCACCTACGACTTTTCGATTCTTTTTGAAGGTCAAGGCGCGATGCCAGCACCACCTTGGGGATCAGTTTATCTGTCTCATGATAATACCGTTATGGGTGATTCCACCCGTGCCTACCGTCAATTTTTAATGGCTCATGGTTTAGTGACCGATACCGGGCTGCGGGAACCGGAAGATCAATTTGGACTGATGTTAATGGCAATTTCAGCCCTTGCGGAACAAGGGCAAGATGATGCGATAGTGGAATTATTAGAGCAACATTTATTACCTTGGGCGGGGCGCTATTTAACGTTGGTCCAACAAACCCAAACCGAGCATGACTTTTACCCTCAACTGGCAAGAATTGCCGAGGCGTATTTAACTCGCTTACAGATACAGTTGGGCTTACACCCAGCAGCCGCAGAGCTCTTTCGTTAATACACGCAGTATTCGGGCGTCGTCGTCATCAAATGAGTTTGCTTAATTAATAGCAAACTCATTGATAGTAAAGAAAATTAGAATGATGAGTTTGGCTGTTGTAAAAAAGCAATCTCTTCCGCTGTTGAAGGACGACCAAGTATCTCATTACGATGTGGATAACGCCCAAATTTATCGATAATCGCCTTATGCCGCATTTCATAATCCAAGGTATTATCATCACCCAGCATGCGGAATAACTCGACGGCTTGTAGGTGGATAAAGCTCGATTCTGAATGCATAAACGGCATAAGAATAAATTTTCGCTGGGTTAACGTCAGCAGGTGATAATCTGGCTGCTTAATCGCCTCTTGAGCTAATGCAAGCGCCATCGGGTCTTGGGCAAATGTCCTTGGGGTATCACGCCATAAATTACGCGAAAATTGGTCAAGAATAATAATTTCCGCTAAGCGCCCACGAATAGACACGCGCCAATAAGCCAGTTCCCCTTTCGCCGCCTGTTCACTGAGCACAGTAAACCGCTTTGCGATAGTTAAATCGAATTTCTCGTTTTTCTCAAACCACTGTTTTGGGGTCGATTCTTCGAACCAAAATGAAAGCACTTCTTCCATGGCATTCATAAGTTACCTATTTATATTATTCTTGCGATTATTATTACGTTGTCTGGTTCATCGTAGATAAAAATCGTAAAAATTGACAGGATGGAGATCTGAAAACATAAATTTGCAGATAAAAATTTTGTTATTTGCGAGCTAGCCCAAAAATAACCCTCACATCCCGCGCTTTTTTCTCATTTTCCCACGGCTAAGATTAATATTCTTTTTTTGATGGCTTTAAACTTCTCTTCATAATCATTGTTTGTTGTTTAATGTGAATTTAAATTTATCTATCGTATGAATACATACATTTATCTAATCCAATGTTAGAATTTGACTTATATTTTGTAGACAAAACGAACGTTCTTTCATGTAGAACGTGTTGATTTTGCATCTTGGGTGTACTTCATTGTGTGGGAAGGCAAGATAAATGGCAGGACATATGGTACTTATTGGTTGGGCTTTGTGGGTCAGTCCTTGTGGCTCTGATTCATGTGATGCATTACCTGTGACCGAAACCATTTTTACCCAAGAACAATGCATGAGCCGAAAATCTTATTTAGAGGCTAAGCGCCCTAATTTGTTTTTCTTGTGTGGTGAGGTCTACCGCGATAGCGATGAAATTGCGAAAGAAGAAAAAAGCGTGATCCCCGCACCAAATCCACCACTGCGAGGCTTACCGGAACGTAAGCCACGCTGAGGTTAAGGTGGCTTTTGCCACCTACCGTTACTGACTAATTAATCTCCGCAATTTTACTCTCTGCGTTGATAAAATCCCCTTGATTAGCTGCATATTTTAGCTGTCCTGAACGATGAGCGACCACTTGAACTTCCATCTTCATGGCTTCCATCACACCAATCACATCACCTTCTGTCACCTTATTTCCTTGAGGAACTAACCAATTGAACAATACCCCCGAAATAGGTGCATTCACATGGTTTGGGTTGCTTTCAATAGCGTGTAATGTTTGATGGGTAGCGTTTTGATTCACTGCCATTCCTGCAAACAGTTGTGCGGGTAACCCCAATTCACACCGTTTTCCATCAATCTCTATAAATGTTCGAGTTAATTCCTGCTCAGATTGAGGTAGCTGGCGTTTCGCCGGTGGGATAGCTACGCTAAACTCTGTTTCAATCCAACGCGTATGCACGTTAAATTGTTCGCAAAAATCAGCTTGTTCCATAACCGCACGATGGAAAGGCAACACCGAGGCAACGCCTTCTATCTTAAATTCTGCTAATGCACGGCGGGCACGTGAAATAGCCTGTTCACGGGTTTGCCCAACGACGATTAATTTAGCCATTAAAGAGTCAAAAGTACCGGGAATGGTTTTACCTGCGGCAACACCACTGTCAACACGGATACCCGGTCCTGATGGCGCATCAAATCGTAACAGAGTACCCGGGGTCGGTAAGAAACCGTTACCTGCATCTTCTGCGTTGATACGAAACTCAAAAGCATGCCCTCGCGGTTTCGGTGTTTCTTGGATACTCAACGGCAAACCTTCGGCAATACGTAATTGTTCAACCACCAAATCAATGCCAGCGGTCTCTTCCGTAACCGGATGCTCAACTTGTAAACGCGTGTTGACTTCTAAAAATGACAGCATCCCTTCTTGGCTTAATAAGAATTCCACCGTTCCAGCGCCCACATACCCGGCTTTTTGACAAATGTCTGTTGAAGCGCGGATAATTTGTTGTTCGATATCGCGGGATAAAAACGGTGCAGGAGACTCCTCCACCAGCTTTTGGTTCCGACGTTGTAACGAGCAATCTCGAGTTCCCACCACCACTACATTGCCGTGAGTGTCTGCAATAACTTGCGCTTCAATATGACGAGGATTGTGCAAAAATTGCTCAATAAAACATTCACCACGACCAAATGCAGCCGTCGCTTCGCGCACCGCTGAGTGGTATAACTCTTCAACTTCATGCATGTGCCATGCGACTTTTAACCCACGCCCACCACCGCCAAAGGCGGCTTTAATGGCAATCGGTAATCCATGCTGATCCGCAAATTGCACCACTTCTTGGGCGGTCTCAACGGGGTCCGGAGTCCCAACAACTAACGGTGCGCCAACCTGTAAAGCAATATGGCGAGCTTGGACCTTATCCCCCAAAATATCGATACTTTCAGGGCTTGGACCAATCCAAATGAGACCCGCGTTCTGCACTGCGCGGGCAAACTCAGCCCGCTCAGACAGAAAACCATACCCCGGGTGCACCATTGTAGCCCCTGATTTTTTCGCAACCTCAATCAGTTTTTCAATATTTAAGTAGCTCTGAGCGGGTGAATTTCCCCCCAGCCCATAGGCTTCATCGGCCATGCTGACATGCAATGCATCAATGTCGCTATCGGCATACACCGCGACAGATGTAAACCCGTAATCACGGCACGCGCGAATAATACGCACCGCTATCTCGCCACGATTGGCAATCAATACCTTATGTTGGTTTTTTTTATTGTTGGTATTCATAAGCTTCATGACTCCCTTCAAGTTGATAAAATTCACGTAATGGATTAAAGCGGATTTTGCCGTTCACTGGAATTTGCCCAGCTAAATCCAAATGATAGTCACACACTGAGCCAATCACCGGATACCCCCCAGTGAGTGGATGGTCATTTAAAAATAAAACTGGCTGTCCGTTGGCGGGAACTTGGATAGCGCCAATGCAAGTGCCTTCGCTTGGTAACTCTTGCAATTGTTGACGGCTTAATGGCGTTTCCCCCATAAGGCGTAATCCAATGCGATTCGAAGCTGCAGTCACCTGCCAAACTTGTTGACGCAATAATGCCGCTGCCTGCTCCGTAAACCAGTCGGTTCTTGGTCCCATGATAACGTCGAGTACAACCTCATCATCTGCAGTGGGATATTCAAACGCGGGTGTTTCCGTAAGAGATATCGCGCGATGATTATTTTTTTGATGAATCGAGAGAGATTGCCCAACCATGATGGGCGCCGGCCCGACTTGCGCTAACGTATCAAATGAGCAGCTTTCTAAAACTGGTGTAACAGCGAAACCGCCGCGCACTGAAAAATAACTCCGGACACCTTTAGTAGGAGCGCCTAATTGAATTACATCCCCTTTGGCAAGGTGAATAGGACAATACGTTGCTGAGACATAAACGAGTCCTTCTTCGGTTGTCACCGTGATTGGACATTCTGCGCCCGTGATGCCGACAAGCACATCGCTATTCGCTCGCACTTTTAATCCGCCTTGGGTGACCTCAAGCACTGTCGATTGCGTATCGTTTCCAACAAGTCGATTGGCACTGTATAATGCCGACTTATCCATCGCGCCTGATTCCGAAATACCTAACGCTGATTGCCCAATGCGCCCACGATCTTGAAACAATGTCTGTAACCCTGTGGCAAGCACCGTGAGATCATAAGTTTGCGTATTTTCTCTCGGTTTGATTTGAGGCTGCTCAGGTAAGCTATAACTCACTGCATGCTTACTTTGATCGATAAAATTCACTCGATAACCCGCTTGTAAAAGGGCAGGCTCAGAACGATTGATATCCCACACAGCCAAATCTGTTCTACCAATCAGCTGCCAGCCCCCAGGGCTTGCCTGCGGATAAACACTGCTGAATTCCCCCGCCAATGCTACCGACCCCGCGGGAATACGCACACGAGGAGATTGACGACGCGGCACATGCAGTTGTGCTTGCGTCGAAACCATATAACCAAAACCTGGAGCAAAACCGCTGAATGCAACGAGATATTCGCTTTCCGTATGGCGACGGATCACTTCCTCAATGGTGATCCCCAAGTACTCAGCAACTTCTGGTAAATCCTCTCCCGTATAATGCACAGGAATAGTGACCAATTTCCCTGCTTGAGACGCTATACACTCAATATTACGCTGAGAGATTTGCTGAACTATGGCAGTGATATTTTCGCGCGCGGGGTTATAGCGCACTAATACCGTACGTGCTGCAGGGGTAATTTCCTCAATGCCTTTAATTGGCTGACGAGTTAATGAATCGGTCAGTGCCATGGTCTGTTCAAGGCTTTGCAGCTCAACCATAAAGGCGCTTAAATTAACAGGTAGAAAACGCATAAGCACCTCTATACGTGATAAGCATTGTCAGGAATATCCGTGATGAACATATACCCCGGAGCATGACTTAATGCAAAAGGCACCCCTGATTTCATCACTGCGGCTTGGGGAGTCACGCCACACGCCCAAAATACGGGAATTTCCCCCGCCTCAATACGCACCGCATCCCCAAAATCTGGACGCATAATGTCCTTAATACCTAGCAATTCCGGTGCTCCAATATGTACAGGAGCCCCATGTACCGCAGGAAAACGCCCTGAAATGGTCACCGCATCTGCAACGCGATCCGCAGGAATTGGGCGCATTGAAACCACCAGCTCCCCCTGTAAACGCCCTGCGGGTCTGCATAATTGGTTTGTTTTATACATCGGGACATTAGAACCATCCGTAATATGACGAATATCGATACCTGCTTCGATCATCGGTGTTTCAAAGGTAAAGCTGCACCCAATCAAAAAAGTCACTAAGTCAGGATGTTGCTGATAAATTGCCGTTGCATCGGTAATTTCATCCACCAGCTTGCCCTGTTCCCAAACGCGATAACGCGGAATGTCGGTACGTAAATCCGCATCGTCGGCTAATACGGTTTGCCAGCGACCGGATTCACACACATCCAAAACAGGACAACTTTTGGGATTTCGCTGAGCATAGAGTAGAAAATCAAACGCCCAGTCTCGAGGTAGTGCAATCATGTTGGCTTGCGTCATTCCCGGCGCCATGCCCGCCGTCGGTTTATCATATCCCTGACGAATGGACTCTCGAGCGGCTTTTGCCGCTTGAATCGCCTCTTTCGAGGCTTTCATTAATGTTGTCATATTTAGCCCCTCGCCCCAGCAAACCCGCAGATGTTGATGCCTTGTTGCTCAAGTATTTCCCGAACTTTCGCCGCCATCTCGAGCGCCCCTGGACTGTCACCATGCACACAAATGGAACCCGCTTCAATCGGCGTAAATTGTCCATCAATGGCGATAACTCCGCCATCATTGACCAACTGCAACATCCGTTTTGCGACCAATTCAGGATCATGTAGAACGGCGCCAGCAAGCTTTCTTGAAACCAACGTGCCATCACTGTTGTAAGCCCTATCTGCAAACGCTTCAGCCACCACATTGAGGCCTGCTTCCTGCGCCCAGCTGATAAGCGGAGCCCCTGCCAAAGCAACCAAGGTTAAATGGCTATCAATTGCGAGGATCCCTTCAATGACTGCCATAGCTTGGCGCTTATCATGAGCAATCGTGTTATACAGCGCGCCGTGAGGTTTGACATACCGCACCTCAGTGCCCGCCGCTTTGGCGAGCCCCTGTAATGCACCAATTTGATAAATCACATCTGCGGTTAATTCGTTAGATGCAATATCCATATTGCGGCGACCAAATCCGACTAAATCCGGATACCCCACATGAGCGCCCACTGTGACACCGTGTTTTTTCGCGGCAATTAAGGTTTTTAAAATCCCATCTGGAGAACCCGCATGAAATCCACAAGCAATGTTAGCGCTGCTGACAAGACCCAGTATTGCCTCATCATTGCCCATCTGCCATTGACCGAAACTTTCACCAAGGTCGCTATTTAGGTCGATTTTTTTGTTCATTATTGTCCCTCACTCCCTGATAACGTCTTATTTTAAGTAGTTGAAAATGGCAGTTACAGACATCGCACCCATGTACCAAGTGAGAGCACAGGTCACAACACCTGACCACAATAACCAACGTGGGTAGTGATAACCTTCCATTAAATCAGCGCGTTTCCAGCCAATGTAAACAAACAACGTTAAACCAATCGGTAAAATAAGACCGTTAAAGCCACCCGCAAAAACTAACAGTGCTGCTGGCGCAGTTCCCATTAAAAGATAAACAGCGAGTGAAACTGCGATAAATAAGATAGTGGCAATATTGCGTTGTCTTTCTGTAATGGAAGACTTAAACGCTTTTAAGAAACTCATGGAGGTATAGGCTGCACCAATCACACTGGTCAATGCGGCCGCCCATAAGATTAAACCAAAGATACGTAAACCGTAGTTACCCGCTGCCGCTTGGAAAGCTTGTGAGGCTGGGTTAGCTGCTTTTCCAGAAATATCAATCGTCACCCCACTGGCAACGACACCTAAAATGGCTAAAAACAGGATGTAACGCATTAACCCAACCACAATAATCCCTTTGGTTGCCGCACTGGAAACGGCTTTGATGTTCTCAACACCAACTTCGCCTTTATCCAGTAAACGGTGCGCCCCTGCATAACAGATGTAGCCTCCCACGGTACCGCCAACAATAGTGGTGATCATGGCAAAATCCACCGTATCTGGCAGCACGCTCTGGCGTAGAGCTTCACCAATTGGCGGATTAGACGCAATCATGACAAATAACGTCAAGCCAATCATCACCAACCCTAACACAATGATTAATCTATCAATAAATGTGCTGGCTTTACGCGATGAGAAGATATAGATCGCTAATAAGGCACTGAGTAAACCGCCCCATTTCGGATCTAATCCAACAAGTGCATTCAGGCCCAACCCTGCCCCTGCAATATTTCCGATGTTAAATATCAATCCACCAAAAATAACGAGTACCGCCAACAAATAGCCGCTGCCCGGAATGGTGGCATTCGCGATTTCAGACGAATGCATTTTTGTGAGTGTGACGACTCGCCAAATGTTTTGTTGGACAACGAAATCAATCACAATAGAGGCCAAAATACCAAACGCGAATGCGGCCCCTAAGGTGACCGTAAAGGTCGCAGTTTGAGTGATAAATCCGGGACCAATCGCGGATGTTGCCATTAAGAAAATCGCGCCGATAAGCGAGGAACGACGCTTTTTCACATATTCTGCTGTTGAGATATTTTCCTGAGCTGCCATATGCATACCCCTCTGTGATTTTGTTGTTATCTGTATTTTGATGTTATTTGTATTTGTTGATGTTGTGCTGAGTTATAAAGGCAATTTTCGTGCCATTGTTCTATCAATAGGAAGAATTGTTAATTTATTGAACGTGGATTGTTGAACAATTAATACGGAGCGATGAATAATTAAGCAATTAAAATCGTTTCTGAGGAGTCAAAAATCGAATCTTGATCACTTTTTTAACATTTGATTCTTATTTGTAACATTCAAGATGGGATAGGAAACATGCAAAAGCACCAATCTAGTGCTCTTTATATGAAAATGCCCTAATTAAGTGCAGAAAGGAGTCTTGCTGCCCTACAACGAATATGTGAAGATAGCGCTCGAATAGCAATTTCACTGAATTTTTTATCTCATTTTTCTTCAACTAGGCTCGCCTTTTTATGAAAAAACCGTCCGTCGCGCAAACCTTGTCAGTCACCATTGCAGAAACTATTCGCCAAAAAATTACCGTGGGTGAGCTAACGCCAGGGCAGCGCTTATCGGAAGCCGCATTGAGTGAAGAATTGGATATTTCCCGCAATACTCTCAGAGAAGTGTTCCGTGTATTAACCCAAGAAGGTCTGCTCACCTATGCGCCTAACAAAGGCGTTTATGTTTCCGTCCCTGATATGGCTGCAATTATTGATATTTACCAAGTGCGCAGGCTGATTGAATGTAATTCATTGACCCATGCTTACGCGCTCCATCCTGCGGTCCAAAAAATGAAACACGCGGTGGCTGAAGCCCGAGAACACGAAAAAACAGAAAATTGGGTTGGAGTGGGAACCGCTAATATGAAATTCCATACGGCGATTGTGGAACTTTCAGACAGCGAAAGGCTGATTAAGCTGTACCATAATATTGCGGCAGAATTGCGTTTAGCTTTTGGTCATTTGAATGATGCAAAGTTGCTGTATGCACCCTATATTGATAAAAACCAAGCTATTTTAGAGTTATTGGATGCAGGTCGAAATCAAGATGCAGCCTCTACGCTATTAAATTACCTCGATGTCTCTGAGCGCACCTTACTCGCAGCCTATAAACGCAGCCACTCAATATTGTAAATCGTGAATGCGGTGATGAGTGTATTTTTCCTATGGCATTCTCCTATGCCATCCCTCTATTTGTAATCCTATCTCCATTCAAATAATACCGTATAAACATTCGCAGAATTAATCACGCCATAAAAAATCAAACTTACACAAGTTGTATTTAACAATTTTTATAGATTTAGATTATCACTTTTTATTATCGATTTAATTACATTCACGGAAACAATCTGAAACATTGATTAACAAAATAGTTAATTTCAGTAACTTAATTTACATTTTGTTATAGGTAACTATTGTAAATAACTCTACTTTCTCGAATAAACGATTGTGGTTTTTCCGAATATTAGTTATAAAACTGAGCATAATAAAAATACAATGTTAAATATTATTAATATAAACGAGAATTATTTATGACATTAAACAACATCGTTCAAAAAAAACCGTTTAAATTTGGTTTAGGCTGGCAGATTCTAGTCGCCCTCATTTTAGGGGTTATCCTCGGTGCTTTATTGCATGAAAGCGTAGAGTACAAAGATTGGTTGATCCTGAATGTGCTTTCCCCCGCAGGTAAAATTTTCATCCAGTTAATCAAAATGATTGTTGTACCTATCGTCATTTCAACCCTGATTGTCGGGATTGCAGGCGTTGGAAATACAAAGCAATTAGGTACACTCGGCTTCAAAACTATTCTCTATTTTGAGATCATTACCACCATTGCCATCATTGTCGGAATTTCGTTTGCGAATATATTCCAACCCGGTGTGGGCATTGATATGTCTCAACTTACTCAAGTGGATATTTCTCAGTATCAAAAAACGACCCAAGAGGTTGCTAGTCATCCTTCAGGGATCGTGAATACCTTGCTCTCTTTGGTACCGAGCAATATTTTTGCTGCTATGGCTAGCGGCGATATGCTTCCTGTTATTTTCTTTGCTGTGTTATTTGGTTTGGGATTATCTTCCCTTCCTGTAGCCAAAAAACAACCTCTGTTAGATGTTCTGCAAACTTTCTCTGAGACCATGTTCCGTGTGACCAATATGATCATGCTGTATGCGCCAATCGGTGTATTTGCCTTGATTTCTGTCACTGTTGCCAATTTTGGTTTCACCTCACTCGTCCCACTGCTGAAACTCGTTATTTTGGTTCACTGTGCCATTATTTTCTTCGCAGTTGTCGTACTCGGAATTGTTGCACGCTATTGCAAAATTAATATTTTTACTCTGATGAGAATATTAAAGGATGAGCTGCTGCTCGCCTATTCAACAGCCAGTTCAGAAACTGTACTGCCGCGCATTATGGATAAAATGGAGAAATATGGTGCACCAAAATCTGTCACCAGTTTCGTGATCCCAATTGGCTATTCATTTAACTTAGATGGCTCAACTCTTTACCAAAGTATCGCCGCAATTTTCATTGCTCAGTTATATGGAATCGAGCTGTCATTAGGACAAGAATTAATTTTAGTGTTCACTCTCATGATCACATCAAAAGGAATTGCTGGAGTGCCTGGTGTTTCATTCGTGGTGTTGCTAGCAACCTTAGGTTCTGTGGGTATCCCATTAGAAGGCTTAGCCTTTATTGCCGGTGTTGACCGTATTCTTGATATGGCAAGAACCGCGCTAAACGTGGTTGGTAATGCGTTAGCTGCATTAGTCATCGCAAAATGGGAACATAATTATGATGAGAAAAAAGCCCGTGAATATGAGGACAGTTTTTGATTAGGGATAAATGATACAATTCTAAATAGCATAAAAACGCTTTCAAACCATTGAGAGCGTCTTTTATAAATATGTGCTAAGCTGTTCCAGCAATAATTTACAGAGTATACAAATTTTCATATCACTTTAATTTGACTAATGATATAAAATTATCCCTGTTTTATCAAAAAACGATTTATTAAATATTTTTTATTCTACTATTATTCCATTTTATCACTGGCATTTGTACACTACTGGTAACACAATTGGCTCATTCTCAATCGCAACTTATAAGCGATAACTGCAACTCCAAAAACAGAAATCGATGAAAATATGCACAACTTAGTGAAAAATAACTTCTTATTAAAATTTCTTGCGTTATTTTTATTCTTTACCGCTATTCATTATGCGATGGGATACCACTTCAAGATATTCTATGTTATCGCCATCACAGGGTTTATGATTGTCATAAATAACCACTCAAAAGTGTATAAAACGATTATTGCAATATATGCTCTTGTGGGCGTCTTCTATTTACCCGTGGGATTACTCTATGGCTATCCTGATTATAATATCTTTTCATCATTTTATTATACAGATAGTGAAGAAGCTAAAGGCTTTATTAAAAATATTAATTACAAGTACTATCTTTTCTCCATATTGTTACTTTGCTTCAGTTGCTTCATATTAAGATTGAAGTTTCATATTAATAAAAAAAACAAATATGTATTTTCATCCATTTTCTTAATCATTACTGCTATTTCCCCTATTAAAGCCTTATCCGATGGAAGTTGGCGATTATTCTTAACATCAGGATTGCCTGAATATCGTTTCTTTACTGAAAGTTTTTTTTATCTAAATTATTTGCAACAAGAAAAGAAATCTATTGAAGGTGATGACACTTTTGAATCACCAACAGCCGATCCTAAATATCATATTTATGTGGTTATCATTGGAGAAAGTGTTCGACGCGATTTTATGCACAGCTATGGTTTTCCCATAGAGAACACGCCATTTACAGATACAATAAAAGGCTATGTATTTGATAATTACATATCCGCTTCAGGATCAACTAACCTTTCGTTATCAAATACGTTATCTTTGTATCCTAAAATGCAAAATAATATTATTTCTCTCGCGAATAAAGCAGGGTTCAAAACTTTCTGGATTTCTAGACAAGGAACCTATGGAAAACATGACGGTCCTGTAGCTTCAATTGCTAAACGAGCTACTCATGCTTACTTTGTTGGTGGCAATGCATTGCTTGATAATAATGTCATATCTCAAGATGCTCCTGTTATCCCTAAATTTATTGAGTCTCTAGAGCAATCCGGTCAACACAAGCTTATCGTGGTGCACCTAATTGGTAGCCATTCACCATTCTGTGAACGAATTGGTAATACTTATGAACAATTTCATATCAGTGACAAGCTTTCTTGCTATATTCAATCGATTAAAAATACAGATTATCTTTTATCGCAAATACAGCAATTACTGATAAAACAAAATACATCATGGTCTATGCTCTATTTTTCTGACCATGGGCTCTCTTTTATTGATAATCAAACAGATTTGATCCATGGTGATAAAACGAGACAGAATTTTGAAGTTCCATTCTTTATTACATCTTCGGATTCTACTCAACGAGAGATTATTTCAGCACGTCGTAGTGCCATGAGCTTTATGAGCCTCTTTTCACAGTGGACAGGAATATCAGAAAAAAGCATACCCCAATCTTGTACAATGATCTCAAATCAAGAATGTGAAGGACAAAATACTATTATTAATTTTGATAAAGATCCAATGAGCTTTGAACGCCTTGCTCATGATGAAAAAAAATAAATGCACAGTGTGAGCAATAATTTAATTTATTGCTCACACTTGGCTAGTCATTTATACGTAATTTGAAATTCATTTCACCACTTATATAATATTTTTCAGCGAAATTTTATTTCCTTACTACGCTGAATATACGTTTATAACTTAGATTATTTTTATTTGGGCTCGTATCAATGAATCAAGTCAGTCGTTTTCTTTTATTCTTAAAAGTTCTACAGCATCTCATGACGATCTTTGTATTCACCCTGTCATACTTTATGTTTCAAAATTGGATATAACCCCCTACTAGTCATCATTAATCAGCTCGTTAGAGGGATGTAAGCAAGGAATCTAGATTAAATATCCAATGCCGGTTTTATTTTAAAATGCAGCATCCATCAGAATAAATCGAGGCTCTGCTTTTTGATGATGATTAATCATTGGAACTAATCGTTGAAAATGTTCCGATGCACAATGCGCATCTAATGCCGCTTGATTCGGCCACTCTTCAATAAACACAAAATGCCCAGGGTCCTTTTCATCAATATAAAGGTCATAGGCAATACATAAAGGTTCTTTTTTGGTTGCTTCTACAAGTTCTTTATAGAGTGGCAGAACAATTTCTATCGCTTCTGGTTTGATAAAATCTTCAGCAATCACTTTTAACATTACAATACCCCCGACTCAGTTTAATCACTCTCAAAAACTACGGATGCCTCAAAGCACAATACGTTGATATATCCGCATTCAAAAGACTGCTCCTATCTTACCATCTACACTTTTCATTATCTGAGCTAATTGGGTCTTATCTTTCTCATAAAAAGCAACGTAGCACTTATCCACTAAATGATAAATTCGTTATGCTTTCGTCATCGTCGTTCGAACCGCTTTATTGAGGGTATCGTGATTAATATTTAATTAGATTTCAATGCATTAATTGAAAAAACAGACAGAAAGACAAATGAAAGAAAAGAAAAAACCCACTATCTCTTTCGAGATAGTGGGTTCTTATTTGGTGCCGGCTACCGGAGTCGAACTGGTGACCTACTGATTACAAGTCAGTTGCTCTACCAACTGAGCTAAGCCGGCTAATTTGGCGGAGAGATAGAGATTCGAACTCTAGGATGGTTACCCATCGGCGGTTTTCAAGACCGCTGCCTTCGACCGCTCGGCCATCTCTCCATGGGGCGCGATTATGGAGGAATCCCGAGGGCTTGTCTACCCCTGATAGTAAAATAATTGCATTTTTTTGTTCGTTTGACTAATCTTCACTCAATTGTTCTCTATTCCCCTCAAAAAATGCTAATATCTGTGCAAAATCGGTGTCTATAATGAGTCTAGGCGTATGATTTTTAATCTGATTAATCTAATTTGCCAGTGTGGCAGCGTGGGACTGTATGTACAAACAATCATTATTAAAACCGAATATTCTTTCTCGCATTTTTATTGCCTTTATTGTGCTACTCGTCACAATGCTTTCGCTGTCTCTCTATAATTATTACCACGCTTGGATGCTAGCCCATCAAACTGCGATAAATACCCTTGCTAATCGACTTGCTTACCAAATTGAAGATTATCGCTATCAAGCTACTCATATTTATAAGCTAGCCAATGATAAAGCCACGCCAGATTCGATGAGCGATATTTCAGTCACCGAAATGCGCCATGATGTTTATTGGTTAAGTAGCGCCAATCAAACAATTGATTCCGTTGTCTTTGGCCTCAACAAACCCAGTAGTAAAGTGTTGGCAACTAAATTAGCCAATTACATGGAGATCGTGTGGGGTGCACGAAATGAATTTAACTCTATGTACTATCTGAACGGTCAAGATAATACTTTAATACTGGTGACTACCCATTCCATCTTAAAGCCTGAGCTACGCTATAAAGAAAGCTATTTGACGCTGACCGCAGAGGATAAGCGTTCTGATATGATAGCCCAGTCGACCTTATTGGATCGCCGAGAAGTGCTCTCCAATATGCAGAAAAATGCACAAGATAATGTCTACTTCTATACTTACCGCTTAGTTTTTAACTCCCCTGGTCGTCTAAGCAGCGTCATCTCTTTTGATATCTCCATTAATTCAATTCTTCCATTTACCTTGAAGGGAGATGATATTTCCATTTCACAAAGATCAAACAATCAAGATATGAGTCAGTCTGGCAGTGAGTTGACGGGGACTAACCTCATGCTATCGCAACCTATCGAGGGCACGAGTTATCAGATTAACTATAACCTCTCATTAAAAAGTATTATTTTCGGCGTGATCAGTTACAACTTTTGGCTAATCACCTGTATGTTTGCAGTCAGTATTCTGGCGTTGCTCACCACCATGTTTATTCGCAAACGGATTATTTCACCCAATGCATCCATGCTTGATGAGCTCCAATTCAAGGATGCACTGAATAATGACATTCTCAACCATATCGCTTATGGCATCCTAGTCTTCGATTTCAATAGTAATAAAAAACTATTGAGTAACAGCATTTCTAACCAGTTATTGCCATCGATGGATCTTATTCATATCAAAGAGATGGCAACCGATCATAATGATGTCATTCAGGTCTCCATCGAGAATAATGTCTATGAAATCATTTTGGTAAATAGTCAAATTAAAGAAAATACGGTCTTGTTTATCATCATTGATAAAGATAAAGAAGTTCTTACCCAAAAACGTCAAGAAATGGCTACTCGCGAATACCAGCGAAATATTCAGCTTAGAAAAGTGGTCTTCAAAAATATTTGCCAAGAAATTCTGCCCGCTATTGATAAAGTAAACGCTGAGTTTAGCCAATTGGCGATGACGCTCAATGAGCGTAATAACCCATTACTCACTGAAATCCAGAATCACCTATTTTATATCAATAATTGGTTTAAAAATATTGCGTTAATTAGCCAATTAGAAACTCAACAAATTGATTTTAAGACAGAAAAATTTGCAATTAGTCAAGTAATTAGCCAATTCCTTAAATACAATTTATCTCATTTAAATTGCAAAGGACTCTCATTTTATTTCTATAATAATATCAATCCTGATTCATTAATCGAAAATAACCCTGCTTATTTCCAGACTTTATTCCAATTAATTTGGGAATATTCAATAGAAACTACAGCCTTTGGTAAAATTATCATTTCTATTGACTACATTGAAGACAAAAATGAAATATCCATTGATATAAAAGATACAGGCATTGGATTAACGAATATTGAATTAAGTAACTTACAAAACCCATTTACGGGAAAAACTCAAGATTCAAATAAATTTAAGCGTTCTGGCATGACATTTTATCTCTGCAAGTTATTGACTAATAAAATGAAAGGCTCATTTACGATTAAATCTAGTGACGCTATTGGTTGCCACTATCAAATCCGGCTTCCGGCACTCATTCAGCAGCATGAATACCCTGCATTGCTTGAGGATGTTTTTATTCGTTTAAATATTCAGAATATTGATGCTCGTCGAATTGTTAAACAAACTTTATCCCATTATGGTGCTGAATTTCTTGATATAGATGAAAGTTCACCGCATAACCATTGGGATCTTTTGATCGCTGACAATGATGATGTTCCATTTAGTAATATTATTAAAATTAACGGTAATATATCTTCACTAAATTGTATTAAGTCAAATTACATTGAAGTTAACTACAATTTTGCAGATGAACTTATTGATGCTATCTCATTATTGATAGAACAAGCCGATAATGTAGAAGATAATAACGAATCAAGCCAACACTCATCGCAAAATCTCCGCGAAAATAGTCAAAAATCAAATGAATCTACCGATAACATTCTTTCTGAGTATCATTTAATTCTGGCAAATAGCGATTATAAAGATTTGTTTATCTCAACAGTACCGATAGATATTAATAAACTGTATAATAGTGAAAGTGTTGCGAATTTAGCCGAATTAAAAGACACTGCACATCGTTTAAAAGGAGTTTTTGCTATGCTTGAATTCCATTATCTTCATAAACTTTGTGAAGATTTGGAGCATTTCATAGCAGATGAAAACGGATTTGAAATAAAAAATTGCATTAGAGAACTGGATGTCTCAGTGAAAAGACTAATGCCAGAAGGTAACCAATAATATGAATAACCTAAATGTCATTGTTGCCGATGATCATCCTATTGTTCTTTTCGGTATAAGAAAGTCTCTTGAACAGATTGAATGGGTAAACATCGTCGGTGAATTTGAAGATTCTACTTCTTTAATTAATAACTTAGCACGCCTTAATGCAGACGTTCTGGTTACTGATTTGTCTATGCCTGGCGATAAATACGGTGATGGTATTACGTTAATCAAATACATTAAACGTCACTACCCTGACTTATCGATTATTGTCCTAACCATGAACAATAATCCTGCGATCTTAAGTGCTATTCTTGAGCTTGATATTGAAGGTATCGTGCTAAAACAAGGCGCACCAGCAGACTTACCAAAAGCACTCGCCGCTTTACAAAAAGGGAAAAAATTCACCCCTGAAAGCGTCAGTAAATTGCTTGAGAAAGTTAATGCCAGTGGCTATGGTGACAAACGTTTATCACCAAAAGAAAGTGAAGTTCTTCGCTTATTTGCTGAAGGCTTCTTAGTCACTGAGATTGCTAAAAAACTGAATCGCAGCATCAAAACCATCAGTAGCCAGAAAAAATCAGCAATGTTAAAACTGGGTGTTGAAAATGATATTGCCTTACTGAACTATCTTTCATCAGTCAGTATTGATAATACCCCGACAGAGTAATCCTTATTCTGACACCAAAATAAAAGCCCGTTATAGGGCTTTTATTTTTTCTATTCAATGTGTTATTGATTCGCTCGGCTTCACGTATTTTACCAACGATTCACGCAATATGCTGATAGACGTTGGCTTCGATAAGCAATCATTCATGCCAGCATCCAGACAGCGCTGTTTCTCTTCTGCCATCGCATTGGCAGTTAATGCCACAATTGGCTGTCTAAAGCCTTGTTCACGTAATGCTCTCGCTAATTGATAGCCATCCATATTTGGCATATTCACGTCTGAAAGCACAATATCGGCATGACAATGTTCAAGGTGTTTTAGTGCATCTAATCCATCTACAGCCGTGCTTGTCATGAATCCTATGCTTGCTAATTGTTCTGTCAGGAGCATACGGTTAATCGGATGGTCATCAACAATTAAGACTTTAAATTCATTCAGATCTGCATCCGCCCCTTCAAGCTCATTATTTTCTAAGCTTTCTTTTGTCTCTTGAGTCAATTTAACGATAAATTTATCAATCAGCATCGGCAACTTATCGAGCTGATAAGTGTTATACAGCCATTCGTTAGATTGCGTTTCAAATAACTCACCTGAATATAAACTACTGAGTCGAAGTAGATTTTTACCCTGTGCGACAAGGTATTCTGAATTATCCGTAATCATCAAATCATACGTTTCATTCTCACTCGCCTTTACCACATTAAAATCATGGTGTTCCAGCAACCTTGTGATGAAATCAAGCAAAAATGAATTCAATCCGGTCACAGCAATATGATAACTTTTGCGATATTCAGGGATATTGGACTCAATATATTGCTGACCATAAAGTGGAATGCGGATCGTAAATCGACTTCCTAATCCCGCTTGAGAATCCACGGCAATATCACCATCCATTAAGTTAATGAGTTTTTCGCAAATAGCTAATCCAAGTCCTGTCCCTTTATGCCCATTATTTTGATCGTAAACTTGGAAGAATGGGTCAAAGAGTTGCATCACCACCGCCGGTGTCATACCTATTCCTGAATCTTTGACCTCTATTTTTAGGTAGTTTTCATCTTTCCACACATGCAGCATGACAAACCCAGAATCGGTGAATTTAATACTGTTATTCACAATATTAGAGATAACTTGTTGTAAACGTACCGGATCGCTGAGCATTAAATCAGGAATATTAGGCTCAATATACGAATAGAGTGAGACTTGTTTTTTCGTTGCCAACGGCACATAGTTAGCAAGTACATAAGCAAACACATTACGACAATTGAATAATTTATTTTCTATTTTCAGTTGTTTAGATTCAATTTTGGAAAAATCTAAAATATCACTAATGATTTGCAGCAGTAGCGACGAAGAGTTATCCATTGTCGAGACTAATCGAACCGCTTTATCCGATAATTCATAGCGTTGTAGCAACTCAATATTACCGATGATTCCATACAGCGGTGTTCTTAATTCATGGCTAACGGTCGCCAAGAACATGGATTTGGCTTGGTTCGCTTGTTCTGCGGCATCCGCGACGTCCTGTAATGATTTCTCCATCTGAACGCGGATGCTGATATCAATCAGTACACAAATCGCTACATCTTCATTTTGATAACGTGAATTCACGAAACTAATCTGTAAATGGGTACCATTCGTCGCCACAACATCAATGTAGTTGCTGGATTTCTGGCGAATAATTGTCAAAATGCGCTGCTTATCATCATCATTGAGCAAACGAAAATAGTTATGAGCAAGCTCATTACTCAGAATATTTCCGCCATCACTTAGTCTTAAGATAATGATCCCAACAGGTGCTGATGCCACAATTTTGTGGTTAAATTGCTCATGCTCCTCCAAGCGAATCGCCGTATTTGCCGCTGGCTCTAACATACGCCGTTCTAATAACCAAATTAAAAAGAAAATCAACGCACCTGATAAAATATTGATCAACAGTGCATAAATGATTGAAGTTTTAAGATTATCGATTAAATACGACGTTGAAATAGAATAAATAACAGTAAGCTGTGAAGGTGCTAAACGTTTCTTGAAAAAAAGTTTTGTGTAATCAGAGTTAAAACCAAAGTAGTTTATTTCCCCTGACGTCAGTAAGGGTGAGTTTTTAATGTTCACATCTGACGAGGTATAAAGGACTGGTTGATTTAAGTTGTTAATTAACGTGATTTCAACCGCTGCATTATTACGCAAATTGAATTGGTTTAAATTAATAGTACGCTCTATACCAATAAATCCAACAATTATGCCTTTCTCATAAATAGGGATCATCAAATAAAGTTGACCATTTGATGGCTGAGAATTGTGAGTGATGGTATATAAATTTCGCTCTTGACCCTGCTGCTTTAATTGCTTGTAGAGACGCGTGTTGTCATAAACGACTTTCTTTAACACGTCGATATCAGAAACCGCAGCACGAATAGAGTAATCCATCATGCAATAACTACCTGTACCAAAGACAAATACGTGATTTACCCCTTGAGGGATCGCAATACTGTCTTTCCAAAACATATTGAGTTGTTCAAAGGCAGAAAGATAGTTTCTCGTTCTTTGCTTAAAGACTTCACAGTCGGCTGTTGGGCTCAAGGGATATAAAGCATATGAGGCAGATGTCGGTAGCGTAATTTCTTCCTGTTGAATACCCATTTTTTGTTGATATTCTTGGTCTTTAAGTTTCTGTTGCCTCGTCATCGAGTGAATTAGACGCAACGTAGCATTGGACTGTTGAATGTAAACTTGCAGATTTTCATAACCGGAATGGAATTGTTGGCGTAGGTCCGATTTATGCTCATTGAATTGCGTATAGAGGAAAAATAGCGTGATGAAAAGCCCCATTCCCCATAGCATAATGCCTAGGACACGAAAAAGATCTCTAGATAATCTGAGGGATGTCTTAAACGAGGGTAAATATCTCAATCCGTTACCTACAAGTACATTATCACTAACCCTGAGTATACTCGATTAACTCAATGAAAAGCGACAACCAATAACTTCCATGTATATTGCCAGTGTAAACATATAAAAACGGGCGGATAATCCGCCCGTTTAATTTGTGTTTTATACTTACTCTTCAGTGTCTACGCTGGTATCAACATCACCGTCAACATCAATACCATCTTCATCGGTATTTTCATCGTCTTCAGTTTCAGCAACACGTTGCAAACCAACCACTTTTTCATCTTCAGCAGTTCGGATCAGAGTAACACCTTGGGTATTACGCCCTACCACACTCACTTCGGAAACACGAGTACGAACCAAAGTACCTGCATCCGTAATCATCATGATTTGGTCTGTGTCTTCCACTTGGATTGCACCCACCACATGACCATTACGCTCGCTCACTTTAATGGAGATAACTCCTTGAGTTGCACGAGATTTCGTTGGGTATTCAGCCTCTTCTGTACGCTTACCGAAACCATTTTCAGTGACCGTCAGAATATGCCCTTCACCACGTGGGATAATTAAAGAAACAACTTTGTCGTTGTCCATTAATTTAATACCGCGAACACCTGTCGCTGTACGTCCCATCGCACGAACCGCATCCTCTGCAAAACGAACGACTTTACCTTGCGCAGAGAACAGCATGACTTCGTTACTGCCATTGGTTAAATCAACACCAATGAGTTCATCGCCTTCATTCAAGTTTACCGCGATAATACCCGCGCTTCTTGGACGACTGAAATCTTGCAGAGGCGTTTTCTTCACAGTACCGCTCGCGGTAGCCATAAAGACATAATAGCCTTCTTCGTACTCACGCACAGGCAATATAGCCGTAATGCGCTCATCTTGTTCCAATGGTAGTAAGTTAACAATTGGGCGTCCACGAGCACCACGGCTAGCTTCAGGCAATTGATACACTTTCATCCAATATAAGCGACCACGACTTGAGAAACACAAGATAGTATCGTGGGTATTGGCAACCAGCAGACGCTCAATAAAGTCTTCTTCTTTAATACGTGCTGCGGACTTACCTTTACCACCACGACGCTGTGCTTCGTAGTCAGACAATGGCTGATACTTCACATAACCTTGGTGAGATAACGTCACAACCACATCTTCTTGGTTGATCAAATCCTCAATATTGATATCTGCGGTATTTTCTGTGATCTCAGTACGACGCGGGTCATTATAAGCATCACGAATTGCTTCTAACTCTTCACGAATGACTTCCATCAAACGCTCTGGGCTACGCAGAATAAACAGTAACTCTTCGATTTGTTTCAGAAGTTCGCGGTACTCTTCCAGCAGTTTTTCATGCTCAAGACCAGTTAATTTCTGTAAACGCAGATCCAAAATAGCTTGAGCCTGTTGTTCAGTCAGGAAATATTGACCTTCATGAACACCATATTGTGGCTCTAACCACTCTGGACGTGCAGCATCATCACCAGCACGCTCTAGCATGGAAGCAACGTTGCCTAAGTCCCAAGAACGAGAAATCAGCCCTGCTTTAGCTTCCGCAGGTGTCGGTGCTTTACGGATCAATTCGATAATTGGGTCGATATTCGCCAGTGCCACCGCCAACGCTTCAAGGATGTGCGCACGGTCACGGGCTTTACGCAGTTCGAAAATAGTACGACGTGTAACAACTTCACGACGATGGCGAACAAACGCGGCAATAATATCTTTCAGGTTCAAGATTTTTGGTTGACCCTGATGCAGAGCCACCATGTTGATACCGAAAGAAACTTGCAGTTGAGTCAGTGAATACAGGTTATTGAGCACCACTTCGCCAACAGCATCGCGTTTAATTTCAATAACAATGCGCATACCGTCTTTGTCAGACTCATCACGCAGTGCACTGATGCCTTCAACACGTTTTTCTTTAACTAATTCTGCAATCTTTTCAATCAAGCGCGCTTTGTTCACTTGATATGGAATTTCGTTGACAATAATGGTTTCGCGACCATTTTTCTCATCAACTTCGACCTCGGCACGTGCACGAATGTACACCTTACCGCGACCTGTACGATATGCATCGATGATACCACGACGACCGTTGATAATTGCAGCTGTCGGGAAATCAGGTCCCGGAATGTGCTCCATCAGGCCTTCAATGCTAATATCTTCATCTTCTATATAAGCTAAGCAACCGTTAATCACTTCCCCTAAGTTGTGAGGAGGAATATTGGTTGCCATCCCGACAGCAATACCGGAAGAACCATTCACCAATAGGTTAGGTATTTTGGTTGGCATCACTTCAGGGATTTGCTCTGTACCATCATAGTTAGGAACAAAGTCTACGGTTTCTTTTTCTAAATCAGCCAGCATTTCATGGGCAATTTTTGCCATACGGATTTCCGTATAACGCATTGCAGCGGCGGAGTCTCCGTCAACTGAACCAAAGTTCCCCTGACCATCTACCAGCATGTAACGCATAGAGAAAGGCTGCGCGAGACGGACGATTGTCTCATAAACGGCGCTATCCCCATGTGGATGGTATTTACCGATGACGTCCCCGACGATACGGGCAGACTTTTTATAGGGTTTATTCCAATCATTTCCCAGTACATTCATCGCAAATAAGACTCGGCGATGTACTGGCTTCAGCCCATCTCGAACATCTGGAAGTGCACGACCGACGATAACGGACATTGCATAATCCAAATAGGAACTTTTCAGTTCTTCTTCGATATTGACTGGGGTGATTTCTCTGGCAATCTCGCTCATGGAACCACTGTCCCTCATAACTTCAGATTCAAAGAGTAAACTATACCACAACTCCCTTATTTAATTAAGAGATAAGAGAAGTGAGTATTTGTCTTTCAAGCTATGTATAATAGCGGAAAAATGAGCTTATGTGTCCGAATCTTGTAGAATTTCAAGCAATAGTCTCTCAAGGATTTTCATATTTGGTCCATAATCCCAATAAATCAACTCACGGGCGGCTATCGTCCCATTACTGATTTAAGCCTATATCTGCATTTTGCAAATTAAATATAGTTCAATAGGTAAAAATAAGTAATGCGCGGATAGAAATAGATATAGGAGTTCCTCAGATGAATGATACCCAAGACCAAACGTATTTAAATGTCGATAAACACGAAATTGAAAAGTTTGAATCGATAGCGTCGCGTTGGTGGGATCTTGAAGGCGAATTTGCCCCACTGCACCGAATTAACCCTCTCCGTTTGGGTTATATCATGCAACGCGTAGACGGTATTTTTGGTAAAAAAATTCTCGATGTGGGCTGTGGTGGTGGGATTTTATCTGAAAGCATGGCGCGTGAAGGTGCAGATGTCACGGGGTTAGACATGGGCGCAGACCCTTTAATGGTCGCTCGGCTACATTCTCTGGAATCAGGGATCCCTGTCGAATATGTTCAAGAAACAGTGGAACAACACGCTGATAAACATCCACAGAGCTACGATATTGTCACCTGTATGGAAATGCTTGAGCACGTTCCTGACCCTGAATCTGTCGTTCGTGCCTGTGCGAAGTTAGTCAAACCGGGTGGGCATGTCATATTCTCCACCATTAACCGTAATAGAAAAGCATGGTTAATGGCTGTCGTGGCAGCAGAATATGTGATGAAAATGGTTCCGAAAGGCACCCACGATGTCAATAAATTTATCCGTCCATCTGAATTAATCAGTTGGGTCGATAAAACGCAGTTAAAAGAACAACATATGATGGGATTACATTATAATCCAATCACCGATAAATTTTGGTTAGGACCTAACGTTGATGTGAATTATATGCTTCACACGGTCAGCGAATAAATAGCAAGCGGTACGTTTAAGAAAACAGCAAACGGTCTCAACTTTACAAAATAATTTTTAGGTTAATGTCGGTAAGTCAATTTTTAGCAACTCCACTTCTCATGCAGCTTACCGACATGATCAATTTTTCTTATCCAGTTGTTATCCACAAAAACTATCAGATTTGTACACTTGATAAAATCACACATTAACATTATCTTGTTATTAGATTCTTAACAAACTACTACATATAGTGGTACTCACAAATTTAATATACAAGTCTCATGATCATCCATCATGAGCTTTTTTACGTTTGGGACCCTCTATTTGTAACCCAACCAAGGTGTACTTGCTCATGAACCAGAGTCTGTTAGTCACAAAACGTGATGGACATAAAGAACGCATTGACCTAGACAAAATCCATAAAGTTATTACATGGGCAGCGGAAGGTCTTAGTAACGTATCAGTTTCACAGGTGGAGTTACGTTCTCAGATTCAGTTTTATGATGGGATCAGAACTTCTGATATTCACGAAACGATGATTAAAGCTGCTGCTGACTTAATCACCGGTGAAACACCAGATTACCAATACCTTGCTGCACGTTTAGCGATTTTTAACCTGCGCAAAAAAGCCTACGGCCAGTTTGAGCCACCAAAATTATATGCCCACGTAAAACATCTGGTTGAAATGGGTAAATATGATAAGCATTTGCTGGAAGACTACACCGAAGCAGATTTCGAGCAAATGGATGGTTTTATTGACCATTGGCGTGATATGAATTTCTCCTACGCAGCGGTTAAACAGTTAGAAGGGAAATATTTAGTTCAAAACCGAGTCACCGGTGAAATCTACGAAAGTGCCCAGTTTTTATATATTCTGGTTGCTGCATGCTTGTTCTCTCATTACCCACAAGCAACCCGTTTAGATTACATCCGCCGCTTCTATGACGCGGTATCAACATTCAAAATTTCTTTACCTACGCCAATTATGGCGGGGGTACGTACGCCAACACGTCAGTTCAGTTCTTGTGTCCTGATTGAGTGTGGTGACAGCCTTGATTCTATCAATGCAACCTCAAGTGCTATCGTAAAATATGTGTCTCAGCGTGCGGGTATCGGTATCAACGCAGGTCGCATTCGTGCACTGGGTAGCCCAATCCGTGGTGGTGAAGCTTTCCATACGGGTTGTATTCCATTCTATAAACACTTCCAAACTGCCGTAAAATCTTGTTCACAAGGTGGCGTACGTGGGGGTGCAGCAACTCTATTCTACCCAATTTGGCACTTAGAGGTGGAAAGCTTACTGGTTCTGAAAAACAACCGTGGTGTTGAAGGTAACCGTGTTCGCCATATGGACTACGGTGTTCAGCTCAACAAGTTAATGTATGAACGCCTGATCAAGAACCAAAACATCACTTTGTTTAGCCCTTCTGATGTCCCAGGCTTGTATGACGCATTCTTCGCAGATCAAGACGAATTTGAACGTTTATATGTGCAATATGAACAAGATGAGACAATCCGCAAATCCAGCGTGAAAGCGGTTGAGTTGTTCTCATTAATGATGCAAGAACGTGCGTCAACAGGTCGTATCTATATTCAAAACGTTGACCACTGCAATACCCACAGCCCATTTGACCCACAGATTGCTCCTGTCCGTCAATCCAACCTGTGTCTGGAAATTGCGCTGCCAACAAAACCATTAAATAACGTCAATGACGAGAATGGTGAAATCGCACTGTGTACGCTGTCTGCCTTTAACTTAGGTGCGATTGAAAGCCTTGATGAATTAGAAGAATTAGCAATCTTAGCCGTTCGTGCGTTAGATGCACTGTTAGACTACCAAGATTACCCAATCCCAGCCGCGAAAAAAGGCTCAATGGGGCGCCGTACTCTGGGTATTGGTGTGATTAACTACGCTTACTACTTAGCGAAACACGGTGTGCGTTACTCCGATGGTAGCGCCAATAATCTGACGCACAAAACATTCGAAGCGATTCAATATTACTTACTGAAAGCGTCGAATGAATTGGCTAAAGAGCAAGGCGCTTGCCCATGGTTCAATGAAACCACTTATGCACAAGGCGTGTTACCTATCGACACTTACAAACGTGAACTCGACAAGTTAACCAACGAACCACTGCATTATGACTGGGAAGCACTACGTGCAGAGATCAAACAGTATGGTCTGCGCAACTCGACGTTGTCAGCATTAATGCCATCAGAGACCTCGTCTCAGATTTCGAACGCGACCAATGGTATCGAACCACCACGCGGTTATATCAGTATTAAAGCATCAAAAGACGGTATCCTGCGCCAAGTGGTGCCAGATTATGAAAACCTAAAAGGTGCTTACGAGCTATTATGGCAAATGCCTTCTAATAGCGGCTATTTGCAGCTAGTTGGGATCATGCAGAAGTTTATCGACCAGTCGATTTCTTCCAATACAAACTATGACCCAACCCGCTTCTCAAATGGAAAAGTACCAATGAATCAGCTGTTAAAAGATTTATTGTTAGCCTATAAGTTTGGTGTGAAAACACTTTACTATCACAACACCCGCGATGGTGCTGAAGATGTTCAGGGGGATCTGGAAGAAGTTGTAGAAAGCGCAGATTCTGATTGTGAAGGCGGGGCTTGTAAAATTTAATAGGGATGGTTATGTCACATTCATACACGATTTTTTCTCAGAAAAAGAATAACCAGTTGCTGGAACCGATGTTTTTCGGTCAGCCTGTAAACGTTGCTCGATTTGATCAGCAAAAATACCCTATTTTTGAGAAACTGATTGAAAAGCAACTCTCATTTTTCTGGCGTCCAGAAGAAGTTGATGTGGCTCGCGACCGTATTGACTACAACGCGTTGCCTGATCATGAGAAACACATTTTTATCAGTAACCTGAAATACCAAACGCTGCTTGACTCTATTCAGGGTCGCAGCCCTAACGTGGCATTTTTGCCACTGATTTCAATCCCAGAGTTAGAAACTTGGGTTGAGACTTGGTCATTCTCAGAAACTATCCACTCACGTTCATACACGCATATTATCCGTAATATCGTGAATGACCCGGCGATCATCTTCGACGATATCGTTGAAAACGAAGAGATCCTCAAACGTGCCCGTGATATCTCTGCGTATTACGATACGCTTATCGAGATGACCAACTATTACCATATGTTTGGTGAAGGAACGCATACCTTTGAAGGTAAGGAAATCACTGTTTCACTGCGTGCACTCAAGAAACAGCTGTATTTATGCTTAATGAGCGTAAACGCTCTCGAAGCTATCCGCTTCTACGTCAGCTTTGCGTGCTCTTTCGCTTTTGCAGAACGTGAACTCATGGAAGGTAACGCGAAAATCATCAAACTGATTGCTCGCGATGAAGCTCTGCACTTAACGGGTACTCAGCATATGCTAAACCTGCTACGTTCAGGACAAGATGATCCTGAAATGGCCGAGATTGCTGCTGAGTGTGAAGAGGAATGTTATCGACTGTTTGTGGATGCCGCAGAACAAGAAAAAGAGTGGGCTGAATATTTATTCAGCGAAGGCTCTATGATTGGTCTGAACAAAGATATTCTGTGCCAATATGTGGAATATATCACCAACATTCGTATGCAAGCAGTAGGTCTGAAATTACCATTTGAAGCGCGCTCCAATCCGATTCCGTGGATCAACGCATGGTTAGTGTCTGACAACGTTCAAGTGGCACCACAAGAAGTCGAAGTCAGCTCTTATTTAGTCGGTCAGATTGACGCTGAAGTTAATACCGATGATTTGAGTGATTTCGAACTGTAATTATGGCAAGTCATAAAATCACCCTGCGTCTTACGCAGGGTGTGCAAGTTCCCTACCATACCGATGTTCACTCAAGTTTATTGGAAGCACTTGAAGACAGCCGAGTCCCCGTTGAATACCAATGTCGAGAAGGCTATTGTGGCTCGTGTCGCGTAACATTACTCAAAGGTAAAGTCGGCTATAAACGTAAACCCATTGCGTTTATTCAAGAAGGTGAAATTCTACCTTGTTGTTGCCACCCACTTTCCGATATTGAAATCGAGTAGCGATGCTAGTAATACTGTGTATCTAGCCATAACATAATAAAAAGCGACTGCTTTGATAACTCGAGCAATCGCTTTTTGCTTATAAAATAATACCCAAAATAATTCGAGTTACAGGTCGGCTGCAAACGAAGCTAGACGGGAAGCACCCGACTAGCTAAGTGAAGCTAACACCCCTGCGGCTTTAAGTATGATGGGGATTTTTATAAATAACCGTACATCGCGGCAAAAATCCATCCAAACACACAGGATACACCTACCCCAATTAAGCCTGGCAGGATAAAGCTATGGTTGATAACAAATTTACCAATACGTGTTGTACCCGAACGGTCAAACTGGATAGCAGCAAGGTCACTTGGGTAAGTCGGTAGGATGTAATAACCATAACACGCTGGCGCAGATGCAATAATATACGCAGGATCAACACCGATACCCAATGCAATTGGTACTACTGCGGCTAATGCTGCAGCTTGTGAGTTAACAAACTTAGAGACTAATAATAAGATAACCGCATAGGCCCATGGGAAATCTTTCACTAATGAACCTAAAGTGCCTTTTATTTCATCCATATGGGCACCGAACATGGTTTCAGCCATCCATGCGATACCATACACGGCAACAATCGCTATCATCCCTGAACGGAACACTTCGTTCTTAGAAATCTGCCCTGGATTGGTTTTACAAATAATAATAATCAGTGCACCCGCCAGCAGCATAAACATCTGAATGACCAGAACCATGGATAATGGTTTACCGTTAATCAATGGCCTTAATTCCGAGAATGCCCCCAGCAATGCCACGACGACGATAGACGCTAAGAAAATCCACATTGCTACCCAGTTGATTTTCGGTAACTTTTTATCTAGTAGCGTGACGCTATCGCCATAAACGTAATCATGGTTTTCAGGAACAGAAATAAACTCTTGAAAAACAGGGTCTTTATCTAAATCCTTCCCACGGAACCAACTAAAGATACCAATGGCTAAAATACCAATTAACGTTGATGGGATGGTAATCGCGAGTAAATCTAAGAATTCTAAAGATTTACCATTGATAGAAACGCCATTTAGCATCGCAACTAATGAAACAACTGCCACAGAAACAGGGCTGGCAATGATCCCCATCTGCGCACCGATACTACTCGCCGCCATCGGTCTTTCAGGGCGAATATTATTTTTGATCGCTGCATCATAAATGATGGGCAAAATGGTATACACCACATGCCCTGTACCACACAAAATGGTTAAGATGCAGGTGACAAAAGGTGCAACAATGGAAATGTATTTTGGATTTTTACGCAGTAAACGTTCTGCTATTTGTAGCATAACGTCCAAACCGCCTGAGGCTTGTAAGGTTGCTGATGCGGCAACAACAGCAATAATAACTAACATGACGTCTACAGGCGGTTTTCCTGGCGGTAAACCAAAACCAAAGACGAGAATAACTAGGCCCACACCACCTAGCAGTCCGAGCGCCATCCCCCCTTTTCTTGCTCCGTAGAACAAGCAGACAAGAATAATGGCAAGTTGAATCATAAAGTCCATAGGTCCATCCTTTATTTATAGGTTTCCACTATTATCCAGATGGTCTTAACTTATTAATTTGATTTATATTAATTTAAAAAACAATATTGTTTTATTTTCATTCGCAATATTTTGCCTCCATCACAATATTTGCCTTTAGTTGCTGCCATAATGCTCAGTTAAATAACATAATGAGTAAAATCAATCTAATACACTCTTATTTTTAACATTTAAAATCTATAAATTTCACATAAATTCCGCTTCATTAACCCGCTTTTACACTTCACGATCAACACACTTTCCGACGCAATCATTAAGGAATCTTGTCTCTTATTTTTAATGTAAATAATACATTACACTAGCTGTAATTCAGATTTGACAGGATAAACGCAATCGCATAATCTGCTTAAATTATTAATAACCCGAATTCAATCAGAGGAATTTGTGAAGAATCGTACCCTTGGCAGTATTTTGATCGTAGCAGGAACAACAATTGGTGCAGGAATGCTAGCAATGCCGCTAGCGGCAGCAGGTGTTGGCTTCACTGGAATAGTCTGTTTATTAATTGGTTTATGGATGCTGATGAGTTACACCTCATTGCTGCTCGTCGAGGTTTATCAACACAATCCTGCCAATATGGGTCTCGGTAGTGTCGCGAAAAAATACCTCGGTCCTGTCGGTCAAATTGTCACTGGCTTGAGTATGCTGTTGCTGATGTACGCTCTGACGACTGCCTATATTGGCGGTGCGGGCGTGCTGATCGCTGATAGCCTATCTTCTTGGTGGGGAATTACTGTTTCGACTCAAAGTGCCATTATTATGTTTACTGTTGTGGGTGGTGCAATAGTCTGTGTGGGTACGCATTCTGTTGATTTCATTAACCGCATTCTGTTTACAGCCAAAACGATTTTCTTAGTGATTATGCTTGCCGTCATGATGCCCCATGCAGAGGCGATTAACTTAAGCACTATGCCGCTAGAAAAAGGTCTTGTATTAGCCGCGGTGCCAGTCATTTTTACCTCTTTTGGATTCCACGGAAGCGTACCAAGTTTAGTCAATTATATGAATGGTGATGTACGTAAGCTGCGTATCATTTTTATTACAGGGAGTGCGATCCCGCTCGTCGCCTACATTTTATGGCAAATTGCAACCCTTGGTGCTATCCCATCCGATACTTTTATGGGTATCTTGGCACAATCTTCCGGATTAAATGGGCTATTAACGGCAATCCGTGATGTCGTCGCGACTCCTCGAGTGAACATGGCTGTTGCACTGTTTATGGACTTAGCATTAGCGACTTCATTCTTAGGCGTTGCGTTGGGCTTATTTGATTACCTTGCAGATTTGTTTAAGCGTAGTAATAACTTTGCTGGTCGCGCGCAAACGACGCTATTAACATTTGTACCGCCGTTACTCGCAGCACTATTCTTCAGCAGCTTTGTACAGGCATTAACTTACGCCGCAGTCGCATTATCTGTCCTCGCATTAATCATCCCAGCACTGTTAACGATACGAGTTCGTAAATTAGAGGCCAAAGGAGTTTATCGCGTCAAAGGTGGCACACCAATTTTAGGTTTAGTTCTGCTCTGCGGTATTGCGGTCATCGCTATCCAATTCGCCATCGTGGCCGGCTTCCTACCGAATGTTGGTTAATCCCCACAAAATTTCACTCATAAAAAAACACCCCAATATGGGGTGTTTTGCTTTTTAAGCTTTTAAAAAAATGTCTCAATCTATTTTTCAAAATAGTTCATGTTGTAGCTAGGCGGCAAACGCGCTAATCCCTAGGAGCATACACAAGTATGTGACTAGGGTTAGCAAGAGCAGCCAACAACGCTACAACGTGAAGTATGAAGAAAAATTAAAAGGACAGGCCGGCACCTACATACCACCCGTCTGCTAACTTCTCATTACGATCATCATGTGCACCTTTCATTTCAATCAGGCGGTAACCTGCATCCACTGAAAGTGGTTTAAATACGGTGTAACGAGCACCAGCTTTCGCTTCCATGTAGGATTTGCTACCTGAAGTCAGTGATTCTGGTGCGCCGTACGCTTCACCATAGAAACTTAAAGATGGCAGAGCTTGCCAGCTTAAACCACCGCCTAACGCTGCAGCCGCACCATTGGAACCATCTTCAGGAGATAAATAGAGTGCTTTACCACCGACATAGGCATTGAATGGTCCTAATGGCAGACCGAAAGTTGCCCCTAGGCTACCTAACTCACCATTGTGGTCACTGCGCGCCCAAGAGCCATTAAAGGCTAAACCTGAACCTTGAGTTCCTAAACCAGCACTTAATTCTGTAAAATGTTCACCCGCGCTGAAATCAGCAGAAATGGCTTGAGCAGCACCCATGTAAAATGCAGAGGTCGCTGCAACAGCTAAAAGAACTTTGCGCATCATTATTTCCTTTATTATTAAAAATTGAAGTATCGTGACGATGTTACGTGATTTACTGCCCACACTCAGTCTTTTTTGCTTAAATTTACGTTAGAACACCTTGTAACGCACAATAAGTGAAATTGATCAGTAGTTTACTTCAATCTCGCCCGCCTTTTTCTGATAAAACCTCGGACTATGATTACAGTGATTGGTCAGAGCGATTAGCTAATTAATTCTTTGCTTATTATACTCTTCATCAAGTTTATTATAGAGATGAAGTGATATTCTACAAATATTCATCCAGTTAGTTACTTTTGTGTAGTCTATAAATCTAATAGCTTGGGAGTATTGTGATGAAAAAAAGAGGTCTAACTACCGCTTCAGGTGCACCTGTTGTGGATAACAATAACGTGATGACTGCAGGTAAGCGTGGTCCGATGTTATTGCAAGATGTGTGGTTTTTGGAAAAGCTCGCCCACTTTGACCGTGAAGTGATCCCTGAGCGTCGTATGCACGCCAAAGGTTCAGGTGCATTCGGTACTTTTACGGTAACCCATGACATTACTCGCTATACTCGCGCTAAATTATTTAGCGAGATCGGTAAGAAAACGGATCTGTTTATTCGTTTCTCTACCGTTGCTGGTGAGCGCGGCGCTGCCGATGCAGAGCGTGATATTCGTGGCTTCGCGATGAAGTTTTATACCGAAGAAGGTAACTGGGATATGGTCGGTAACAACACCCCAGTCTTCTACTTACGCGATCCACTAAAATTCCCTGATTTAAACCATGTGGTAAAACGCTGCCCTTATACCAACATGCGCAGTATGGCGTACAAATGGGACTTTTTCTCTCATTTACCCGAGTCTCTTCATCAGTTAACCATTGATGTCAGTGACCGTGGACTGCCAAGAAGCTATCGCTTCATGCACGGCTTTGGTAGCCACACCTATAGCTTTATTAACGCTAACAATGAACGCTTCTGGGTAAAATTCCATTTCCGCAGCCAACAAGGCATCGAAAACCTGATGGACGACGAAGCTGAAGCATTAATTGGTAAAGATCGCGAAAGTTCTCAGCGTGACCTATTTGAATCAATCCAACGTGGTGACTACCCTCGCTGGAACTTACAAATTCAGATCATGCCGGAAAAAGAGGCATCTACCGTACCTTATAATCCATTCGATTTAACCAAAGTTTGGCCACATAAAGATTACCCATTAATTGATGTGGGTTATTTTGAATTGAACCGCAACCCAGACAACTATTTCTCTGATGTAGAACAAGCGGCATTTAGCCCAGCAAACATCGTTCCGGGGATCGGTTTCTCCCCAGATAAAATGTTGCAAGGTCGCCTATTCTCTTACGGGGATACTCAGCGTTACCGTTTAGGTATCAACCACTATCAGATCCCAGTTAACGCACCACGTTGCCCATTCCACAATTATCATCGTGATGGTGCAATGCGTGTGGATGGAAATAGCGGTAATACCGTCACTTACGAGCCAAACAGCGCAGGAATGTTCCAAGAGCAGCCAGATTACAGCGAACCCCCATTATCCATTGAAGGGGCAGCCGATCATTGGAATCATCGCGAAGACGAAGATTACTTCAGCCAACCGCGTGCTCTGTATGAATTACTGGATGATGCGGAACATCAGCGTATGTTCCAACGTTTAGCTGGTGAGTTGATTGAAGCATCAGAAGAGACACAAAAACGTCAAATTGACCTGTTTAAGAAAGTGCACCCTGAATATGGTGCTGGGGTTGAAAAAGCGTTGAATGCACTGAAATAATCTTGTGTTTTAAACATACCAAGCGCTAGAATTCTCTAGCGCTTTATTTTTTCATACGGTACGTTGAGCCAAAACCCACCGCTTAACTTGCTGGCGAGACACTTTAATTCCCCCCGCTTTCAAGTCAGGGTCTAAACGGTAAAATGCCATCGGAAACTGGTAGGGTGCTAATTTATCTTTTAGCCAATCCGCCAGCATGTTTAAGTCAGTTGATTCATCAGCTTCAATCACCGCAACAGGTCGTTGTCCAAATTGCACATCATCAACCGGAATAATAAAGCTTTGGTGTACATCAGGATACCCATTAATGACTGCCTCAATATCTTCAGGCTGGACACATTCTCCACCACTGATAAACAGATTATCTAGACGCCCTAAAATCTGATATTCACCCTCTATGAATGCGCCTTTGTCATTCGTTTTAAACCAGCCATCAACCCGTTTTAGGGGATGCAGTTGCCCGTCAAACCAATATCCTAATGATTGACTATCTGACTGGATTTGGATTTCCTCATCCACAAGGCGAACTTGCTTACCTTTAAGTGGTAAGCCAACCCCTTTTTTACCATCCGCGCGTTTCGCGCAAACCGTTGACGCCATTTCTGTCATGCCATAGCCACTCCAGCAGACAATGCCATGCGAAGCAGCCAGTTCAGTTAATGTCGTTGGGATCATTGCCCCACCAAGTAGAACTTCTTTTAATGCGACTTGCTCAGGCATTGTATCATTCAGCAATCGCCATAATTGTGTCGGCACTAATGATGCATGACTCACACCTTGTAACGCTTCGGATAATGGTGTTGAACGTACGGCAATTTTTGCCCCTCTGAATAACCAGCGCCACACAATGCCTTGACCAGAAACATGAAATAATGGCAATGAAAGTAACCAACAATCATCTTGTTGATAATTCATGGCATCAAGGACACCTGCTGCGCTATTGAGATGAGCTGAAACACTGTGAACGGCCGCTTTAGGTAACCCTGTCGAGCCAGAGGTTAAAATTAACGTTGCAGGTTGTTTATAGGTATTCTGAAAACAAATAGAAGGAAAATCATCATACTCAGTAAAATGAGCATGCAGTTGATAATCCAAGTGCCGATAATCCGATAACACATTGTGCTCATTCGTAAAATCAATCACTGCGCTAATATCAAGATGCGGAAGTAAGTCATTTAACAACCGCTCAGGAAGACGGGGATTAAGTGGTAACACCCTCACCCCGCAAGCGATCAGTGCTAGCTGGCTGAGTAACAAATCTACCGAATTTTTACCACGTAACGCCACACATTGCCCTTCGCTCACCCCTTGCATGGCAAAGTAAGTCACTAAATCAGCAATATGTTGGTTTAACTCATGCCACGAGACTGATTCAGTGTCAGTCAGTAATGCCGTTGCATTTGGCTGAAGACTGGCCCAGTGCTGCCAAGGCCAGTCAGTGAATGGTGTAATCGTGGATTCTGTTACAGTAGATGGGGTTAACTCTGCCATACAACCGTCAGTTCATCTAACTGTTGAACAGGAATTTGGCACCCAGGCCATGGTCGAATCAACTGAGATTGGATCAGTGAAACAGTGTCTAACCCCGGAATGGTATCAGGCGTCAGCCAATTTGCGATGCGCGCTAACTGAGTTAAACCAAAGCTGGATTCAATGGACGAGCTAATGACGGCCTGCATACCTAACTGATGCGCTTGCTCCACTAAACAACGACAATAACTCAAACTGCCAGTTAGTGTTGGTTTAATGATGATCGCAGCAACACCCGCTTGTGCTTCCACTTTAAAACCGTCTTCTCGTACACTTTCATCCCATGCAATGGCAATGCCGGTATCCGCAGAAAATTGCAAAGACTCCTCTCGGGTTTTGCAGGGTTCTTCAAGAAAAGCAATCCTACTACGGTAATCAGGATTCACATATTTGGCGAAGCCATCCGCTTTTGCCCGAGTCCAACTGCGATTAGCATCTAAACGCAATTTGAGTTCAGGAACGGCTTCCAATAACAAGTTAGCCACCATACCATCACGTACAGCTTCATAGAGCCCCACCTTCACTTTAGCCACCTTTTCCCCTTCCATGGCATCAAGGCTGAGGATTAGATCGTCAGGGTCACCGCTACATAACGGCGCTTTACGATAGTCGGCTTGTTGAGGAAGTTCGCCCGTTAATTCCGCTAACGCGCAGCTACAGCCAAAGGCGACAGAAGGTAAATGGCTTGACGTCATTGTGCCTTCATTCACCCATCCATTTAGCCATGCGATGGTTTCAGCAGTTGCTTCCTCCAATGTTTCACGGCTAAATTCAGGTAAAGGAGAAATTTCCCCCCAACCTTCGCTATCCCCATCTTGTAAACACACTAATAACCCATCTCGAGTTTTCAGTCGTTGATAGCGAAGGATAACGCCTGCCTCCATGGGCAGGCTGAACGAGTAAAGTTTGGCTTTTCTCATTATGGATTACGCTTATATTTAGAGAAATCTGGAGCACGTTTTTCGTTGAATGCGTTACGACCTTCTTGACCTTCATCCGTCATATAGAACAGCATAGTCGCGTTACCTGCTAATTCTTGCAGACCGGCTTGACCATCACAGTCAGCATTCAAGGCAGCTTTCAGGCAACGTAATGCCATTGGGCTGTTTTCCAACATTTCACGACACCAACGCACAGTTTCTTTTTCGAGATCAGCATAAGGAACAACGGTATTGACCAGTCCCATATCTAAGGCTTCTTGTGCATTGTATTGGCGACATAAGAACCAAATTTCACGTGCTTTCTTTTGACCGACAATACGCGCCATATAAGATGCGCCCCAACCGCCATCAAATGAGCCTACTTTTGGACCTGTTTGACCAAAAATAGCGTTATCAGCCGCGATAGTTAAGTCACACATCATGTGTAAAACATGACCGCCACCGATAGAGAAACCCGCAACCATTGCTACCACAGGTTTCGGACAAGTACGAATTTGACGTTGGAAATCTAATACGTTCAAATGGTGTGTGCCGCTTTCATCACGGTAGCCGCCGTAGTCACCCCGGATTTTTTGGTCACCGCCTGCGCAGAAGGCTTTTTCGCCTTCGCCAGTGAGGATAATTGTGCCAACATGGTCATCATAACGCGCATCAGACAATGCTTGGATCATCTCTTTTACGGTCTGTGGACGGAACGCATTACGCACTTCAGGGCGATTAATGGTGATTTTAGCAATCCCTTCAGGGGATTTATGATATCGAATATCTTCAAAACCTTCTGAGCAATCTTGCCACTCAATCGGTGCGTACAATTTTTCTTCGCTTGGATAAATCATTATCAAGTTCCTTTAACCACAGTGTGATAAAAAATGGTGAAGTGCAATCACATAATGTTGGGGGTTTTCCCGATGCGCATTATGCCCTGCATTCTTAATTAGCGTAAACGGCAATGCATATTGTTGCGAAACGCTTCGAAATTTTTGGTCCTTTTCACCGCAAAAATAGCAGTAAGGGACCGATAAATGCATCAAGGGTTCGACTAAAAACGGCTGTTTGGATAATGAGGTATTTTCCAACATATCCGCTACGGCTAAGGGATTATTCAGGGCGCGTAATGCAACCAAATTAGCACGTTGTTCGTCGGTAAGATCGGCAAAAACGGCTTGCTGATACCAGTCATTCAGTACTCGCTCAATAGGTTGGTGGCGAAAACGTTCCGCCCATTGATGATCATGACTCTCACGAGCTTGGCGTTCTTGTACATCCTGTAGACCCACATTCCCACCTTCAATCACCAAGCCTTGTAATCCTTTATGATTTGCAAAGCAGGCAAAATGCATCGCCAAACGAGCACCGAGTGAATAACCAACTAAAACAAACCGTTGAACGGCGTACTGCTCCAGCAAGCGAGACAATTGCTGATTAAAATCACTAAAACCTTGGCAAGTAATGTGACACGAGTCACCATGCCCCGGTAAATCAACGACTAAACGGGGGTAATTAGGGCAAGCCTCCACAATGGATGACCAGTCATCCGCACTTCCCAGCAACCCATGTAGAAACACTAACCAAGATGTTTGGTCATTTTTTTCTTGGCTGGGATAACAGTGCGCGGCTAACACGGCAAACTTTCCACTTCTTGCAGTAATTTTTTCAGAGTGCGAGCCCCTTCATCACCGTCAACCACCAGCTCAACAAGCAGCGTTCCGTGCTGGTTATGCCAAAATTCATCAAGCGTCTCTTTTAAGCTTGTCCAATCTGTCGGGGCGCAATATTGCAGACCAAACATCATCGCAGCTCCAGCAAAACTCACATTTTGAGGCATGCAGTAATAATTTTGTCGAGCCTCAGGTGACGTTGGCAACATGGAGAATATTTGCCCACCATTATTATTCACGATAATCAAGACGCTCGGTGCAGAAGGCTCACGTAATAACGCTAAACTATTTAGGTCATACAGCGCTGAAATGTCACCAACGATACCTAATGTCGGTTTAGCGGTAGCGCGTTGCACCCCTGCCATCGTTGAGATCAGCCCATCAATACCACTTGCGCCACGGTTACTGAACACAGGATATCCTGCCGGTAACTGGGCGAAGGCATCAATTAAACGAACAATTAAACTGTTCCCCACAAAAAGTTGCCCACGAGGAGGAAGAAGATCGGGCAATTGATGCGCGACAGCAGCTTCTGAAAATTGGTTTTTCAACTGTATTTCAATATGTTGTGAAGTACGATTCGCTAAATCAGCAAGATCTGCACACCATGGGCTACGTGGCTGAGTTGGGTGTTGTTCCAACCATCCTTTAATGCTGCACGTGAGCTTGCGCCCCTGATGATTGGCTGGGTCTAAACGTCCCGGTATTGAATCCACTATCCAATACTCTTGGGGATGACATTGACTTTGCCATTGCAATGCGCGTTTTCCAGTCAGGCTTGAACCAAATTGCACCACTAATTCAGCCTCATCTAGCCAAGCCTTAGCGTTCGGGTGCAGTAACCATAAATCAGCACAAGGGTAAGGCTGCCCGGTTTGAGAAAGTACGTCACCAATAAGTGGCCACCCCAATTCGGCAGCCCATTTAGCCACGAGCTCGCCATCACTGCTGCTCATACGCCCAGCGACTACCACGCCTTTTTTCTGACGCCAGAAATACCAATCAGCAACCAGAGCTACAGTATGGGTCAATGGCTCAATCAACCATGGATGGGATGATTGCCACCAATCACCTAAACTTGCCTGCCAGTCAGTATCGCCTTCTGTTTCTCCGTACAATGGCTCAGCAAAAGGGCAATTCACATGGAATGCACCATGTCGCAACTGATTCATCCCATTATCAATCGCAGAAACCAGCCATTTTGCGGAAATATCACGGGTTGGTCTTGGCAACATTAAATTTTCGAAAGGATGACTCGCAAAAATATGAGTTTGGCGAATAGCCTGATTCGCCCCGCAATCAATCAACTCAGGCGGTCTATCGGCGGTGAGAAAAATAACTTTTTCCCCTGTTAATCCAGCTTCAATGAGAGACGGATAGAGATTGGCTACCGCAGTCCCTGAAGTCACAATAACGCCAACAGGCTCGCTACTCGCCTTCGCAAGCCCTAGCGCAAGGTGCCCTAATCCGCGCTCGTCAAAGTGCGTATGGCAATGAAGTTTCGTGTTATTGATCGCTGCCAATGTCAATGGTGTGGAACGAGATCCTGGTGCAATACAGATATTTTTCATTCCGTGACGGGCGAGCGCCTCAATAATTACCTCAGCCCAACGGAGATTAAATGCTGAATTAGACATAATGTGCTCGGTAAATTATTCATGATGCTGAGTGTAATAGGATTAAGAAAAATTTCTTGATCTCAGAACAATTTTTCATGAACTAATTGAAAATAAAAAAGAAATAACCATTTTAGCTATAGGGTTTTTAGTGTGTTTTGAGTAAGGACTTTAGCCCAGCAGCTTTGTTTTCAATTTCTTCCCATTCTTGTTCAGGATCTGAATCTCTCACAATCCCCGCGCCTGAATAGAGCGAAATTTGTCTATTATCAATTTGAGCACAACGCAGCGAAACCGCAAATTCACTTCGATTCAAGCTGACAAAACCTCCCGTTCCCGCATACCATCCTCGAGAAAACGGTTCATGCTGAGCTAAAAACTCACGTGCCACTGAGCGAGGTAAACCACAGACCGCAGCCGTTGGTTGTAAACGTTGTAAACAGTCGCTATCCGAAGGCGTTAATAATGTCGCCGCGATAGAGCGATACAAATGCTGGATTTTTCGAAGGCGGATAACTTTTGCAGATGAAACGTCAATACCTGTAACTGCACCTTGTAGCTGTTGGCAAATATCATCAACCACCACCAAATTTTCATGTTGGTTTTTACTGTCTTCCATTAACCACTTAGCATTTTCAGCCGCAATCACATCATCAGTATGATTTGCGACGGTTCCGGCTAATGCTTCTGAGTTAAGTTGAGTTCCTTGGCGCAAATAAAGGCGTTCTGGCGTCGATGACATAAACCCTGAGTGAGCACTAAAGGCCATCATGAAATGGTAGCAATGATGATTGACCTTTTGGCTGGCGGATAAAAATTCAGCGACAGTAATAGGCTGGGTTAACGATAATTTCGTTTCCCTCGCCATCACGACTTTTTCCATTTTACCTGCGCGCATATCTTGGATAGCGCCAGTTAATCGCTCACACCATTCATCATGATCGGGGATATGTTGCTGCCCAATAATCTCAGTTGATAGTATAGACAACGTATTCGATGTTGATTTCAGCTGCTGTAAAAATGCCATTGCATGCGTTATGTCTTCAGCACCGTCGATGTTTAATGTCACCGTAACGGCGGAACGTAAACGAAATATTTCTAAGCGAGGTAAAAAATAGAATGCGGATTCCCGTTTAAGCGCATCGCTAATCCCTTCACCCACTGCGTTCCAACCATTCAAACCCCATAATCGCATATCCGGCATTTCTGCATGTTCAGCGATAAATTGTTCGGCATCAGTAATGGAATTAAACGATCTTACCGTCCCCAGAGCACTGCACTCTTCGGAACCGGTACGATGATACCAATAAAACTGAGGATAGCTATCTTGGGCTGATAACCATGCTAACCCTGGGAATACCTCTTTCGTGTCCATTTGCCACACTAAACGGGTATATTCGTGAGGATTAAGTACTAATGTCGACAAATGATTCAGAATTTCAGTTAATAATTTATCAATTTTTGTTTTTGTCACTTTAGATTCCCACTGCTACATCACAACGACATCGATTTACTTATAATTATTATATATCGCAATGTAATTTATTAACACATTCATTATTAATGACATAATCCGTTCAAAAAACAGCCACAAAGAGAGCGAAAGTGATACTTTGCAAGTCATTTAAGATCACAAAAATTATTGATTATCAAAATGTTAAGTAAGCTTTTTTCTCGCTATCTCACTTTAAATGAAAATCTCAGAAACAGATAGAAAATATAAAATAGCAATAATTTATATTATAAATTATTTTTATTCTTATCTTTTTTTAGAGGATAGACTTTCTATTTCAGTACTTTTAATTTGAATATAGAAATCTATTTTTTTACATGATTCGCATTTTTACCTGTCTGAATAACGGTAACTAGATTAATTGTTAAATATTAAAAACTACAACCAAGGAGTTATTTTTTAGCGAGGATTTTCATTTTTTAATATCAACGTAAGCTCTACGTTTCTAGTAGGTTATGAACTATAAACTTGAAAGAGTAAATCCTCCTGATCATGACCATTAAAAACTCATTATGATTAGAAAATTACAACTATTAACAATGAAATATTCAAAAAACAAATCGTCATATAAGTGAAAAGATAATTAGTTTTCTAATTTTATCATTCTATCTTCATTCAATTAATTGGAAATCCACAATGAATACTCAGTTTAATTATGACAGAATCATTGAAAAGGAAAGTATTGGTGACGCAACTCTCGCATTATTAACCAATCAAGATTCTCTATCCGCAAGATCAGCGGGTATATTCACCCTTGAAGACCTCATCAGTATTCATCGGCATGTTCAATTCGCATTGGCACTTCCGGTAAAAGACAGTGACATCTTAAAATGGTTTGGCATTAATGATGAAAATAGCGCATCACTTCCTGCAATTGAACTAATGGATATCATCATTGATATTCGCAAGCATGCTAATTCCTGGAATAATGTCGAATTGAAAGTTAAAGAACAATCCGTCGATTTATCGCTAACAAGTCGAAATATCATGCAAACTGGCGGTCAAGTTCTTGAATATATTAATCACATGCCGATTATTAAAAAAATTTCTGATACCTTAGAGGATTTATCTGAAGAAAGTTTAAGTCAGATTACTTATCAAAATGATGACCAACAAATTGCCACTGAACTTTTAAGTATTTTACATTTAATTAAAGGAGATATAAAACAACAGTCAATTAAAACCATTCATATTAAAAATACAGTCTCTGATTTTCGCGCCTATATTACTGGTGGATATCTTTCAGACTATACCCATGTAGAATCATTACTTTTCACTTTAAAAGGACTATATCAACAATTAGAATCTAAAGAGGATCCAAGTAATAATGAGTCATTCTTAAAAGAATTGATTACTTTTAAGAAAAATGAACTGCACCAACTCGAGCAAGAATATAGCCACTTTGTCAAACTCTGCTTTACAGGACTTGCAGGCGGCATTATAGGTTTAATCATCACAGGCAGTATTTTTGGTTCAAAAGCAGAAAATATTCGTCATCGAAAAAATATGCTGATTAAAGAGATTGAAGAAATAAACCATAAATTGCATCAAGAGCAGTTATTACAAAAAACCATTTTCGATATCCAAATTAATTTACAGAAAATTGATGGCTTATTTAAAGATGCTCGTCTCGCAATTGACCATTTAGATTATATGTGGCTGGTGATCCTCACAGAAATCAAACAATCTATTGATATATTTGCAAGGATAAATAATGCAGAAAAACTGATCCAATTTATCACGCAATTCAAACGTATCATCATGTCTTGGTCCGCTATTCAAGACTATTCAATTCATTTGATTAAGCTATTTGACGAGCTACAAATCAGTGAAAAAAATTCACAATAAAAGGCGTTAATATGCATGGTAATCTTGATTTACCTATGTTACCCTCCATTGATATTTATCAATTAAGGTGTATTTCAAATAGTATTAGCTCTTTCAATAAAAATATTCTCAATTATGATTATATCATCTATGGTCGAATTCAAAAAATTGCTGCTAAAGTTGAAAGGCTTAATGAACTCATTCGCAATTCAGTCCCTATTCTGAAAATAAAACTAAATTACATTATAAAGAATGATGCCTATGAGTTACTTACATTAGAGGACAATAATGATGACTACTCAGACATTAGACGGAAGATAGTCATGACTGGCTTTATTGATGACTTATTAGATATTAAATCAGAGTTGGAAAAGCTTATTGCAAAAACCCGCTATGCTCTAGAATCACTACTAGTATTCCATTTAAATGAACCTAATAAATTGAAACATTCTCAATATCTGAAACAAAAAGAATTTTTGGTTAATTCTAAAAATGGAAAACAATCAAAAATTAATGAATTAAACAATCATCTTTCGATTATTCTTGCAGCAGAAGAGATTATCTTAAAGCATAGAATTACAGACTTCTTCGATAAGTATTTTCAGGGTAAAGAGCTAATTGATTCTATTGATATTCAACCCAATAAAAAAGATATTTTAAAAGCCGCTATTAGTTATATACGTAACCTACTCACTATGGTTGATGATGGGCTTGAGTTTTCCCAACTTGTGGATGTCAGAATCTATGTTAGTGACCAAATTATTGAAGCACGTGAAGAAATCAATACGATTGATAATAATATATTTCGGATCTCCCAAATCATAAGCTATGCCAATGATATTAGCCAAATTGAGAGCCACAAACAAACCATTATCACACAGACTGGCGCTTTAAAATCCTATTGGGAATCTTGGTGTGGTTTTATGAGTGAAAAGATATCTGAAGAGTGCCTAAATCTTGAACATATTAAAACCATGAGTCAAATGTTCATGACCTATTTAAATGACATTGAATACCAATATCAACGGCAATTACCGGATTAAAAAAAGCCTCGTTACTGTAAAGTAACGGGGCTTTTACTTGAAGCAGATAAGAACTTAGTTCACTGCCGCCATTGTTAATGTTGCAATATTAATAATCGGTTGTGGCCACAGACCAAACACAATCACCGCAATTGCACACACAGCAGCAAACACTGTGCCTAATGTCATTTTTTCTGGGCCAGTATAACGATCTGCATGCTCTGCATCACGGCTATATAAGCTCGCCATAAAGCGCAGATAGTAGAATAACCCTAATGCACTACCTACCACGATAGCACCCGTTAACCACCACAGTTCCGCATAAACCACAGAAAGAATCGCGTAAAACTTACCGATGAATCCGAGTGTGATTGGAATACCCGCCAGAGATAACAGCATTACCGTCATGACCAACGCTAATACCGGCTTATGCCAGAATAAACCACGGAACGCACTAAAATCATCTTGGTCATCACCACGGTATGGGCTTGAAATCACGCTGACCACACCAAATGCCCCCAAACTTGCCAGTAAGTAGCTCACCAGATAGATAGCAATAGTGACTTGTGCTAATTGAGCATCAACACGCATTGCCACTAATGTCACCAATAGGTAACCCATATGTGCGATGGATGAATAACCGAGTAAACGTTTTGCGCTCTTCTGAGTTAGTGCTAATAAGTTACCAAACAGAATCGAAGCGACTGCAATCACACCGACAACCACTAATAATGTGTCGGTTTGCGCCAGTCCATCTGTATGGGCGATTGGTGCTTCTAAGAAGATACGAACCAATACGGCAAAAATAGCGATTTTACTGCCCGTTGCTAAGAAAGCTGCAACCGGTGCTGGCGCACCTTGGTAAACATCAGGTGTCCATAATTGGAATGGGAACAGCGATAATTTAAAGCCAAAGCCCACAATCATCATTCCTAAACCAACTAAAATCAGCGGAGCATGAACACTGCTATTCGCTAAACTTTGACCGACGACGCTAAAGCTTAAGCTGCCTGATTCTGCGTATAACAAAGCGATACCGAACAGCAGGAATGAAGAGGCTGCTGCGGATAACACCATGTACTTGATACCCGCTTCTAAAGTGCGACTACGTTCGAAGGTATAAGCCACTAAACCGAACAGTGGGATAGAGATCAATTCAATACCGATAAACATCGACGCCATATGGTTCGACATCCCCAGTAACACTCCACCGGTTACTGCAATGGTCAGTAATAAGTAAAACTCTTCTTTGTTATCATTAAAACCTTCTAACCAATGATAAGCAAAGATAGCCGTACCCATACCCGCGATCAGAACCAATCCTGAGTAGAACAGTGCAAAACCATCAACTAACAGCAGTGAAGTCACTGCTCTTGGTAGGAGTGTTTCTTCGCCTAGCTCTGTCGGAAAGGTATAACCGTAAACCCAAATCAGTGAAACTAGCGTTAAAAGAAAGCCAACCACTGTTATCGCGGCACTGGTTAAATGATCGCGCCGCCACGCAATTGACAGCATCACAATCACTGCAGTTAATCCAACGAGGATCAACGGCAGCATTGCTAACAATTCTAAAGGTGTTATTGTCATGGCGAATTACTACCCTTGTGTTGAAAGTGAAGCAGAATACAGGTTATGCAGTGTTTCCATCGAGCCCGCTGATGTATCCAAGATAGGCTGAGGGTAGAAACCAATGATAACCAATAAAGCCGCCAGAACCAGTAGAACACCAAACTCACGGGCGGTTAGCCCTTTCAGTTCAGTGTCTGATTTCGGCGTTCCGTAGTAAGTCTGCTGCATCATCCATAGTGCATAGATAGAGGCAAACACCACACCAAATACCATAATGCAGGTCACTAATGTGAATTGGCTGAAGCTACCGAAGAAGATCATGAATTCACCGATAAAGTTACCTGTGCCTGGCATACCTAACGTTGCTGCTGCAAAGAACAAGGATAAACCCGGTAACCATTTGATGCGCTTCCATAACCCACCCATCATGCGCATATCACGCGTTTGAGTACGCTCGTAAAGCTGACCACTGATAATAATCAGCGCTGCACCGGACAGACCGTTTGTGATCATTTGGACCACAGCGCCTTGATACGCCAGCGTTGATCCTGCGTAGATAGCCACAGTGACAAATCCCATATGAGATAAGCTACTGTACGCCGCTAAACGCTTAATATCTGTCTGTTTAAACGCTAACCATGCACCGTAGAAGATACTGATAACACCCAGTGTCATCGCCACAGGTGTAAATTGCAGTGACGCTTCTGGGAACAGAGGTAACGTAAAGCGTAATAAGCCATATGCCGCTGTTTTCAGCATGATACCGGAGATATCCACGGAACCCGCAGTTGGCGATTGTTCTTGGGTATCTGCCATCCACCCATGGAATGGCACTAATGGCATTTTGACGGCGAAAGCAATAAAGAAGCCCAGCATCAGTAAGAAGCTAGTCGTTCCAGACAGCGCGCTTTCCGTACCCAGTAACAAGTTATAGTCGAATGTCAGCTCACCGGACTCAATAAAGTGAACGATAACTAAGCCAATAATCGACACCAGCATGATCAAACCGCTGACTTGTGTATAGATAAAGAATTTTGTCGCGGCATTCACATGCTGACGGTTACCTGAACCTTTGTGTCCCCAATTCGCAATCAGGAAGTACATCGGAATCAGCATCATCTCCCAGAAGAAGAAGAATAAGAACAGGTCAACCGCAGTAAAGATCCCCATCACACCCGCAATAATCCATAGCAGGTTAAAGTGATAAGCACCTTGGTTTTCTTGCTGTTCGCTCCACGAACTGAGGATGGAGAACGCCCCCATAATGGCCGTTAATACCACCATTAGTAGAGATAACCCATCCACCGCTAGCGAGAAGTTGATACCCAGCGCAGGGATCCACTCAGTTGAGTATGTATTCTGCCACTCTGGAATACCTTGTGGGTTTACCAGCGAATAGTCCCCTTGCAGCCAAAATAGTACTGCGAGGATCAGCGTCGTTCCCATTGTCCCCAGCGCAACCCAACGAGGTGCGCGGTGACTGAATCGGTCAGCCTGCCAGCTTAGCAGGGCACCGATAAAGGGAATAAGTATTAGCCAATATAATTGCATGGCGCAATGTGTCCCTTAATTAAACCAAAAGCAGCAGAGCAAGAATCAGCACTGCACCCAGCCCCAGAGAGGCAACATACCAACGGATCTGACCGTTTTCACTCACTGCTAGCCCTTTATTTGCCCAACGTGAAAGATGTGCAGGGATATTCATCAGTGAGTTAATCGGATCGCTTTCGAGCAACCATGCGATACCTTTGAATGGTTTCACAAAGATAACGTCATACAGCCAGTCGAAGCCCCATGCGTGATACCACCACGTTGAGAAGAAACGACCAATCGCTGTCTTAGCAATCGCATCAACGATAGAACGTCTAAACAGGTAGAGGAACGTCGCAATCAGCAGACCAGCGATAGCAAAACCACCCGAGATAGCTTCGATAAACAGTTTACCGTCTCCAGCTTCCATTGGTTTTGCAGGGAAAACGCCCTCTAATGGCTGATGGATCATCGCACCCACAAAGGTCGCGAGGATAGCCAAAATAGCCAGTGGTACGGTGTGAGTGATGCCTTTAACTTTATGCGCTTTGATTTTTGCTTCACCATGAAACACGATGAAAATCATACGGAAGGTATAAATAGCGGTCATCAGAGCACCGATGATACCTGCCCATAACAGCACAGTTTGTCCATCCACTTTCGCGCCCCACAAGATGGCATCTTTACTGTAGAAACCAGAGGTAAACAGCGGCAACGCTGCCAATGCACTACCACCGATTAACATTACAATATAAACGAATGGAATTTGCTTACGCAGCCCACCCATCTTGAAGATGTTTTGCTCGTGGTGACACGCGATGATCACCGAACCTGCGGACAGGAACAGTAACGCTTTGAAGAAGGCGTGTGTCATTAAGTGGAAAATTGCCGCATCCCATGCTTGAACACCCAGCGCCAAGAACATGTAACCAATCTGGCTCATGGTGGAGTAAGCAAGAACACGTTTGATATCCGTTTGTACCAGTGCAGCAAAGCCTGCAAACAGTAACGTTACTGCGCCTATGACACCCACTAAATGCAGAATGTCTGGCGTTAACAGGAATAACCCATGAGTACGTGCGATTAAGTACACACCTGCCGTTACCATGGTTGCGGCGTGGATTAATGCAGAAACTGGTGTTGGACCTGCCATTGCATCGGCTAACCATGTTTGTAATGGTAACTGAGCCGATTTACCCACAGCACCACCCAGTAACATCAGCGTTGCCCAGTTCAGCATGGATAAGCCTTCTGGTGACAGCTGAGTTGCACGTTGCGCCATTTCGCTGAAGTTTAATGTGCCCAGTTCGTTGTACAGGATAAACATGCCGATAGCCAAGAACACATCACCGATACGGGTCACGAAGAAGGCTTTCATCGCTGCTTTGCCATTTTCTGGGTTGGTGTAATAGAAACCAATCAACAGATAACTGCACAGCCCTACCCCTTCCCAACCGAGATACATCAGCATCATGTTATCGGCCAGCACTAATACCACCATGCTCGCGATAAACAGGTTAGTGTAAGTGAAGAAACGTGAGTAACCTTCCTCGCCACGCATATACCAAGAGGCATACACATGAATAAGGAAGCCCACACCCGTTACCACACCTAACATGGTCAAAGAAAGACCATCGAGGGATAAGCTAAATGGGATAGTGAAATTACCCACAGACATCCAAGTCCATAACATTTGTGGATAAACATACCCAGCTTCATGAGTTAGAAACTCAGAACCAGCATAAAATGCAACTAGAGCGGCGAGACCCACTGAGCCTGCGCCGATAATCGCGGATACATTTTCTGACCAACGACCGCGGGAAAATGCGAGAAGCACAGACCCTAACAGCGGGAACAGAATCGTTAAATAGAGTAAGTTCATTCGCGCATCTCACTGACTTTATCAATGTTCAGGTTTTGACGATGACGATGGAGTTGCAGTAACAACGCCAATCCAATACTCGCCTCCGCTGCCGCCAGAGTGATTGCCAGAATATACATAATCTGACCATCTGGTTGCCCCCAAAAACTGCCCGCGACCACAAAGGCTAATGCCGTTGCGTTCACCATGATTTCCAGTCCGATCAGCATGAAAAGCAGGTTGCGGCGAATAACGAGGCAGCTAAGTCCCATTACGAAAATAATTGCCGCTAAAATCAGACCATGTTGAAGAGGTATCATTGTTTCTCCCCCGCATTACGGCTGTTGCTGACAAGATCAGCACTGTTTTCTGAACGGTCACGACCCACATGGAATGCAACAACCAAACCTGCGAGCAACAATAACGATGCCAATTCAACCGCTAAGACGTAAGGACCAAACAAACTGATACCCACTTCTTTCGCCGTGATAATTGCACCTTCCGTTTTATCTTGGTGAGAAAGGCTAGTGATCCCGTAAACTAAAATGCCCAGTAAAACGGCAGATAGCACTGCGGGACCTATCCACGTTTTCGGTGTTAACCAAGCGCGCTCTTGCTCTTGTACAGAGCGCCCTAAGTTCAACATCATCACCACGAAAACAAACAGAACCATAATGGCGCCTGCGTAAACGATAATCTCCAACGCACCCGCGAAATACGCGCCTAGCGAGAAGAACACCATTGACAGTGCCAGCAGAGAAACCACCAGATACAGTAGCGCATGCACTGGATTGGTATTGGTTATCACCCTCAAAGTTGCTAAAACAGCAACCAGACCGGCGATATAAAAAGTAAATTCCATGAATATCGCTCCTTACGGCAACAGGTCTTTGACGTTGATTGGTTTGGCTTCGTTATCCGCTTCACCTTTATCTTTACCTGCAATCGCCATACCTGATTTACGGTAAAAGTTATAATCAGGATATTTACCCGGACCCGAAATCAGCAGGTCATTCTTTTCATAAACCAGATCCTGACGACGCCAATCTGCCATTTCAAAGTCTGGCGTTAATTGGATTGCCGTCGTTGGGCAAGCCTCTTCACACAGACCACAGAAAATACAGCGAGAGAAGTTCACGCGGAAAAATTCTGGATACCAGCGTCCATCTTCATGTTCCGCTTTTTGCAGTGAGATACATCCCACAGGGCAAGCCACCGCACATAAGTTACACGCAACACAACGCTCTTCACCGTCAGGATCGCGCGTTAGCACGATGCGTCCACGGTAACGGGGTGGCAGATAAACCGGCTCTTCTGGGTACATCTGCGTTTCCCGTTTATCGAACGCATGTAGACCCACCATCCAAATACTGCGTACTTGGGTGGCGAAACCGACCAATAACTCTTTTAATGTCATGGTTCAATCACCCCTTACTGAGCGTTGTATAAAATCACTGCTGCGGTACCCAGCAGGTTAAGCAGTGTCAACGGCAGGCAAATTTTCCAACCGAAAGACATGACTTGGTCATAACGTGGACGCGGTAAAGATGCACGGATCAAGATGAACATCATCATGAAGAATGCTGTTTTAATCGCAAACCACAGGAAAGCAGGCAAGAATGGACCATGCCAACCGCCAAAGAACAGTGTCACAATCAGAGCAGACACTGTCACGATACCGATATATTCACCCACGAAGAACAGACCGAATTTCATACCGGAATATTCAACGTGATAACCGTCGGCAATTTCTTGTTCCGCTTCGGGTTGGTCAAATGGGTGACGGTGACACACCGCAACACCCGCAATCGCAAACGTAATGAAGCCAAAGAATTGTGGGATAACGTTCCACATGCCCGCTTGGGAGTTCACGATGTCAATTAAGTTGAATGACCCCGCTTGCGCGACGACACCCATCAATGACAATCCTAAGAACACTTCATAGCTGACGGTTTGAGCGGATGCACGCATCGCACCCAATAATGAGTATTTGTTGTTACTTGACCAACCTGCAAATAGCACCGCGTAAACAGCCAGACCCGCCATCATCAGGAAGAATAAAATTCCGATGTTCAGATCCGCAACATGCCAAGTCGGGCTGACTGGCACAATCGCAAATGCTAAAAACAGTGAACAAAATGCAATAACTGGCGCCAGCGTAAAGATTTTCTTATCCGCAAACTCTGGGATCCAGTCTTCTTTAAACAGCATTTTGAACATGTCGGCAATCAGCTGCCCCATACCAAATGGGCCAACACGGTTAGGACCGTAACGGTTCTGGAACAAACCGAGAATACGGCGTTCGCCGAGACTCATGTATGCCCCGCAGGTCACGACAACCAGCAAGATGACAACCGATTTAAGGATGGAAATCAGGACTTCCATCACCGCCGGAGAAATCCAATCCATCATGCGCCCCTCCGCAGATTATTCACTGACACGCCAGCCATAACAGGTGCAATTCCCGGCATACCAAGAGGTAAACCGATTTGACCCACTGCAAGGTGCTGGCTGATGCGTACTGGCAGATTAAACGTTTGACCTGCATGGCTAAACTCAGCTTTTACGCCTGCATTTAAGCCCAGTGTCGCCGCATCTTGTGCATTCAACATGATATAAGGCTCTGGCATACGTTGCTGAATCACATCGGCACGTTGTGATGTTTCATCACTGCCAAATAGATGATAGTAAGGTGCAACGACCCATTGAGATTCACCGCCTTGGTAAGCCGCTGGGATCTCAGTGAAGTAAGCCAATTTACTGTCTTTGGAATTGAATAAACGCACGCCTGGGTCACCAAATAACAGGTGTCCACCCACTTCCGCTTGGAACTTGTTCCATGCTTGTGGTGAGTTCCAGCCCGGTGCCCATGCAAATGGAATTTGCTGACGTGGTGCTTTCGGTTGGTTATTCCCTTCCATTGAGAACGCAAATGGTGAGTCGATATCTTGCGGTTGACGCGGTTCATGAACCGATTTGTCCGCCAGCATTGCCGTACGACCGCTGTAACGATGCGGTTCACGCGCCAATTTCTGTCCACGAATGCGGAAAGAGGCTTTTGGTGCGGTATCTCTGATACCTGCAAATTGCGGCAGTGCAGCCACACACTCTTCAATAACGTGATCTAATTGCGACCAATCCGCATCACGTTGCTGCGCTTCAGTTTGCAGTGAATGCATCCAACGCCAGCTTTCGTTCATCACAATGCTGTTATCGTAGTAAGTTGGGTCAAACACTTGGAAGAAACGTTGAGCACGACCTTCTTGGTTGATAAGCGTACCATCTGCTTCAGCAAAACTGGCCGCTGGCAGCACTAATGTCGCTTTATCCATAATGTCAGTGTGCTGGTGGTCTGCCACAATTAAGTGTTTCAATTTCGCTAATGCGCTATTGACGGCATCCACGGTGCTATGACGGTAAAGGTCATTTTCCATCACAATCGCAACATCGGCTTCTTTGGCTTCAATGCGAGCAAAGGCGTTTTCTAACGGCAGTGCGTTCATCATCGCCAGACCAAAGCTATTTGCATGAGATGCGACATAAGACAGACCGACGTTTGCACCTTTCGCTTTCAGCGCAAATGCCACGTTCGCTGCGGCTTCAATCATCGCATCACTAGCGCTATGGCTACCACTGATAATCAGAGGTTTTTTCGCACCTGCTAAGGCCTGAGCCACAGTTTCTACTTTCGCTTTCACATCAGCCGGTAAATCATTCACCGCTGGTGCGTCACCGTTGATCAGGTTAGCAATCGCAAAACCGAAACGCGCTTGGTCAGCCACTGGCGCACGGTAATTGTATGCCGCGACATCATCTAAACGCGTGTCATCCACGTTGGTGATAAACAGTGGATACTTGGCGTGTTGACCAATGTTTTGAATCGCTGCGATTTGCCAGTCAGCGACTTTCTGTGCCGCTGCCATTTCACGGGCTTTGCCCTTCACGGCTTGGCGAACAGACAGCGCCATACGCGCACCCGTCTGGGTTAAATCTTCACCCAGCACTAACACCGCATCATAACCTTCGATTTCACGCAGTGTTGGGGTGTAGATGCCACCATTTTGCAGGATATTTTGCATCAACGATAAGCGACGTTGCTCGTCCGCAGAAATGCCCGAATAGAAGTTTTCCGCACCAACCAGCGCACGCAGAGCATAGTTACTTTCAACGCTCGCACGCGGAGACCCGATACCAATCACTTTTTTCGCTTGATTGATAATCTGCGCACCGCTTTGCATCGCTTCAATTGCTGAAATCACTTGCTGCACGCCATCTTTAGTGAATAGTGCTTGGCGAGGACGGTCTTTGCGGTTTACATAACCATAACCAAAGCGACCGCGGTCACACAGGAAGTAATGGTTTACAGAACCGTTATAGCGGTTTTCAATACGGCGTAGTTCACCATAACGCTCACCTGGGCTGGTATTACAACCGATACTGCATTGTTGGCAGATACCCGGTGCAAATTGCATATCCCATTTACGGTTGTAGCGTTCTGAGTGAGTTTTGTCGGTGAATACTCCTGTTGGACACACTTCGACGAGGTTGCCAGAAAATTCGCTTTCCAGCGTACCGTCTTCAGTACGACCAAAATAGACATAGTTATGCGCCCCATACACACCTAAATCAGTGCCATCCGCATAATCTTTGTAATAACGAACACAGCGGTAACACGCGATACAGCGGTTCATTTCATGACTAATGAAAGGACCAAGATCTTGGTTAACGTGAGTACGCTTAGTAAAACGATACTTACGCATCGTATGACCAGTCATGACCGTCATATCTTGTAAGTGGCAGTTACCCCCTTCCTCACAGACTGGGCAGTCGTGTGGGTGGTTGGTCATTAGCCATTCAACAACACTTTCACGGAATTGTTTGGCTTCTTCATCATCGATTGAGATGTAAGTGCCTTCCGTTGCCGGTGTCATACAAGACATTACGAGGCGACCACGAGTGTCATCTGCGTTTTGATACTGCTTCACCGCACACTGGCGGCAAGCGCCAACGCTTCCCAGCGCCGGATGCCAGCAAAAATAAGGAATATCTAGCCCCAACGATAAGCAGGCTTGTAACAGGTTTTCTGACCCGTTTACGTCATATTCTTTGCCGTCTACATATATCGTAGCCATAGTCAGCATGCTTCCCAAAGGCCCGCGTTAGCAGGCGTTAAACATAAATACGTTCTTCGTTAAAAATTCGTTTAGCGGTTGCTCAATCGCTAAATGCTTACCAACGCTGCTTCAGCAGGTTTGGTTGGATCCCGGCAATCTGCACGATGTTACGCAGATCTTTTTTCGAGATACCCGCTTCGAACTCTCCACGGAAATATTTGATGGCGCTTTGTAATGGCTCAACCGCACCCGGTGCGTGTGCACAGAACGTTTTACCTGGACCTAAGAAACGGCAAAGTTGCTCAAGAGTTTCGATATCCCCTTCTTGACCTTCGCCTTTTTCCAGTGCTTGTAAAATTTTCACGCTCCATGGCAAACCATCACGGCATGGCGTACACCAACCACAGGATTCACGTGCGAAAAAGGTTTCTAAGTTACGCACTAAAGAAACCATATTGATTTCGTTATCCACTGCCATTGCCAGTGCAGTCCCTAAACGGCTGCCCGCTTTTGCAATATTTTCGAAATCCATCGGTAAATCGAGGTGATCGTTGGTCAGGAAGTCAGTTCCTGCACCACCCGGTTGCCATGCTTTGAGTTTTAATCCATCGCGCATACCGCCCGCGTAGTCTTCTAAAACTTCACGCGCTGTCGTACCAAATGGCAATTCCCATAAACCTGGATTTTTCACACGACCTGAGAAGCCCATCAGCTTAGTGCCTGCATCTTTACTCTTACCAGCACTTAAATTGATATACCACTGGTCACCGTGCTCTAAAATCGCAGGAACGTTACAGATGGTTTCCACGTTATTCACGCAAGTCGGTTTACCCCAAGCCCCAGAACTCGCAGGGAATGGTGGTTTAGAGCGTGGGTTTGCGCGGCGACCTTCTAATGAGTTAATCAGTGCGGTTTCTTCACCACAGATATAACGACCTGCGCCCGTGTGCACAAACAGCTCAAAATCAAAACCTGAACCAAGAATATTTTTACCTAACAGACCCGCAGCTTTTGCTTCTTCAATGGCGCGACGTAAATTTCTTGCCGCTTCCACATATTCACCACGTAGGAAGATGTAACCGCGATATGCTTTAAGTGCATATGCGCCAGTAATCATCCCTTCAACTAAAAGGTGAGGAAGTTGCTCCATCAGTAGGCGGTCTTTATAGGTGCCCGGCTCCATTTCATCCGCATTACATAAGAAATAACGCAGTTTCATGTTTTCGTCTTTTGGCATCAGGCTCCATTTCAGACCCGTTGAGAATCCCGCACCACCGCGTCCTTTCAGACCCGCGTCTTTAACGAGATTAACAACTTCATCCGGTGCCATGCCTTTAAGTGCACGCTCAAGACCTTTGTATCCGTTTTTACTGCGATACTCATCTAACCAGACTGGCTGCGCATCATCACGCAGGCGCCAAGTTAGTGGATGAGTTTCTGCAGTTCGGATCACTGGATTAACAGAATTTGTCATGGATACTGCTCCAGTAGCTTTTGAATATTTTCAGGCTGGACGTAACTGTGGGTATCCTCATCGATCATCATCGTAGGCCCTTTGTCACAATTGCCTAAGCAACAGGTTGGCAGCAGCGTAAAGCGACCATCAGCCGTTGTTTGTCCTGGGCGAATATTCAGCTGTTTAATAATTTCAGCTTCTAAGCCTTGGTAGCCGGTAATATGGCAAACAACGCTGTCGCAATAACGAATAATATGGCGACCAACAGGTTGGCGGAAAATTTGGCTATAGAATGTCGCAACCCCCTCAACATCACTTGCGGGGATACCTAAAACATCAGCGATAGCGTGAATTGCGCCATCTTCAACCCAGCCACGGTTCTTTTGCACAATTTTCAGCGCTTCAATCGACGCTGCGCGTGCATCTTCGTAGTGATGTTTTTCGCCTTCAATTTCCGCACGTTCGTGTTCAGTTAACACAAAACCGTGGTTCACTTGCGGTTCAAAGACATTCACAACGTCTAATTGCTCGTGTTTATTTTGTTCATTATGCATGGTTAGCGATCCACATCCGACATTACAAAATCAATACTACCCAGATAGACAATCAAGTCAGACACCAAGCTACCTCGAATAACCGCCGGAATTTGCTGTAAGTGCTCATAGCTCGGGGTACGAATTCGTGTACGATAACTCATGGTGCTACCGTCACTGGTCAAGTAGTAGCTGTTGATCCCTTTGGTTGCTTCAACCATCTGGAATGATTCGTTCGCTGGCATCACCGGTCCCCACGACACTTGTAAGAAGTGGTTAATCAGGGTTTCGATATGCTGCAATGTACGCTCTTTTGGTGGCGGCGTAGTCAGTGGGTGATCCGCTTTAAATGGACCTTCTGGCATATTCTTCAAGCACTGCTCAAGAATACGGATACTTTGACGCATCTCTTCCACTTTGATCATCACGCGGTCATAACAGTCACCGTTGTGAGCGATTGGGATGTCAAATTCAAAGTTTTCGTAGCCAGAATATGGACGCCATTTACGCACGTCGAAATCTACACCTGTTGCACGTAAACCTGCCCCTGTGACGCCCCACGCTAACGCTTCTTCTTTGGTATAAGACGCTACGCCAACAGAACGACCTTTCAGGATGGAGTTTTTCAATGCAGAGGTAACATAAGATTCTAGGCGCTTCGGTAACCAATCGAGTAATTCGCGCAGCAGTTTGTCCCAGCCACGAGGTAAATCATGAGCTACACCGCCAATACGGAACCATGCTGGATGCATACGGAAGCCCGTGATAGCTTCAATCACGTTGTACACTTTTTGTCTATCGGTAAACGCGAAGAAAACTGGCGTCATCGCACCAACGTCTTGGATATACGTACTGATATATAGCAGATGGCTATTAATACGGAAAAGTTCTGACATCATGACACGGATAGTTTTTACGCGATCCGGTACTTCAATACCTGCCAGTTTTTCAACCGCTAAAATATAAGGCATCTCATTGACACAACCGCCAAGATATTCGATACGGTCTGTGTAAGGAATGTAGCTATGCCATGATTGGCGTTCACCCATTTTTTCTGCGCCGCGATGGTGATACCCAATATCTGGCACGCAGTTAATAATTTCTTCACCATCGAGTTGCAGAACAATACGGAATGCACCGTGGGAAGATGGGTGGTTTGGACCCAAGTTAAGGAACATGAAATCTTCGTTTTCATTTCCTCGAGACATGCCCCACTCTTCTGGTTTGAAAGTCAATGCTTCCATTTCCAGATCTTGTTTCTGCTTAGTTAGCACAAACGGGTCGAATTCAGTGGCACGCGCTGGGTAATCTTTACGCAGTGGATGACCTTCCCAGCTTGGTGACATTAGAAGGCGGCGCAGATTCGGGTGACCTTGGAAGGTAATACCGAACATGTCCCAAACTTCACGTTCATGCCAGTTAGCATTAGGGAAAAGAGAAACCACGGACGGCACGTTTAAGTCATTCTCGTTAAGAGCCACTTTCAACATGATATCGCGATTTCGGTCAATAGATATGATGTGGTAGAACACACTAAAATCTGCTTCAGGCAGACCTTGGCGATGGATACGCTGGCGTTCATCGACTCCGTGTAGGTCGAATAACATCACATAAGGTTTAGGCAGTTTCTTTAAGAAATCTACAATTTCCAGTAATTGTTCACGGCGCACCCAAATCACTGGCATGCCAGTACGGGTCGCTTGAACAGAAAAGGCATCCGGGCCAAATTGATTGCGCAGTTCCAGAAGCACAGGATCATTAATGTGATCCTGTGTCTGCCATTCTGGCTGGTTACGACTCGCTTGCGCTATCTGATCTGTCATCATTCTTCACCATAACGCTTGATCAGGTTTATTATTTCGCAACAACATTGCTCTGTTACGCTGTATGGCTAAAAGCCTTAAATTTCGTCTGGGGTACGCAGGTTAGTCACTGCGATACGTTCACCGTGTTTTCTTTCTCTTTCTGACTGCATGTTCGCACGATAAACACCCTGATCACCGACAACCCATGAAAGTGGGCGACGTTCTTTGCCGATGGATTCTTGTAACAGAAGGAGAGCCTGCATATAGGCTTCAGGGCGTGGTGGGCAGCCTGGAATGTACACATCCACGGGAATAAATTTGTCGACGCCTTGCACTACAGAGTAGATGTCATACATCCCACCCGAGTTTGCACATGAACCCATGGAGATAACCCATTTTGGTTCAAGCATTTGGTCATATAGGCGCTGAATGACGGGAGCCATTTTAGTAAAACAGGTTCCCGCAACAACCATGAAGTCGGCTTGACGAGGAGAAGCACGTAGTACTTCCGCACCAAAGCGGGCTACGTCATGAACAGCCGTGAACGACGTCACCATTTCTACATAGCAACATGAAAGACCAAAGTTGTATGGCCACAGGGAGTTCTTACGACCCCAGTTCACCACATCATGAAGTGCATGGGATAATTTCCCCATATACACACTGTTTTCAACTTGCTGCTCAAGAGGATCAGTAACGATTTCTTGAGTTTGCAGTGGGTAACGGTCGTTCTCACCGTTCGGATCTATGCGGGTGAGCGTATAATCCATTGTATATTGCCTCGCTTTTTACTGCGGATGACGATTGCTGATTTTAATAACTTCACTAGGACCTTTAACTGCGCGACGTGAACGGATTGGAGTCCAATCCAATGCACCAACGCGGACCAGATAAAATAATCCCGCCAACAATACCAAGATAAAAATAGCGGCTTCGATGAAACCGACCCAACCCGCTTCGCGGATGGCGACAGACCATGCAAATAAGAACATAGCCTCCACATCGAAGATCACGAAAAACATCGCGACCAAGTAGAACTTGGCTGACATACGAAGACGAGCACTACCGACTGAATCAATACCTGACTCATAGGGAACGTGTTTTGTTCTGGCTTTGGCGCGGCTACCCAAGAAATGACCAGCGGTCAACATGAAAGCGCAAAGACCAATAGCGCCGAGAAGGAATATAGCAAAGCCCCAGTTATGGGCTAACTCTAGGATTGATGTAGACATACTCGTTGCTTACTCATTACTTATGATGCGTAACTGCTCTTTTTAACAACATGGCAGTGTTGCAGCACAATTGCCCAGTTAATCGAGAAGAAAGACCAATATGATCCCCAAACTGCAAGATCACCAAACTAAAATCAGTCTAACGACTGCCGTTTGGTTCGTCCTCTCCCACTACATTTTATTTTGCTCAAATGAACAAAATAACCCGTACTTATTACAAAAAATTCACACACAAAAAACATCAGCGAAACAAAAAGTACTCATTATCTGCTAAAACGTGTCAGTGTTACTATACACAAATAAACACGCAAAGTAGTCTAACTGATTATTCGTTTTTACTACACCATTATCTCAGGAAAAACCTGTCTTAACAGACGAAAAAATGTGCTTTTTATTTGATCTAACGCACAGATTTATTGAAAAAATACTCAATTTGTTTACATAACATCCGAATTTAATTTAAGAGGCAATAACGATTTTTTATTCATCATGCCCACTAAGCCACTGAGTACTCTCAGCTATTTTATCAATTCAGCAAAAAATTATTGTTAACGACGTAACAAATCGTTAACTAACTAATGAATTTCATGTTATGCCATATACATCACAATTATTTCATGCTCTTACGCGTTAATCCATACTTAATAAGTGGGTAATACGTGTGTTTTATCACCTATTGAACAGAAACTTTGTTCACTTTTTTATCATCTCACTCTTAAGTAAAATATCGTACGACTAAAATTGACTTAAGTCTCTATTAACCACTTGATGAGTAAGGAGAGAAAATTGGCATTAAGATCATTTTGATAACAATCGAGAGGCAGTATTGCGCAGAGGAAAAAGCAATAAGTAAAAAATAAAAACGGCCGAATCAGACACACTGATCCAGCCGGATAAACATAATACTGTTTTGCCACTTACCCTTGATAAAAAACCTATTTTATCGATAAGGACAAAGAGTGATCTTATTGACCACTGTTCTCTACTTGCTCAGCCGCAGGGGCTACTGCATAAGGGATTTTTTTGTTTTCAATCGCGCTAAAGACGGTAAGCACAAAATCTTTTTGCTCATCCGCATTTTTGTATAACCAGTATTGGATATCTGGTAAACGCGGTAAACCATCCGCTTCACTCAAAATACGAAGATCCGCATTTTGCATTTCCATTGGACGTGCCGTCACACCGACTTCAGCATTCACAGCAGCGCGAACAGCTGGCAATGATGCCGCTTCATACGCCACATGCCATGGTAAACCAGCCTCATCTAATGCATGAGTACATAATTTACGGTATGGGTTAGTTTCATCCATCACTACCAATGGAATCGGTTCATTTGGGCGTAACTGAAAATCTGGTGCACTGTGCCATAAAATAGGAACAGTTCTTAATGCAGTTTTCGGGTGTTGAGGAATACGGCTCGTCGTTAAGGCTAAATCAATTTCGTGGTTATCTAACATTGATTCAATAAACTGAGCACGTTTAATTCGAACTTCTACCGCGATACGTGGAAAAACGGAAGCGATACGGTTCAATAAAAATGGGAGTAAGATATCGACTGTGTCATCGGATGCTCCGATGCGTAATTCACCATCTGCATCGTTATACGTTAATGATGCCGTTGCATCATCATTGGCGCGTAGAATTTGTCTCGCATAACCGAGCAATTGTAAACCATGGGCAGTTAATAGCTTATTACGCCCGTGGCGTGCAAATAATTCACGACCAACTAATTGTTCTAAACGTTGCATCTGCTGACTAACAGCGGACTGAGTACGACATACTGCGGCAGCGGCAGCGGCGAAAGTGTTAAGATCAGCCACTGCGACAAATGTGCGTAGTAAGTCGAGATCTAAGTTCATTATGGGACGATTGGAATTTATCATCGTACATTCTCTTTATATAATTTTATGATACCTGGTGTTTCTGCTCTCCTCCGTGAGAATCAGCGAGTCTTAAAAATGATCCAACTTTTTGCATTTCTAATCCATAGATCTGCATTTATTGTATTCAAATACTCTACATTGCTATACCTATCTGATAATTAACTAAAGTCACTTTAATTATCTAAATAGCATTTTAAGTTTCTATCAATAAAGCGGGCGCTGATTAACAAAAAGCGCAATAAACCCGCAATAATTGAATAGGACTAAATAGTAACATATTTAATGTAGTTGCAATTATTTTAATGTAAGCTCTTTATGTAACATATGATGTAAATTAACAATTTTATTAATTATCAATACGCTAAACATTATAAACACGTTTCCATTAAGAATATTCTTATTAAAATAATCAATATTGCTAACAAAAAAAGCCAAAAACTATCAAAAATCCCCCGACCAATAGTTAAATTTATTTCTAGTTTAATGATTTAAGATTCAAACTTACAGAGTGATACAATTTTGACACGTTTGTCATAGCGCCATTTTTTTACTTTTCCACTCCAAAACAGCGATAATTATCAGAATTAGATTCCAACTTAACAACCACAACCAGAATCAACATCTAACTTATTCAATACTTTAAGATAGCATATATCTGATTCATGTCTAAACCAACCTTTTGCACCAAAAATTATCTAGCATCTTCAAAAGCTTCCGAGGGAGGAGTACAGTAGATAACAACGCCGGAAATCCCCTATCATCGCAAGCCCGTTAGGGTAATGAGAGAACCATGAACAACATACTGAAATCCAATAAGCTCGATAATGTCTGCTATGACATTCGTGGGCCAGTTTTAAAAGAAGCAAAGCGCTTAGAAGAAGAAGGCAATAAAGTCTTAAAACTGAATATTGGTAACCCGGCACCGTTTGGCTTTGAAGCACCTGATGAGATCCTCGTTGATGTCCTGCGCAATCTGCCAAGCTCGCAAGGTTACTGTGATTCAAAAGGCTTATATTCAGCGCGTAAGGCCATCGTACAACATTACCAAGCCCGTGATATTCACGATATGACGGTTGAAGATGTGTATATCGGTAACGGCGTTTCTGAACTTATCGTTCAAGCTATGCAAGCACTGCTTAATAATGGCGATGAAATGCTGGTGCCTGCTCCTGACTACCCACTTTGGACCGCAGCGGTTTCCTTATCGGGTGGTAACGCAGTGCACTATATGTGTGATGAACAGCAAGGCTGGATGCCTGATCTTGACGATATTCGTAAAAAAATCAGCCCACGCACCCGTGGTATTGTCATCATCAACCCGAATAACCCAACAGGGGCGGTGTACAGTAAAGAACTGCTGATGGAAATTGTCGAAATTGCCCGTCAACATAGCCTGATTATTTTCGCTGATGAAATCTACGATAAAATTCTGTATGACGATGCGCAGCACCACTCTATTGCAGCACTGGCACCTGATTTACTGACAGTCACGTTCAATGGGCTATCAAAAACCTATCGCGTTGCAGGTTTCCGCCAAGGATGGATGGCGATAAACGGCCCGAAAAAACACGCTAAAGGCTATATTGAAGGCTTAGAAATGTTGGCCTCTATGCGCTTGTGTGCAAACGTTCCGATGCAGCATGCTATCCAAACTGCGTTAGGCGGCTATCAAAGTATCAGTGAGTTTATCCAACCAGGTGGACGCTTATATGAACAGCGTAATCGTGCATGGGAATTGATTAATCAAATTCCAGGCGTCTCTTGTGTTAAACCACAAGGTGCCCTGTATATGTTCCCTAAAATTGATATTAAACGTTTTAATATTCACGATGACCAAAAAATGATCCTTGACTTATTACTACAAGAAAAAGTGCTATTAGTCCAAGGAACCGCATTTAACTGGCCAGAGCCTGACCATTTCCGTATCGTGACACTACCTTATGCTGATGATTTAGAAATGGCTATCAATAAGTTTGGTCGTTTCTTAGAAAATTATCGCCAATAATATTGGCGGCTTGGTGAAAAATAAAAATAGCCCGATATGGGCTATTTTTATAACTGAAAATTTAATATCTAAATATGAGGCTCTTTATTGGATAATCAAATAATGGAAATTAAATAAACAGCCGCTAAGAAAAACAACACCAATATTACTGGGAAATATTTCATTTCATCCTCGATCAGTTTAATTATCTACCTCTCGATTATAGTGACTAAAAATATCAAATCAATTTATTATTGGATGATAACTTGTTTACTCTTGCACGTCTTATTTAGATAATTGAGTATGGACACTCTCAATTTAACTTTTTTATTTCATTCTTTTTTGATCATTTCATTGCATGATTATGAATCGAATATTAATTATAGCCAAACTTGATTCATACTGTCAGAACAACGATCTCCACTGTCTAGAACTGTGTAAATTCGTTTAGACTCGCCATTGACTCCAACAATTACATGCCCCTCCGTCGGACTTCCCGTTTCATCAATAGAACAATCATACATAGGTTCTGAGCGATAACGTGTATTGTCTTGAGTCACAATGTCTAAAATCCAGTAATCTCGCGGCTTTCCAATACCCCTTTGATAAATAAACTCCATTGCATTTTTAATAATCGCCCCTTGAGGTACATCCTTTAGTTCAACAGTGGATGTTCGTAATGATAAGTGTGTAAGTTTCATCAATTTTAAGGGCTCTCCCCAAAAGTTCTCTAATGTAACCGTACCTTTTGCTGATAACGCGACTTCCATATAATCTCCTCGATGCTATTGAATTGATGCTTGGATAATTAATGGGAATTTTAATGCATTTCTTCCTATACTTAATTCATTTAAAACATTAGCTTTCATTAAGTTATATTCACTTATTCAAAATAGAAGCGCTTAATATTAAATATAAATTTACTTGTATCTGATGTATGATTTTCACATATGATTATTTCAATCAAGGAGGAGTTATGAGTTACTTTTTTGCCCATCTTGCTAGAATGAAACTCATTCATCGCTGGCCCCTAATGCGTAATGTGCGTACTGAAAATGTGTCAGAGCACAGCCTACAAGTCGCGATGGTGGCACATGCACTCGCAATCATTAAAAACCGTAAATTTGATGGTAATGTTAACGCCGAAAAAATTGCACTATTCGCCATGTACCATGATGCAAGTGAAGTCATCACAGGTGATTTACCCACGCCAATTAAGTACCATAATCAGCAAATTGCCCATGAATACAAAAAAATAGAAAAATTCGCGCAGCAAAAATTACTGGATATGTTACCTGAAGAACTGCAAGAGGATTTTAAATGCTTGCTGGTGGAAGATCTTCAATCTGAGGAAGAACATTTTATTGTAAAACAGGCTGATACCTTATGCGCCTATTTAAAATGTTTAGAAGAACTATCTGCTGGCAATAGCGAATTTAAGCTCGCTAAAAAGCGCCTTGAAAAAATGCTCGCTGAGCGCAATAGCCCTGAAATGGAATATTTTATGAAAACGTTTGTCCCGAGTTTTACGCTTTCATTAGATGAAATCAGCCACTAACTAAACAAAATATAAGGAATGGCATATGCCATTCCTACTTTTAACATCCTGTTCAGCTTGATGTACACTTCCACTTACTCATCTACAATATCGTTTACTTAGATGTTCGTGATTTTTACCATAAAACATGATGAGTCATTCATGCTTTATTTTCAATTGAAACAGGATAATGGACGTATAAATTTTCAGATTCGCCATTGATGCCAAGAATCACTTTTCCTTCATCGGCTCTTGTCATCGAGCAATAAAATTTGCTCTTTGTATGATAGCGTTTTCCATCTTCTGTTGTTATATCTACATACCAGTGATTATAAGAATCCTCGGTATCTAGCTCGTAACTGAACCACATAATATTATCTATCTTTATTTTATCGGATATATCATGATAAATAGTATACGCCATTTTATTTCATTCTGAATTAAAGCTATTTATTATAAAACTTCAATCAATTCTGTCTTGCATCCTGATGATGATGAAAATGCGATATATAATGTTTTCGCCGTACCATTCACACCAATAATTGCATCTAAAGAATCATAGAAGGCATAAGAACAACGAAATCTATCTTTCGTTCTAAAAACTCGCCCACTTTTAGTATGCATGGTCATATCCCAATAGTCATACCGATCCAGCTGTCCCATAGCCGTTCGTATGAAAAACACTTTTTTTAGCTCTGTTCGATCCGCAATATTTGATAATTCAACTGTTGTTAACATATGTCTCGTTTTATCAATCATACCTGAAACATAATGTTCTAATCGAACAGAAACTAATTCTTCACCCCAATAGTTTTCGAAAGTACAAAAACCATCATTTCCATAAACTACCACTTTCTCTTTTGTTATTTCAGTATTCATTATTACCTCACCATAATTATCTGTTAATTTTAAGGAATGTTCCGGTAATAAAAATAACAATATTCTGCAGGTAGGCGGTAATGGATTAAATATTACGAATTGATCTTTATCATCATGGGTAGTAAGTTTTATTGAGTTTAATAGCGCCTTAATAAAGTAGGCGCTATTGATTTAATTAGAATGGGAACAAAATAGGGATCACAGCCACACTGATAAACATCACGATAATCGTAAAGGGAACTCCCATCTTTAGAAAATCGGCAAACTTATATCCACCAGGTCCGAGCACTAAGGTATTGACAGGAGAAGAAACCGGTGTCATGAATGCGGCGGATGCCGCGATACCAATGACCATAGCGAATGGCAGTGGCGAGACTTCCATTTGACGCGCTGCGGCAATCGCAATGGGGGCCATTAATACTGCGGTTGCAGTGTTAGAAATAAATAACCCAATGGTGGCACACAAGATAAACAAGCACAGTAACATCACATGAGGACCTAATCCACCAGCGACCTTCATCAGTGCATCTACCGCTAGGGCTATCCCCCCGGTTTCCTGTAAAGCGATAGCAAATGGCATCATACCAACAATCAAAATAATGCTCGGCCAGTGAATCGATTTGTACGCGCTTTCCATATCAATACAGCGAAATTTCCCCATTAATAAGCAGGCAATTAACGCTGCAATAAAGTTAGGGATTTCATTGGTAACCATCATCGCTACCATGAGCGCAAGGCAAAATAACGCATGAGGGGCTTGCGAAGCAGCTGGGGCTACCGCCTCAACTTCAGCGGCTAAGTTCAATACAATAAAATTACGCGGTTTGGTCGATAGAATACGGATCAATTTCCAATCACCGATGACCAGCAAAATATCCCCTAAGCGCAGAGGCTCATCCACTAGTTTGCCATCAAGGGCCTTTCCATCGCGGCGTATCCCCACGACGTTTAAACCATATCGGGTACGAAATTTAATCTCTCGTAAACTTCTACCCAATAATTCTGAGTCTGGGTTCATAGACACTTCCGCCATCCCCACATCCCTTGATTGTTCGGAAAAATAATCTCCACGCAAGATCATTGGCTCAAGGAGTTGTTCACTACAAAATTGACGCAGCTCATCGTCAGTCACTGAAATATCAATCAGCAAAACATCGCGCTCGCGTAGCTCAGTCCCCCCCGTTGCACTCACCATCACACGACGAAACTTGCGCCAGCGTTCAATCCCTACCACGTTCGCGCCGTAACGGGAACGCAAATGAAGTTCATCAAGCGTGTGTCCAATCAGTGAAGACCCTTTACGAATAGCTAACCGACGGGCACGCCCCGCCAGTTTATAATCGCGGATCAAATCACGGAAACTACGCTGATATTTTACGGGTTGTTTATCGGGTTCATTGCTTCCTAGCCAGCGACGAGTCAGCCACATATAACCAATGCCCGCCAATAAAATGAGGAGTCCAATCGGGGTAATTGAGAAAAATTGAAAACTGGGTAGCCCTTCACGAACTAATTCGCTATTCACGACCATATTGGGTGGCGTAGCGACTAACGTCATCATGCCACTGATCAGACCGGCAAAGCCTAATGGCATCATTAATCGACTAGGGGATGTTTTCATCCGTGCAGCAACACTGAGCACGACGGGAATGAAGATGGCGACAACGCCAGTAGAACTCATGAATGCACCGAGTCCCGCCACCGTCATCATTAAAAAGACAAGCATTTTACTTTCGCTGCTGCCTGCAACTCGGACGAGCCACTCCCCCATTTGGTAGGCAATTCCGGTACGAACCAGACCATCTCCGATGACAAACAGAGCGGCAATCAATAAAACGTTAGGATCCGCAAAACCCGCGGTTGCCTGCTGTAATGTCAATGTATCACTCAATACAAATGCAACAATGACTAATAAGGCAACCACATCCATGCGGATTTTATTGGTCGTAAATAGAACAACCGCGATCAATAGTAGGGTTAATACCCACAGCAATTCTCCGTTCAAAATATCCCCTTTCGACGAAAAAAAACAGGCTAAAGATTTTAGTTAGTTAACCATGTTTTTAAGAGGATTTCTTTGATTAGATCGTAATTAGGCGTTTTTCGATACGAAAAGCTCAAAATAGCCGTTATTGTCAGGTCCAGTCACGGAGATTTGCTCTAATGTACTAATAATCGCAGAGATTTCATCTCGTCGAGGCATACCTTCTGGTGCATGAACAGCAATCACTTGGCAACCTGCACTTAGCGCAGAATGAATACCCGCGGGCGCATCTTCGAAAGCGATGCAGTCTTCAGGTGGGAGAGACAGGCTTTTCGCCCCTAATTGGAAAGGTTCTGGATCTGGTTTACCTTTAGAGACTTTTTCAAAAGTGACCCAATGTTTAGGTTCAGGCAAGCCGGCGGCGGCTCGGCGTCCGTGAGCGATTGGCACTGTTCCTGATGTCACAATCGCCCAAGGCGCACCTAATTTATTCAGTGAAGATAACAGCGCTATTGCCCCTGGCAGCGCAACAACGCCGTCCATATCTTCACTTTCCATTTTTTCTAACCAACGAAAATGGCTTTGTAGCTCTTCTTCGCTTGCATTAGGTAAAAAATGACGCAATGTCGTCATCGCAGGTTTTCCATGGATATAATCGATAATTGCTTGCTTATCCTCACCAATTCTATCGCCAAATAAACACCAACAGCGCTCAACAACAGCGAGTGAATCCGCCAATGTTCCATCGAGATCGAATAAAAAACCTTTTGCTTTTAACTTCACATTGAACCCTTTTATTTACCTAATGCAAATATGCTCTGTGTTTTTACCTAAAATACGGTTACGCATTTAAAATCTGAGAAATCTCGACCGCTGAAAGATGATATTGACGAGGGCAAGCTTGCCAAATTTTCAGCATTCTTAAATATTTATCCCACATTGGCGTTTGAGAGTTAAAACCGTGAGTACCGCTGTCAAAGTGCGTATAACGCCCTTCGGTATTCACCATAAAGCGTACATAGCTCAGATAACGAGCCTCTGTCGCCGCATCAAAGCCTAAAAATTGCACACGGCGCTCATCGACTCCATGTTTATCTTCCATGTTGCCGTAGGAAACCTGCAATGCATGGTACATTTCCATCACATCAATGACAGTACGGCACGTTTGTTCACTCAACTCACCAAAATCTCTATCCAGTTCGCGCATTTGCAAACCGAATCCACGCTCAACTATCGTTTGAAGACGACGGTAACGCTCTGCGTTATCAGGATCTAGCATGGTCATCATTTTATATTGATTGGATATAATTAAGCGTTCAGCGTTGGTCATTTCCATCACAGCTCTCCATAAATAATTTACTGCCATCTTCGCATTCAATGTTAATAATGCACAGATGAAATATCATTTTTATTGATCTAAACAACTATTTTGTATTAGTTATTGTTAAATAGAGCTTTGTTGTTAGACCTGACTTTAATTAGGATCAAAAATAATGTTAGATATCTTCCATAAAAGTGTGATCTAACTGCTTGAACGCTTTTTTCAATAATTCGGCTAGCGCCAGATAGTCCGGCTGTTGTTCGATAGGCGCCATTGCAATTCCCGCTTCAGTAAATTTATCGCGGATTTCATAAAACCAACTCAATAACCCTGCAGGTAATGGCGTAACAGCACGTTTGCCTAACCACCATAACCCTTGCATTGGCAAGCTACAGGCGAATAGCGCTGTGGCAACCGCAGGTCCTAACTGCCCACCTAAGGCGATTTGCCAAGCGAGCGTAAATATTGCAATTGGCGGCATGAAGCGGATCCCAAACCGGATCGCTTTATTGATACGTAGCTCAGGAAACAGCGGTGTTAGCTTTTTTTCCATAGGAAAAACCTTCAGATAGTGATTCCCTAATCTGAATCGTTTAAAAAAACCTGGAGGGGTACTTTGTATTGTGCTCATCAATAAATTTCCTACTACCATCACAAAAACAATATCAATCTTTGGCTAGCTTACGTCAAATTGAGTATGAACGCACACTCAGTTTTTAAGTTCATTTTCACAAATTTAGCTTTAATCCAGCTAACTTAAATGAAACCCACTATTCTAGTGAATGCATAACTTACCGCTATAACTACACTTTATATGGCATTTATGATTTTAATCAACCAAACGCCCTATTTTTAAAAAAAACATATAAAATATAAAATAGTTTTAGTAGAATCGACCGCAATTAGAATGACTACCGGGCTATGTTGCTTAATAGTTCTCTTTAATAAGTAAACAACAGTGATATATTGGGGCTCTGCACGTTATTTCAACACGATGCCGTGACTTATTTTTCACAGTTATTTAACAGCATTACGTAACGTTTGCTACAGAAAACCCTGTAAAATCATCGACCCATGTTCTTTTTTGCACATATCATGATATCAATCATGAATTGGTCGGATATAAATACGCTAGGCTCTAGCGACTTACATTTTTCAACTAAGTCTGTGTGTCCTGATAACGGGCTTCACAACATCAACTAAGATAGGTATTTCCATGTCAAGTAAGCTGGTACTGGTTTTAAACTGCGGTAGCTCCTCACTGAAATTTGCAATCATCGATCCGACTAATGGAGATGAATTTCTATCAGGTTTAGCTGAATGTTTTAATTTGCCTGAAGCTCGTATTAAATGGAAAATGGACGGCGAAAAACATGAGGCGCCTTTAGGCGCAGGTGCTGCGCATAGCGAAGCATTAAATTTCATCGTGAATACTATTCTTGCGGCGAAACCTGAACTGTCTGCTCAAATTTCGTCTATCGGTCACCGTATTGTTCACGGCGGCGAAAAATTCACGTCTTCTGTGGTGATCGACGATGAAGTCATCGCAGGTATTAAAGCGGCAATCCCATTTGCACCTTTACACAACCCTGCTCACCTGATCGGTATTGAAGAAGCAAGAAAATCCTTCCCTCACCTGATCGGTAAAAACGTCGCTGTATTCGATACTGCATTCCATCAGACAATGCCTGAAGAAGCTTATCTGTATGCACTGCCATACGAATTATACTCAGAGCACAGCATTCGTCGTTATGGCGCACACGGAACTAGCCACTACTATGTTTCTCGTGAAGCAGCGAAAAAACTGAACAAACCAGTTGATGAACTGAACGTTATCACTTGCCATTTAGGTAATGGTGGTTCAGTATCAGCAATCGTAAACGGTAAATGTGTTGATACATCAATGGGTTTAACTCCATTAGAAGGCTTAGTAATGGGTACTCGTAGCGGCGATATCGACCCTGCGATTATTTTCCATTTACATGATTCATTAGGCATGAGCGTTGACCAAATCAACAAAATGCTGACGAAAGAGTCTGGCTTACTAGGCTTAACGGGTGTGACTAGCGACTGCCGTTATGTTGAAGATAACTATGGCGCCAAAGCGGATGCAACCCGCGCAATGGATGTATTCTGCCACCGTTTAGCAAAATATGTTGGTGCGTACAGTGCGCTGATGGAAGGACGCCTTGATGCGATTATCTTTACTGGTGGTATCGGTGAAAACTCCGCACAAGTTCGTGAAATCACATTGAAGAAATTAGCTATTCTTGGTTTCGAATATGACCACGAGCGCAACTTAGCGGCACGTTTCGGTAAAGAAGGTGTCATCACCACCGATAACAGCCGCCCAGCACTGGTTATCCCAACGAATGAAGAGTTGGTGATTGCCCAAGATGCTGCACGCTTAACAGCATAAAGACTTTCTTGCCGCCAGCCTTATGCTGGCGGTACTGCTTTAGAGTAACCAAAAAACGAGGTTCCCGTGTCCCGTACAATTATGCTAATTCCTACTGGCACCAGCGTTGGTTTAACCAGCGTCAGTCTGGGTGTCGTTCGCTCAATGGAACAAAAAGGTGTCCAGCTGAGCGTATTTAAACCAATCGCACAACCACGCGTTTCAGGTAATAAAGACCAAACCACCGAAGTTTTACGTTCACACTCCAGCATCACGACCATTGTTGAACCTTTAACAATGGAATATGTTGAATCTCTTCTGACATCATCTAAAAAAGATATTTTGATGGAAGAGATTGTGGCTCGCTACCACGAGCACACCAAAAATGCAGAAGTCATCCTGATCGAAGGTTTAGTCCCAACGCGCAAGCACTCTTTTGCTCAATCATTGAACTACGAAATTGCGAAAACCTTAGGCGCAGAAATTGTTTTCGTTACCGCGCCAGGCAACAGCTCAATTCAGCAAATGCAAGAACGTTTAGAGCTGGTTCGTAACGAGTTCGGTGGTCAACGTAATGAAAATATCATCGGGGTTATCGTTAATAAAGTTAACGCACCTGTTGATGATCAAGGTCGTACTCGCCCTGACCTGTCTGAAATTTTCGACGATTCGACCAAAGCGACGGTGGCTAACATCGATGCGAAAGCGCTCGAATGTTTGAATCTGCCAGTATTAGCGACGATCCCTTGGAACTTTGACCTGATTGCCACCCGTGCAATCGATATGGCAAAACACTTAAATGCACAAGTAGTTAACGAAGGTGAAATCAACACTCGCCGCGTTAAATCAGTAACCTTCTGCGCACGTAGCATTCCACACATGCTGGAACACTTCCGCCCAGGTTCACTGTTAGTGACTTCCGCAGACCGCCCTGACGTACTGGTTTCAGCCTCTTTAGCCGCAATGAACGGTGTAGAAATCGGGGCTATCTTATTAACAGGCGGCTATGATATCGATGCACCTATTCGCAAACTTTGTGAACAAGCATTCGAAACGGGCTTACCTGTGTTTATGGTGAACAGCAACACATGGCAGACTTCGCTGAATCTGCAAAGCTTCAGTCTTGAAGTACCTGCTGATGACCATGAGCGTATCGAGAAAATTCAAAACTATGTGGCTCGCCACATTAGCAGTAACTGGATTGAATCTCTGGTTGCTGATTCTGAACGTCCAAACCGTCTGTCTCCTCCAGCGTTCCGTTATCAGTTAACTGAACTGGCTCGTAAAGCAGGCAAACGTATCGTCCTGCCTGAAGGTGATGAGCCACGTACCGTTAAAGCGGCATCGATTTGTGCTGAACGTGGTATCGCGACCTGCGTATTGTTAGGTAATCCTGATGATATCCGCCGTGTTGCAGCATCTCAAGGTATCGAATTAGGCGCTGGTATCGAAATCGTTGACCCAATTAAAGTTCGCGAAGAATATGTTGCGCGTTTAGTTGAGCTGCGTAAGAGCAAGGGCATGACCGAAGTGGTTGCTCGTGAACAATTGGAAGATAACGTTGTTCTGGGTACATTGATGCTAGAAAAAGGTGAAGTAGATGGACTGGTTTCTGGTGCGGTTCATACCACAGCAAACACCATTCGCCCACCATTACAGTTAATCAAAACTGCACCAGGTAGCTCATTAGTCTCTTCTGTATTCTTTATGCTGCTGCCAGAACAAGTCTTTGTTTATGGTGACTGTGCAATTAACCCAGATCCAACTGCTGAGCAACTGTCTGAAATCGCGATCCAATCTGCCGATTCAGCAAAAGCCTTTGGTATTGAACCTCGTGTTGCGATGATTTCATACTCAACGGGTAATTCTGGTGCGGGTAGTGATGTTGAAAAAGTTCGTGAAGCTACGCGCTTAGCACAAGAAAAACGCCCAGATCTGATGATTGATGGTCCGTTACAGTACGACGCGGCGGTTATGGCTGATGTAGCAAAATCTAAAGCGCCAAACTCACCTGTTGCGGGTAAAGCCACTGTATTCATCTTCCCTGACTTGAACACCGGTAACACCACTTATAAAGCCGTACAACGTTCTGCGGACTTAGTCTCTATCGGTCCAATGCTGCAAGGTATGCGTAAACCAGTTAACGACTTATCTCGTGGTGCTCTGGTAGACGATATCGTTTACACCGTTGCACTGACAGCAATTCAAGCTGCACAAAACGAAAACGCATAATTTTCGTTATTAGGCATTACGTTAAAAGGTCAATCAGGAAACTGATTGACCTTTGTTTTTTCATCGCTATTTGAAAATAACATTTTCCCTTTTTCATATCATGATCCTCTATGTTTTCACAAGAATATTGAGGATGGTTATGATTATCCCCCAAAGAGTCAGTATTAAGTTTAAACAGATAAAATTAACTGACCATTTTAAAGATACTGCTAAAAATGAGTTTTCCCGTAATATAATCGGCATTAAAAATATTCAAGAAGCCGAAAAAGGTGTTTGTTATGGATTAACACATGCTTTCTTATTTTATGCTCATGCAAATGATGAAAAAACATATATAAAAAATCTGGCGCGCGCATTAAATAAAACACATAACGCCAAGGGAAACATTCGCCATTATCACACTTTTTTAAATGATGCTTTTTGTCAAATAATTGATAGACAAAAATTAATTGATTATAGTCTACATATTGACCACGCCATAAAAAATTTTGATTTTTCAAATGACAGCAATGAGTTAAAACAAAGAAATATGCTTAATTCTATCAATGCAGTACTTTTTAAAAACGGTGCCTTATTACTGAATAATATAGGGGAAGATAATGCTATTAATTTAAAAAAATTATTACATCAATTATATTTTTATACCTATTCCACATCGAAAAATGCCAAGAAGAACGTATTAAAAGGAAAAAGTCATTTTGAACTTAATTTAATGAAACTAACAGCTCGAGAAATTAAGAAAAAATGTTCTAATTTTACACTAACTGATTTATCACAGGTCGGCATTAAACCGTTTTTTGAACTGGTTAAAAATCACCAGAAAAAAATCATTAAGCATCAAATAACACAAAGAAATAACCAATATAATATAAAGTATGACACCTATACGATTATTGATAACAATGTAAAATTAAATCCACAAAATTATATAACCTTTGAAGAATTTAAACAGCGAATTAATAATCGACTACAACAACAAAAGGATACCATTTGTGATTTTCTAACGAAAGATCATGCTATGGGGATTACGATTAAACATATCAACAATAAAATCATATTCAAGTTCTTTGAACCTAATAAAGGCCTTTATATAACAGCGAAGAAGAAAAATTTTTTTAGTCTCATTGAAAAAATAATATCTCAGCAAGAATGCTTAATGAATGAGAAAAATGAGCCAATCATCGAGGTTAATACCTCCTACGCCGATAAACTTCATCAATATCCGCTGCCGAATAAAATCAACAAGCCAAAATTTTATAAATCATAAAATATAAAAGGACTACCTTGGTAGTCCTTTCTTCTAATATCCGAGCTTACTCTGGGCTGGAACAGCTAATCGCTTTATCCGCTTCATTATTGCGCGTTAACCATAATGACAGTGCTTTAAGTGAATCAGGCGTGAATTCATCACAACGTGCTGTAATCTCTTTTGGCGTTAGCCAGCTCACCTCAACCACTTCGCTTTCTTGTAATGCGAAAGGACCATGACTCACACAACTAAACAGCCCACCCCATACTCGGCAGATTTCGTTTTCATAATAGAAGGTACCATGTTCCGCAAAAGGAACACCCGCAATGCCCAGCTCCTCTTCAGCTTCGCGCTTAGCTGATTCAAGAATATTTTCATCTTGCATCACTACGCCCCCAGCGGTTGCATCCAAAAGTCCAGGGTAAAAATCTTTAATGTCAGTTCTTCTTTGCACCAAAATTTTACCCATACCGTCATGTACCACGATATACGTTGCGCGATGACGTAAATTTTCAGCCCGCATTTGGCGACGGGTTGCTTGAGCTATCACATTATTATCTTCGTCAACAATATCCACCCACTCGACGAATTCGGTCTGTTGTTCCATCCTGAAAACCTTATTTAACTTGCCCAACGAAATACTTTGATACAAGGTATTCTTTTCACTTATACGTTGCAAGGGATCCTAAGCAAATTTGTGCTTTGTCTCCCTCATAAAAATCAACACATCCCTTTAAGATATAGCACAAAATTCTTTTTTTTGAACCGTTAACTGAAACCCAACAATTCTTATTTGCAAATGCTATAGTTAACTCAAACTAGATGGTAAAAATCGGATTATTTAGAGCGTTATAACGCTTTAAATAGAGGGGATAAAAATGAGAATACTAATAACAGGCGGAACAGGGTTAATTGGTACCCAACTGGTTCAAGCGTTAGTGATGCATTCACATCAGGTCACGGTATTAAGTCGCTCACCACAAAAAGTATACAGTCTATTTTGTAAAGCGGTTGAATGCTGGACAACCCTCAGCGATAGAAAAAATCTCAACGAATTTGATGCAGTCATCAACCTTGCCGGTGAACCCATCGCAGAAAAACGCTGGACGACCGCACAAAAACAAATCCTCTGTGAAAGTCGCTGGAAAATAACCCAACAGTTAACGGATTTGATTAAAGCCAGTGAAACCCCACCGAATGTATTTCTTTCTGGATCTGCTGTTGGCTATTACGGCGATCAAGGTCAGTCTGTAGTGACTGAATCAGACCAACCCCATGACGAATTTACCCATCAGTTAGCTGCACGCTGGGAAGCCATTGCCCTCGAAGCCCAATCAAGCAAAACGCGCGTTTGCCTATTGCGTACTGGATTAGTTTTATCCCCTAAAGGTGGTCTACTCGCCAAAATTCTGCCTATTTTCAAAATGGGGGCAGGTGGACCGATTGGTCATGGAAAGCAATATATGCCGTGGATCCACATTAACGATATGGTAAAAGCGATTTTGTTTTTAATGGAAACACCGGATTTATCAGGTCCGTTTAATATGACGTCGCCTTATCCTGTCCATAATGACCAATTTGCTGCCATGATGGGAGATGTACTCAATCGCCCTTCTTTCGTGCGCACGCCCGCTTTCGCCGTAAGAGGCGTGCTTGGTGAATCTGCCACTTTATTATTAGGGGGACAGCAAGCCATTCCAAAACGCTTAGAAGAGGCTGGCTTTGCATTTGAATTTATTGAACTGAGAATTGCTTTGGAAGATTTATTAACACCAACACCGTGATTATTTAGCGCCCTGCCAACGGGTGAACAAATCATGGTCGAGCTGAATATCAAACTGGTCAAGTACGCGATTCACGGTTTGATCGACAATATCTTGAATAGATTGAGGCTGATGATAAAACGCAGGCATTGGGGGCATAATCACGGCACCTATTTCTGCGGCTTGAACGAGCAATTTTAAATGCCCTAAATGCAGTGGCGTTTCCCGTACCCCTAACACCAGTTTTTTCCCTTCTTTTAATACGACGTCTGCCGCACGGGTTACTAATGTGTCTGTATAGCTGTGTACGATGCCTGAAAGCGTTTTCATAGTACAAGGCATTATTACCATACCCGCAGTGCGAAATGAGCCTGAGGAGATTGCAGCGGCGATATCGCGGCTATCATAAACATGGTCAGCAAGTTGTTGAACATCTTTCACACTGAAATCGGTCTCCAGCGCGAGAGTTTGACGTGCTGCCGCACTCATCACTAGGTGGGTTTCCACATCTTTCACAGGTTTAAGCACTTCCAGCAATCGAATACCGTAGATTGCCCCACTCGCTCCCGTTAACCCAATGATAAGTTTTTTCATGCTCAACCCCAATTCACGTAATTTCCTGCATTATATACCAAATATCGTGAAGAAGTGAGGGAGAGGCAAGGTGTAGAGGTCAGTATAGTAAAAATACAGAGCAAAACTTTACTCACGGAATAAGTGGGTATAAATAAAGGAATGAAGGAAACATGAGTGAAAGGTAATTCAGACTAACTTCATTTTCAGCTTAGTTTTAGATTTAATCCTCTAAATAATTCATGCTGTAGCTAGGCGGCAAGTTAGCTAATCCCTAGGAGCATACACAGGTATGTGACTAGGGTTAGCTAATACAGCCAACAACGCTACAGCGTGAAGTATGACGAGGCTCCCCGAAAATTTAGCCTTCGTTGTATATCTCTAAATCCTCAACATCACTCTGATCTTTCAACTTTAACTCATCGTCCTTACGCAGATTTTCCAGATAATTTAAATAACTTTGGTCAATATCTTTCGTCACGTAAATGCCGTCAAATACGGAACATTCAAATTCATTAATTTCTGGGTTTTCTTCACGAACTGCGTCCACGAGGTCGCTGAGATCTTGGAAAATTAAGCCATCTGCACCAATCAATTTTCGAATTTCATCGACTTCACGACCGTGTGCAATCAGTTCATTCGCATTTGGCATGTCGATGCCGTATACGTTCGGGAAACGTACTTCTGGCGCAGCGGAAGCAAAATACACATTCTTCGCACCAGCTTCGCGGGCTAATTCCACTATTTGCTCAGATGTGGTCCCGCGCACAATCGAATCATCCACCAGCAGAACGTTTTTATCACGGAACTCAGCACGGTTTGCATTCAGCTTACGCCGTACTGATTTACGACGTTCTTGCTGCCCTGGCATGATAAACGTGCGCCCAACATAACGGTTTTTCACAAACCCTTGACGGTATGGTTTATCTAGGATGTGTGCAATTTCCAAGGCGATATCGCAAGAGGTTTCTGGGATTGGGATCACGACATCAATATGCAGATCTTCCCACTCTCGTGCAATTTTAGCCCCCAACTTTTGCCCCATGCGCAATCTTGCGTTATACACCGAGATTTTATCAATAAAGGAATCTTGGCGAGCAAAATAAACATATTCAAAAATACACGGCGTCAGTTGTGGATTCTCTGCACATTGGCGAGTAAATAATTTACCATCTTCAGTGACATACACGGCTTCACCGGGTGCGACATCACGAAGGAATTCAAAACCTAACGTGTCTAATGCCACACTTTCAGATGCCACCATATATTCGTGTTCGCCAGTTGCCAAAATACGGCGACCGAGAACTAATGGACGAATGCCATATGGGTCACGAAATGCCACCATCCCGTGACCAATAATCAATGCCACACAGGCATAAGCACCACGGATTTTTTTGTGCATTGACGCGACGGCACTAAAAATGTTGTCAGGTTCGAGAGGAAAATGGTCAAACTTATCTAATTCATGCGCTAATACATTTAGCAGAATTTCGGAGTCTGAGGTGGTATTCACATGGCGACGCGCTGTTTCAAATAGGCTACGAGTCAGTTCGTGAGCATTTGTCAGGTTACCATTATGTGCAAGGGTGATACCAAAAGGAGAGTTAACGTAAAAAGGCTGAGCTTCAGATGCACTTGAGCTACCCGCTGTAGGATAACGTACATGTCCTATGCCCATTGAACCTTGAAGTCGCAACATATGGCGAGTTTCAAAGACATCTTTTACTAAACCATTTGCTTTACGCAAACGGATATTGTTTTTACCATCGATGGTCGCAATACCCGCTGCATCTTGCCCACGATGCTGTAGCACCGTCAACGCATCATAAATTGATTGGTTTACCGGTGAAACACCGGCGATACCGACAATACCGCACATTTAGTCTTTCCTCATCAGCCAGACGGAGAAATATTCTCCGGTAGGAAACTTGACGCATTTTGCAGGTAGTCAAAGAACCACCTAATAATATGACTGAACTGTGGAATAAGCTGTGAACGATGCCAATCCTCACTTTGAGGAAGCGGAGTAAATGTATCGAGAAAGAACAATAGCGCCGATACAATTAATACCCCACGCAACGCACCGAAGCAAATCCCCAGTACACGATCTGTACCCGATAATCCGGTTTTTTGTACCAGTGAGCTAATCACATAATTCACTACCGCACCTACAATCAGGGTTGCAATGAATAATGCCGCAATGGCAATACCGTTACGAACCAAAATATCCTCAAAGTTCGTAAAATAGCTCGCCAAGTAGGGATAAAACGTACTTGCAACGAAGAACGCACAACCCCATGTGATTAACGATAATGCCTCACGTACAAATCCACGAATCAGGCTTACCAGTGCCGAGAAGCCAATAATGGCGATAATTGTGTAATCAATCCAGACCATATTTCATTCCAAAATTCGCATTCACGTCAGCGGCGAATGCATTCTAACAGAAAACGAAAACGTTTGCGTAACCATTTTTCATTGAATTTAAAAAAATCAGCGGCGAAAAGAAAAAATCATAATCGCCGCAGTAAGTTACTAAATACCCTTATTTTTTAGGGATAATCCAATGTCATTTTAAGGCTTAAAAGCTTGAATAATCCCTTTTGTACCTGTTATCGCATTAAGTTCAGGTAATGCAGATTCAAGTTTCTGCCTTGATGCCTCAGGACCTACATAAATACGGGTTAATTTATTGTTCACCGGTTTCGCTGGCACCGTATAAACCTGATACCCCGACAATCTCAGTTTAGCCACTATCTCCTCAACCTTACTCGCATTATTTAGCGCGATAACTTGTACCACATACGCTTTGCCTTGAGGTTCTTGCTTAGGCTCCGACTTAGGTTCAGGTTTTGGTTCAGGTTTTGACTCTACTTTTGGTTTAGGCTCAGGTTTAGGTTCCGGCTTTGGCTCCACTCGCGGTTTTTCAGGCGCAACATTTGTCGGAATCGCACTCCCATTTTGAGCGCCATTATTTTGATTTGTCACACTTTGATTTGCACTGTTTGCGGCTACTGGCGGCTGTTCACTTTGCTTTTGCTCGGTGATAGCTTCCGATAACATCGCTTCAGAAGTTCCTTCTGAAGAAGCCGTTGATGCACTGTGTGTAATCGGTGCAATCGACTCAATATCTTCTTCATCACCCGGTTTGGGAATAATCGGAATGGCTGCAAATTCATTTTCATTGTATTTCTTATCGCCATCCAGTAGCCCGGGCAGCACAATGACCCCCGCAGCGACTAATACAATGGCGCCAGCAAGACGATTCTGGAATTTACTAGCCACTGACTTTATCCTTCTGTTTTCTCTAATAGCATCATGACGTGTGCTACTGTATGGAATGATCCACACACGACAATCACATCTTGTGGTTTCGCATCCACGCAGGCTTGTCGCCAAGCGGCTTCCACTGAATCAAATTCGTGAGCACCATCAATATGTTTGCTAAGTTCAGTCACATCCGCACCACGAAATTCTCTTAGCGGCGCAAGATACCAATCTGTAACTTGTTGGGATAAACAGGTTAATGTACCTTGAATATCTTTATCCCCTAGCATGCCTACTACCGCACGAATTCGACGACCTTCTCGCCTCGGTAATTGTGCGAGTTTGGAAACTAAGTAACCTGCAGCGTGCGGATTATGCGCCACATCTAAAATCATTAACGGGTTTTCGCCAATGATTTGGAAACGCCCTGGTAACTGAGCGGTACTTAAGCCTTGGTGAATCGCTTTGTTGGTTATTTTCTGCGCTAATACAGAGTCAATCTCCATCAAGCAGCTGATCACCCCCATTGCCGTTGCCGCATTGGCTAATGGCACATTCGGTAAGGGTAAATCTTCCCATGAACGCTGTGGGCTTTCCCATGACCAATGATCTGCATACTCTTGATAATGCCAATCTTTGCCACGCCGAAATAACATTGTGCCGATTTTGTCAGCATAAGCACCAATGGCGTCAGGCATGTCAGGTTCACCCACTACACCATAGTGACCTTGACGGAAAATACCCGCTTTCTCATGACCAATATGTTCGCGGTCAGAGCCTAGCCAATCTGTATGATCGAGAGCAATACTGGTGATAGCTGCGATATCCGCGTCCACCACATTCGTAGCATCAAGACGACCACCTAGGCCCACCTCGAGGATCACAATATCCAACTCAGCTTGCTTAAATAATTGTAGTGCAGCTAAGGTGCCATATTCAAAGTAGGTTAACGAAATATTTCCACGCTGCGCTTCAATGGTTGCAAACGCTTGGCAGAACGCATTTTCAGTCAGTTCTTTACCTTGGATACGAACACGTTCAGTGTAGCGAACTAAATGGGGAGAACTATACACACCTACTTTCAAGCCCGCCGCCATTAAAATAGCTTCAAGGGTATGGCATGTTGTGCCTTTCCCATTGGTTCCAGTAACGGTAATGACGCGCGGAGCAGGTTGGGTTAAATTCATTTGACGGGCAGCTTGCCCTACTCGCTCCAACCCCATATCGATATTTTGGCTATGTAGGTCGGTGAGATAAGAAAGCCAAGCCTCCAAAGGAGACTTGGCTGTAGGAATGATTAGATTACTCATCATCTTTTTTATGTTTAGACCCTTTTGCGTTTTCTGTTCCATCGACAGCGTCAGCAAGATCAATTTCCACATCAACAACTTCAACAACCAGTGTTGGCGCAGTATTCGGACTTGGTTTATTCGTTAACATCGCTAATACATCAGCCAGACGGTCACGCATATCTTGGCGACGTACGATCATGTCAATTGCCCCTTTTTCCAACAAGAACTCACTGCGTTGGAAACCTTGAGGTAATTTTTCACGTACTGTTTGCTCAATAACGCGAGGTCCTGCAAAACCGATCAAGGCTTTAGGTTCAGCAACGTTGATATCACCTAACATGGCTAAACTTGCAGAAACACCACCCATAGTTGGGTCGGTCAGTACAGAAATATACGGCAAGCCGCGCTCTTGCATTTTTGCCAATGCCGCACTGGTTTTTGCCATTTGCATCAACGATAACAGCGCTTCTTGCATACGTGCGCCGCCACTTGCAGAGAAACACACTAATGGACAGTTATCTTCCAGAGCCTGTTCTACAGCACGGACAAAACGTGCTCCCACTACCGATGCCATTGAACCACCCATAAAGGAGAATTCAAACGCTGCGGCAACGATAGGCATCTCTTTGAGTGTCCCTTTCATAACAACGATAGCGTCTTTTTCGCCCGTTTGTTTTTGTGCTGCGCTAATTCTATCTTTGTATTTTTTAGAATCACGGAATTTGAGCACATCCTTTGGCTCTAATTCGCTACCTAATTCCGTTGTTGAGTTTTCATCAAGGAAGGATTCAAGGCGTTGACGAGCATGAATACGCATATGGTGGTCACATTTCGGACACACTTGTAAGTTACGCTCAAGCTCAGCGCCATAAAGTACTTGCCCACAGCTATCACATTTAGTCCAAACACCTTCAGGAATGTTTGCTTTATGGGATGGGGTTGAAGTACCTTTTTTTAAAATTTTCTCAATCCAGCTCATTAATGGACCTTTTCGTCTGATTGCACTCTGACAAGACTCCAAGTAATACCAATCACTGAATATCAGGGATGGTGATATAAGGAGTATCTATCAGTATGTTATTTTTTGCCATTAAACCACAATGATATCTCACTGTAGATAAAAACTTTTTTCAAACCGATTATTGGTTATCGTTTTTTTGCGTCGCCGCACTGTTTTCTTTTGCTACTGCATTTTTTTCTTTTGCAGCAGCACGACGGTGGCGAATAATTTCAATGACACCCGGTAGAATTGAAATAAAGATAATCGCGACTATCAGTAATTTCAAATTCTTTTGTACTATCGGCAAATCACCGAATAAATACCCTGCATAGGTAAAGAGTAACACCCATAATAACGCACCTGTCACATTATAAAAGGCAAAATGACGGTAAGACATTTTTCCCATACCCGCAACGAAAGGCGCGAAAGTTCTCACGATTGGGACAAAACGCGCCAAGATAATCGCTTTTCCACCGTGTTTTTCATAAAACTCATGGGTTTTATCTAAATAGCTACGACGGAAAATTTTTGAGTTTGGATTTTGAAATAGCTTTTCACCAAAGATACGACCGATGGTGTAGTTCACTGCATCACCAATAATTGCCGCAATAATCATCAACAGTACCATGACGTGTACGTTTAAATCATTACTTGGCAATGCTGCTATTGCACCCGCAACAAATAATAATGAATCCCCTGGGAGGAAAGGCGTCACCACCAACCCCGTCTCGCAGAATAAAATCAGGAATAAAATACCGTAGACCCAAACACCATATTGGGCGACCAATTCCGCAAGATGCACATCAATATGCAAAATAAAATCAATGATAAAACTGATAAACTCCATGGGGTTCCTCATGTGGAGATTTATATTAACGACATTTATAGTAGATCATCTGCAAGAAATAGTGGTCCCATCACATTCTGTGGCAGGTCAAATTTTTCAGGATAATCCACGCTCACTAAATACAGTCCTTCCGCTTTGGCTGTTGCCGCTGCTTTCGTTCTATCTTTTAATTCCAGAAGATGTGCCATCCAATCAATATCTTGATTTCCGCAACCAATCTCCAACAAACTGCCAACAATGTTTCTCACCATATGGTGCACAAACGCGTTAGCTTTAATGTCCACAACTACATAGTTTCCGTGACGCGTCACATTAACGTGCATCACATTACGCCAAGGAGTTTTGGACTGGCATTGGACTGCTCTGAATGAGGTAAAATCACGCTCACCCAGTAGAGCTTGTGCCGCTTGGTGCATACGCTTCTCATCAAGGGGAAAATGAAAATGCGTTACGCCATTCGATAAAATGGCAGGACGATAACGATGATTAAAAATAACATAGCGGTATCGGCGCGCAGTTGCACTAAAACGCGCATGAAATTCATCATCCACTGGCTTACACCAACGAACCGCAATATCATCCGGAAGATGGGTATTCGTGCCCATCGTCCATGCGGCCTCTTTACGAATGGCAGAAGTTTCAAAATGTACAACTTGCCCAGTCGCGTGAACGCCTGCATCCGTACGTCCGGCGCAATTAACACTGATTGGCTCAGCCGCAATTTTCGATAGCGCAGCTTCAAGGCAGCCCTGTACACTTTGCACTTCTTGCTGACGTTGCCAACCGTAATAACGACTGCCGTTATATTCAATCCCGAGAGCAATACGATGCAGTTTTGGGGATTCCGACATCAGTAGTACAGCTCCTGAGCCAGTTTTTCTGCTGTCTCAACCGCCATCAGTGCACCGCCAAAACGTACGTTATCCGCGACTGACCAGAACTGTAAAACTTCCGGCATACCATAGTCATTACGAATACAACCTATGCTTAAAAAGTCATTGCCTGATGCATCAGTCACTTGAGTTGGATAATCACCCTCTTCTGAGACCTGAATATCATCAAAACGTTCAAACTCTTCACTCGCTTCTTCTGCGCTGACTGGGCGTAACGTTTCTAAATGCACAACTTGTGCATTACCGTAGAAAACAGGTGATTGAATAAAACTCACCGCCACAGGTAAACCGTCGTCTTGCAGCACTTTACGCACCTGCTCAACTAAACGGCGCTCATGCACAACACTGCCTTCAGCATCCGCTAATAATGGCAACATGTTAAATGCCAGCTGCTTACTAAAGCGTCCCTCTTCAGCGGGAATACCATTGAGTAAACGCGCGCTCTGACCAGCCAATTCATCCACCGCAGCCTTGCCGTAAGCTGACATAGACAGCATGTTAGTCAGGGTGATACGCCCTAATCCTGCCGCTTCAACCAATGGTTTAATTGACGTTAATAACTGACTAACATAGCTATCTGCGACAGAAATAATATTACGATTGCGATAATCGGCTAAAACTTGCGGGTTAACGCCTGGCACCACTAAAGGTACATCCGGCTCTAATGCAAAAACGCCGCTGTTATCGATAACGATACAGCCTTCTTGCGCCGCGACTTCAGCATACTGTACCGTGGCAGCTTCACCTGCTGCAAAAAAGGCGATCTGTGCCTGCGACCAATCAAAGTCAGCCACGTTTTGCACTTGATAACTTTTACCGTTGAAGCGAATGCTCTCTCCTGCACTACGCTCACTGGCTAGTAAATAAAGCTCACCAACGGGAAACTCTCTTTCTTGAAGTAGGGAAAGAATGCCTTCACCCACTGCACCTGTTGCCCCAAGTAATGCGATATTCCAACCTTCTGTCATGGTTTTTCCTCTAAAAAAATCAAAGTGAAACAAGCGCCAATAAGCCACTCATTTCACCTAAAAAATTGTGATTAAATTTTTGCGTTAAAGCCTAACTCATTCAGCAATTGCGCTGTTTGTTCGCTATCACACTGAACGGTAAGCGATGACCATTCGCGACGCTCTTGGTAATGTTTGCGTAATTTATCGAATTCACCGGGAATACCTGCGACTGCGCGCAGTGATGAATCATCACGACGCACATCATACACGAGATGAACTAATCTTTTGAGTTGGCTTTGCGTTAATTTACCATTGAAATTAATGCAATCGATATCTGGCTTCGGTAACAATGATGCGAGTGAAATGTGGGTAGGTTTACCCAAAAATTCACAATAGGCTTCAAACACTTGTGTTGTTCCACGCGCTTTACCTTCTAAGGTATAGCCCGCAATATGTGGCGTACCGATATCCACATACGCTAATAATTCAGTATCTAAATCTGGCTCAGGCTCCCAAACATCCAATACTACACTCAATGGTTTACCTTGCTCAAGTAAGTGTAATAACGCTTGGTTATCCACTACTTCGCCACGGCTGGCATTCACTAAAATAGTGCCATCACGTAAATTGGCGAGTTGAGAAGCGCCCATCAAATGGAATGTTGAATACTTTCCATTCATATTAAGCGGCGTATGGAAGGTTAAGATATCTGCCTGCTCTAAAACGGTATCGAATGAGACAAAGGCTTCTTGGTCACCATTGTCTGCACGAGGCGGATCACACAATACCGTTTTGACTCCCCACGCTTGCAAGCGTTTATACAGACGTCCACCCACATTTCCCACACCGATAATCCCTACGGTTTTATCGCGTAAATCAAAATTATCGCGTTCCGCTAGCATCAAGAGTGCTGAAAAAACATACTCAACGACGGCAATCGCATTACATCCCGGCGCAGAGGAAAATCCAATATTGGCTTCTGCAAGCCACTGGGTATCCACATGGTCAAACCCTGCAGTTGCCGTGCCGACGAATTTTACTGGCGTATTGCTCAGCAAGGATTTATTCACTTTGGTAATTGAGCGCACCATCAATGCATCTGCATCGTTAAGTTCTTGTTCTGGCACTGGACGCCCTGGCACTGCTTTAACTTCGCCTAGCTCACTAAATAAGGCTTGAGCATATGGCATGTTTTCATCAACCAAAATTTTCACGAAATTCGTCCCAATAAAATGTTTAGTCATGCCCGATTTGGCAGCCACACTATACTCCAAATCGTCGATGTGCTGAATCATTTACATGATAATGCGTTTTAACATGAAATCCAGAGTCTCGCAGGTAGCATTATTTAAATTTTCTCTTTGATTTAACAACGTTACAGACGAGTCTGACTACCTAATCTAATAGATTTCATGTTTAATCAGCAGCACTACATTAAACGTTATTCATTTTTCAGGAAGGCATTTATTTTGAAAGGCATATTGATTGTGAAAAAAGTATTATTATCGCTACCCCTAATGTGCTCGTTTTATGCCTATGCTGGCGAGCAAAACTGCTCGGCGGACACCATCGCCACCAATAACTTCAATAATTTTGTCTTTGCCCAAGAACGCCCTTTTAATGACTCATTAAAAGAGATGAATGTACTTATCACCAGCCAAGACGATTACATCAACAACACGGTTCAAACGAAGTTTGATGATTGTGGAGCCTTAATCGAGCTAACTGGTCATGAAGTTGTCAAATTCAGCATCCACGACAGTGTATCCGTCAAATCCATTGATATGAGCATGAAAAAAAATGGTAACGGTTGGGACTACAAGTCCGCATTTAAGCTGTCTGTTATTAATCAAGATAATGTTGAAAAAACCATTTTACAGCAAAAAATGAATGGGAAGTTTTTCACTGACCAGAATGGGAAAATAACCGAAGCCAAAGACTCTTCTTATACGACGACTCTCGATAAAGAGCGCATGTTAACAAGAGCAGTAACACATTTTTTAACTGATGATAAAGGACGATTATCTGAATCCAACCGAGTCAGTACGCTCGAAAATGATAGTGTGAAAACAACCTTCTATTATGATACGAAAAATCGCTTAATTCGCATGCAATCTGATTCAACCGTCGAAGAGTTTACCTATGGTGATGATGACAGACCGTTAACCAAAAAAACCATTGAAGAATTTTTTACCACCGAAACAACTGTGACGACCTGTAAAAGCTGGAATAAGTTCGGAAGATGCACTGATGCAGAACAAACTATAACTACGTTAATTAAAGATGAGCACGGAGGGAAAGATAGCGTGTACAACTACCACGCTAATATCAAATACGATTATGTATATTGATTTTTCCGCAGCTATGGGGCCAGCTCTTTCATCCGAAACCGGTCAGGAGTGACCCCTGAAATTTGCTGGAACATGGCGATAAATGCGGATGCGGAGCTATACCCTACATCGAGCGCCACTTCATGCACACTCTTGCCTTTGTCCAATCCAGCAACTGCATGTAAGTAACGTAGTCGCTGACGCCACTCGCTGAATGACATGCCTAACTCTTGCTGACAACGACGAGATAATGTGCGCTCCGAGGTATAAAACCGTTTAGCCCACTGTGCTAGCGTTGTGTTATCCGCAGGATCTTGTTGCAATTCGTTTAAAATAGGAGCCAGAAATTTATCTTTACTGGTCGGTAAGTAGGTATCTTGGCATGGCGAAATCGCAAATTGGTCTATCAGAACCTCCCCCAAACGAATATCTTGTGCTGTTTCAGGTTGTACAATTCCCCGTTGATACATATCTGTCATGATTGTGTGAAAAATCGGGCTTAATCGGACAACACACGCCTTATTGGCGAGCCTAGGGGTATAGGCTTTAGCAAAATCAATGATACGAAACTTTACGCTCTGTTTATTAAAGCTCGCATGCTGAGTATTCGCAGGGATCCAGATGCAAAATTCTGGGGGCGCCATATAATGCTTCCCTTCAACTTCCATTTCCATAATTCCGCAGACCACATACAGTAACTGACCAAATGTATGGGAGTGGGATTTGTACTCAGTTTGTTGGTTAATCTGCTCATGGCGCAACGCAATGAATTCAGGCTCAATAATATTGCATTCATTAATTTGCAGTACATCATTCTTTAAATTATTCATCGGCTGTCTGAAAAACGTTATCGATTGTCTGAATATCAGTATATATAATATTTCGGACAGATGTATACTCCTCTGACTGATTTAGGGAGAACGTTGTTAATGAAATATTTCCTGTTTCCGCTCGTCGCGGTGTTGTTATGGTCTGTCAATGCTATCGTCAATAAAGCAGCCGCAAGTGCTATTGACCCTGCAGCTATCTCATTCTATCGCTGGGCATTGGCCTTTTTAGTCATGACTCCATTTGTTCTGCGCTCGGTATTACGCCATGCCAAAATTGTTAAGCAACATTGGTGGCAATTGGCTATTTTAGGTGCTTTGGGAATGATGCTGTATCAAAGTCTGGCTTATTACGCCGCGCACACGGTCAGTGCAACATTTATGGGCGTGATGAACTCATTTATTCCACTGCTGACCGTCGTCATTAGTATTTTTGTTTTGCGCGTGATCCCAACAGTTGGGATTGTTGTCGGTTCCGTTTTATCATTGTTTGGTCTGGCTTGGTTAGTCAGTCAAGGGCATCCGAGTTCATTACTTGATAATGGGTTGGGTCAAGGTGAGTTACTGATGATCGTCGCGTCAGCCGCTTATGCCTTGTATGGCGTATTAACCAAACGCTGGGCGATTCAACTCTCCAGCTGGGATTCACTCTATGTACAAGTGTTCTTTGGGGTATTGCTATTAATTCCTAACTTCTTAATGGCAGACGATGTCAGTCTTAACCGCGATAATATCGGGTTAGTCCTGTTCGCTGGGATTGCGGCATCCATTCTTGCTCCAGCCATGTGGATTCAAGGTGTACTGCGTTTAGGGGCCAATACAACCTCTATCTTTATGAACCTTGCGCCCGTTTTTACCGCCATTATTGCTGTCTTCACGTTAGGTGAAGAACTAAAAAGTTATCACCTCATCGGCGGTGGCATCGTGTTACTCGGTGTGATGTTAGCCCAACAGCTACGTACACCGCTTACTCAAGTATTCACACGTAAGAAAAAGGCGTTGGCAGAAGATACTTGTCAGTAAGTGATATCAATTAAGTAAGTACCGTAAAAAACCCTATTAATTCTAAAAATTAATAGGGTTTTGTTTATTTGCATTTTTTCATCGCCCTGTCCCCGATGAACGACTTAAGGCATTTTCACGTCTTCCTCGGTGCCCGACTCACTTTCAAAGTAATACGCACTAGCAAGCCGCCAAGCTGGTCACTTTTTAATAACTGCAATTCTGAACCGTGGTAGCTAGCGATATCTTTCACAAGAGCCAAGCCTAGTCCTGAACCTTCCAGCCCTTTTGCATTATTTAAGCGCCTGAAAGCTTTTAATGAACGGTGAATATATTTATTCTCAATACCGGGTCCCGAATCTTCCACTTCCAGCGTTACCATCGATTGCTGAGTCTCATCGGTGACAATACGCACCGTTACCACCCCTTTCTCTGGCGTATATTTAATCGCATTATCAATCAAGTTCGCACACATTTCCGCCAGTAATATCGCATCACCTTTAACCCAGCAATGTTCTAATCCTTCATAACCTAAATCAATCTTCTTGCTTTCTGATTTTCCTAAACGAGTAAAGCAGACTTGTTGGACAATATCGACCAAATTAACGGCACGATAGAGCCTAATAGCCTCTTTTTCATGCTCTTTCAAACGAGAAAGTTGCAAAAGCCGATCAGTCAAAACGATGGTGTTATCTAATGTTTTGTTAATGGCTTGCAAGCTTTGCTGCTTTTGGTGTTCATCCTCACTATTAAGGGCCACAGAAACTTGGGTTTTTAATACCGTTAATGGGGTTTTTAATTGATGAGATGCATCCGCACTAAAGCGTTCTTGGCGTTTTAACATCCGCTTTAACCGTTCCACATAGCGATTCAGTGCATCCACTAATGGCGATAACTCAGACCATGGCAGTACATTGGGAATCGGGGTGAGATCATTCGCCGCGCGCCCTAACATCAAATTAGAGAGTTTCTTCAGTGGAGTTAATAATTTACGTAAGAGTAAATACGCCAATATCAGTGTCACAACAACGACAGTACCTTGGCTCATCAGTGCAGAAATAAGCAGTTGGTTGGCGAAATCTTGCCGCGCATAAACAGTTTCGGCGACGCGGATCTCCACCATGCCTTGTATTCCACCTTCATTGATCGGTTGGAAAAATGTCGCGACACGAATGGGTAGACCCCGATATTCGGCATCGTAAAAGTAGACAAGAGCGGTGTAATGTTGGGAGCGCATCCAATAAGGCGGGATTGGCGGTAAATCATCATAGCCCGAGATCGTTTCCCCATGAGGAGCGATCACTTGATAAAACAGGCGGTCATTGTTGTTAAGCTCAAAGCTATCAAGCACTACATAGGGAACATTCACTGAGAGATGTTCATCAACGACCTGTAAGCGTTCCGCAACCGTTCTGGCTGATGCAAGCAACGTTCGGTCATAAGCTAAATTTGCCGCATTCTTAGCGCTGTAATAGTGGGTATAAACCGAAAAACTGCCCAATAAAATGAGGGGGATACCGAAAAAAAGCAGTAACTGATGAAAGAGAGAGCGTGGATGAGAGACTAATTTCATACACTACACTGCTCTAATCGGTATCCCAATCCACGTAAAGTATTGATATTCACATCTGAGCCCGCAAGCTTTTTGCGAACTCGGTGAACATAGAGCTCAATACTTTGTAAATTGGCTTCATCTGACAGTGAAAATACCTGCTCAAATAATTGTGTTTTTGAAACAGGTCGCCCTCTGCGATGAAAAAGTGTGTTCAATACCGCATATTCCCGCGGTGTTAAGCCTAATGGCTCCATTTTCAGTGAAAAGTAGCCTTCTTCGTGAAAACAAAGATCACCAAAACATTGGGATTCATTAATATTTCCATGGCTACGGCGTAATAACGCACGAATTCTGGCTTCTAACTCAGCAATATCAAAAGGTTTGGTAAGATAATCATCCGCCCCCGCATTCAGCCCTTTTACACGATCAGCAACATCAGAATTCGCTGTCAGTAGCAGCACCGGTGTTTCTTGGTGACGCTTACGCATCTGAGCTAACACGTCTAAGCCATTCATTCTTGGTAATGAAACATCTAATACGACTAACGAATAATTTTCAGTCTGTAATAGCTGATCCGCAATATAACCATCACTCGCAATATCCACAGCAAAGCCAGATTCTGCTAGGGCTTTCTGTAACCACAATGACAATTCATCATGGTCCTCAACCAATAACATTCTCATCAGTCGCCCACTCATTATGATTATTTATGCGTATAAGTTGGCACTCTATCGATTGAATGAAAAGTGTTAAACGCAATTTTTACCGAAGCTATCACAACAATCCTTCGTTAACTTACTGCCACCAATAGAAATTAACATTAAATTAACATAATTAAGAAGCGAAAATATAAAACAATCTGATATGTATCACATAAAAATAATTTTATTTGTTAATGAAAGGTAAATGAAAGGTTCACCGTTCAATGATGAGTGGCGAACACACATTGTCTACAATCACACCAATAACGACATAACTGACAACAACCAAGTAACTTAATTATTGTCTAGTGAGGAATAAAGCATGAAGAAGTTCACAATCAGCACCTTAGCAGCAACGATTTTTTTAGTTGGCATTAACCAAGCAATGGCTTTGCCTGAAAGAACAGAATGTATTGCCCCTGCCAAACCTGGTGGTGGTTTTGATTTAACGTGTAAGCTGGTGCAAGTCTCTATGCTAGAAACTAAAGAGATCGAAAAACCAATGCGAGTCACGTATATGCCGGGTGGGATCGGTGCCGTCGCCTACAATGCTATCGTCGCTCAGCGCCCTGCTGAACCGGGAACTATCGTGGCATTCTCTGGTGGCTCACTCTTAAACCTCGCCCAAGGTAAATTTGGTCGCTACAACGAGAATGACGTACGCTGGCTAGCCAGTGTGGGCAGTGACTATGGCATGATTGCCGTACGCGTTGACTCCCCTTATAAAACTCTCGGGGAGCTGATGGACGCCTTCAAAAAAGACCCCAACAGTATTGTTTTCGGCGCAGGTGGCTCAATTGGCAGCCAAGATTGGATGAAAACGGCGCTGCTTGCTAAAGCTATCGACCTCGACCCTCGCAAAATGCGCTATGTGGCCTTCGAAGGTGGCGGTGAAACGTTAACGGCACTCTTAGGCAACCATGTTCAGGTCATCTCTGGAGATATCAGTGAAATGACCCCGTATATCAGTGATGGAAAAATTCGCATTCTGGCCGTATACGCGGATAAACGCTTGCCTGACGGTTTAGCCAATATCCCAACCGCCAAAGAGCAAGGTTATGACATCGTTTGGCCGATTATTCGTGGGTTCTACATGGGACCTAAAGTCTCTGATGCAGATTACAACCAATGGGTTGAAGCCTTCCAAAAACTCCAACAAACCGACGAATTTAAAAAACAACGCGACCTACGCGGTCTGTTTGAATACAACTTAACAGGACCAGAATTGGATGCTTACGTGAAAAAAGAAGTTGAAAATTATCGTGAGCAAGCCCGTTCCTTCGGATTAGCGAAATAACGGAGTCATTCCATGAGCCAACGCATATTTGCCATAGTCTGGCTGATACTGTGTGGGATCGGGTTGTATATCGGCTGGGGTATCCAAAGTGAGTTTACTTACGAACCACTGGGTCCCCGCCCTTTCCCGATAGCCATACTGTCCTTAATGACCTTATGCGCTCTTGCACTCTTATTCGGTCGCCAAGAGGCGGTTGAATGGCCAAAACCGTATGTTTTACGCCGTTTAATCTTGTTAATCATTGCATTAGTGATTTATGCATGGGCATTTGAATGGTTAGGTTTCCCATTAGCAACCACATTACTAACCATCAGTGTCGCCTTGTTATTTGGCGCAACACCGATTGCCGCCCTGATTTCAGGTCCGATTCTTGGCATTTTGCTCTTCTATGCCTTCGACAAGTTACTTGATGTCACATTGCCAATCGGCGAACTTTTTAGCTAAGGAGAAAAGTATGGAAACGTGGATGTATTTATCTCAAGGCTTTGAGGTGGCGCTGATCCCTCAAAATATTATGATTGGGTTGATTGGCTGTTTTATCGGTACGATTGTTGGCATGTTACCGGGTCTCGGTCCTATCAATGGTGTTGCCATCCTATTACCGTTAGCGTTTGCCCTAAAGCTCCCCGCAGAATCTGCGCTAATTTTATTGGCAACCGTCTATTTAGGCTGTGAATATGGTGGGCGTATTTCTGCAATTTTATTGAATGTACCCGGTGATGCCGCGGCAATTATGACCACATTAGATGGTTATCCGATGGCAAAAGAAGGCAAAGGCGGCATTGCGCTGTCTATTTCCGCCGTCAGTTCATTTATCGGTTCCACGATTGCGATTGTTGGGATCATTTTATTTGCACCTTTATTGGCACAATGGTCTCTCGCATTTGGTCCCGCTGAATATTTCGCGTTGATGGTATTTGCTATCGCGTGTTTAGGCAGCATGATGAGCCAAAACCCCGTCAAGTCGCTGCTCGCCGCCCTGATTGGATTGGCGCTAGCCACGGTGGGTGTCGATGCCAACTCTGGGGAATACCGTTTTACATTTGATAGTGTCAACTTATCCGATGGCGTCCAATTTATCGTCGTGGTCATCGGTCTGTTCTCCGTCAGTGAAATTCTGTTAATGCTCGAAGGAACCGCTACGGGGCAAGGCTTGATCCGCAAAACCGGTCGAATGCTATTCAGTAAAAAAGAAGCAAAAGCTTGTGCGGGTCCGACATTACGCTCGTCATTTATTGGCTTCTTTGTGGGCATTTTGCCGGGTGCAGGAGCAACTATCGCCAGCGCCATTACCTATATGACAGAGAAAAAGATTGCCGGTGATAAGGGTACGTTCGGTGAAGGGGATGTTCGTGGCGTCGCGGCCCCTGAAGCAGCGAACAATGCTTCAGCCTGTGGTTCGTTTATTCCCATGCTAACGCTTGGGGTTCCAGGCTCCGGCACGACTGCTGTCATGATGGGTGCACTAACGCTGTACAACATTACACCGGGTCCGGGGATGTTCACTGAACAACCGCATATCGTATGGGGGCTGATTGCTGCACTGCTGATTGCCAACGTGGTGTTGTTGGTCATGAATATTCCGCTGATCGGCTTGTTTACACGTATGCTCACAGTGCCATTGTGGTTTTTAGTTCCGGCGATTGCCTGTGTCTCTGCGGTCGGGGTTTATGCCGTACACAGCACCACATTTGACCTACTCCTGATGATGGGACTTGGGGTATTCGGGTATATATTGCGGAAGATGAATTTCCCTCTTTCCCCGCTGATCCTCGGGTTCGTTTTAGGTGAGATGCTCGAGCAAAACTTGCGCCGCTCACTGTCTATCAGTAATGGCGATTTCAATATTCTGTGGAGCAGCACTATTTCGAAAAGTTTATTAATTTTAGCGATACTGGTTCTGGTGCTACCACCTATCATTAAATTAATCCGCAAGCGCCGTCACCATACTGCTCAAGCATAATTCCAACTGTACGTTATGACTGTCAGATTTCGCCCCATGAACATGGGGCTTTTTTTTTAAATATTAACTTTATCGTTCAATTAAATCTGCTTTCTCTATTTCTAGCGCTATTTTCTTTTAAACTAAACTTTCTTATCTCACTATTCTGTATATTTAACTCTAAATCTCGAAACCTATATTGATTACTTCTTTTATTAAAAATAATAATCAATATAATGCGCCCTTCATATTTATTATTCACAAGGAAATAAAGTGTCAACTGAACTAAGATGTGAACAACCAAATCAAGGAGCTCCAAACTTCATTTTTATATTATTAATGATCATTGGTATACCTTGTATTCTTTTCCCTGCTTTAACCCTATTTATTATCCCTCTTGTTATTTTCAGTTCTTTTTGTTTCTTTATTCATTACTTATATTCTGAAGGGCATTTTTCCGAGATACTTTCAGGGATTGTGATAGGGATCATCATTACAGCTGTAGCCATGATCATTCCTATTGTCGGTCCAATAATCTTAGTACTTTGGATTATATATAACATTGCTAAAGCTGTTGGCAGTATTAAAGGTTTAGTTCCAGATGCCATCATCAGTATTTTACTTGTAGCAAGTTTACTCATACCGTTCATTTTAGACGTAAACCGATCTCCTTACCGCCATGACAATGATCTACCTGAAAGAATAGCTTGCGCTGCCACGTATATTATTATTTCTGCGGTTTATTATTTCAGAATGAAAAATTATCCGATGACAACAAAAGATTACCTTTTTAGGTTCTCGATTTTATGGATTTCTGGTCCATTAATTATGTTGTTAATTATGATGATTGCAATGTCGATAAAAGCCGCGTTTAGAATTACGGTCAATACAACATTAACGCCAACGACAGTGACACAAAACGTCTCAGCACATATGAGAGGCGAAACGTTGGTTAGCGCTTATACGCGAGAAGTCACTCGCAATATCGCAACAACTACAACACATGTTCTTCCCGGTGCTGGCGCTGTAGCGGCATCAGTATTAGGACAAGTTGCACCTAAAATTGATCAGAGTGAATCAGAATTAATAGCGGAAGCCTTACCTATTAAAGATCATGAATTTTTGCTAGATAATACTTACCAAACTAACACTGACCATAATTTTTATCGCTATGATGATTTTGATGACAAAAAAATCAATAATTTTGTTCAATGTGCTAACGCCAAATTTCCTAATCAACATATTAATAAAAATGACATTCTATTTTATTACAATGAAACACTGTTTGGCAGTGGTGATCATGGCGTCATTTTAACATCTGAGTATGTGTGTTGTTCACTAGGTAGATTATATGAAAGCTTTATTATTAACTATGCCGATATCAAACATGTCAGCATAAAAGGTTCTTTTAATAAAACGATCACAATCCTTAGCCAGCAAAAGAAAATGCACAAAATTGAGCTCACACAGTCAAACAAAGGTGCGATAAAGCTTTATGAATTAATCAGAGAGTTTAGTTTATAATGCTTACATTCATTTCGTCCAAATACGCTCTTTGGTACATGTAAACACAGTTTTTATCAGTCAATTACTTAAGCATAATTGACTGATATATAATTAATAAAAAACCGCTTTCGCGGTTTTCTTTTCTAATCATTCATTTTCCGGCTTTGGATAACCCTGCTCGCGTAGCCATTCACGCCCCACATCAATGGTAGGAGTCTGCACTATAAACACAAATAATGCACCGATCATCGCCCCTAACAGCGCTCCGCCAAGAAAACCGCCTGAAAAGAAACCAAAGAAAAACAACATAAAGGCTAATACGGCAGAAAGTAAAACCGCGAGTCCCGTAAGCTTCCAATATTTAGCGCCCATACGCTTTTTGCCTTCTTTCAAACATTGACGAAACAGGCGTCCCTGTTCTTTTCGCTCTTGTCCTTTTAATTCAGGAACACTTTTTGCCGTCCAATACGCCATTTTATCCACCTAGCTTTATGATTGAATTATTTATCGTGTATTTATACGCATTTTAATGATTTGATTCTCGTGGATAACTCTGATAAATCATCATAAAAACGAACTCAATAGTTCTCTGCTTTGGGATAGATGATGTGCTGGTGTTTTTTATGCTAACCTCAATTATTTCCGTGAAAATTGCACGCATAGAACACCAAGAATAACTAAACCAATCCCCACCACTTTTCCAATTGGAATCGAGCTTTGATTCATCCCAAACCAGCCAAATTGCTCAATAAATGCAGAAATAATTAATTGTCCCGCAATAACCAAAACAAAAAATGTCGTACTGCCAATGTTAGGTACTAAAATTAAAGCCGAAGTGAGATAGAGCATCCCAGCAATACCACCAAACCAAATCCAGATTGGTTGATTAAATAGCTCAGTACTGAAATGAGGCTTAGGTACTTTAAAAATAATTAAGAGTGGAATTAATACAATTAAGCTGATGACCAGAGATGTTGCACTCGCCCATAATGGATGACCTAATTGCCGCGCTAATAGGGCATTACTTGCCGCTTGGATTGGTACAACAACACCCGCAAGGTAAGATGGATTTAGCGAATTGGCTATCGCATCCCCATATTTTAGTGAGTATGAAGCCTTTTGATGCGAATGAAATTGATCATCAACTGCAATTAAGTCATCAACAACGCCGTATTGCAGTCACCGTACCTTACTGGCAAATTTACAATATTTACGCCTCCACTGATTTGGACTTTCAAATGGTCTGGCATCAACGCAGTGATGCCAATAAGGCATTAGAGTGGCTTAGAAGAATTATCGTCGAACAATTGAAAGACGAAGGCGAGCTTTATGGCGAAAACTCCGATTAATCCGTGTTACCATATTTCGCTATCTATCAAAATTCATAAAAAAAGCGAGAGCCTTAGCCCTCGCTTTCTATTTCGTGCATTTCAGTAAATGAAACTTACGCTTTGTATTTGCTCATCACTAAGGTTGCGTTGGTACCACCGAAACCGAAGCTGTTAGACATCACTGTGTTCAGTGCTTGCTCAGTTGGTTTAGTGATGATGTTCAAGCCTTTCGCTTTTTCATCTAAATTTTCAACGTTAATGCTTGGTGCAATAAAGCCGTGCTCTAACATCAGCAAGCTATAAATGGCTTCTTGAACACCTGCTGCACCTAAAGAGTGACCGGTCATCGCTTTAGTCGCAGAAAGTGCTGGGCAATCATGACCAAACACTTCTTGGATAGCTTCTAACTCTTTAGTATCACCGACTGGCGTTGAAGTCCCGTGTGTGTTGATATAATCGATTTTATCAACACCGTGCATTGCCATTTGCATACAACGCACTGCACCTTCACCAGATGGAGCCACCATGTCAGCACCGTCAGAGGTTGCGCCATAGCCAACCACTTCCGCATAAATGTGCGCGCCACGTGCTAATGCGTGCTCTAACTCTTCAACAACGACAATACCGCCTCCGCCAGCAATGACGAAACCATCACGGTCTTGGTCATACGTTCTGGATGCTTTTGATGGCGTTTCGTTGTACTTGGTAGACAGTGCGCCCATTGCATCGAATTCACAGGTCATTTCCCAGCTTAGCTCTTCACCACCACCCGCAAATACGACATCTTGTTTGCCCAGTTGAATCAGTTCAACTGCGTGACCGATACAGTGTGCAGAAGTTGAACATGCAGAGCTGATTGAGTAGTTAACACCTTTGATTTTGAATGGTGTTGCTAAGCAAGCAGAAATACCGGAAGCCATCGCACGGGTTACCATGTAAGGACCCACACCACGCAGACCTTTTGCACGCATGCCGTCAGAACCCGCAACTTGGTTACGTGGGGAACCGCCACCAGAACCGACAACAACACCCGTACGCAGGTTAGACACTTGGTCTTCCGCTAAGCCTGAATCTTTAATCGCCTGTTCCATTGACAGGTAAGCATAGACAGAGCAATCACTCATGAAACGGCGGACTTTACGGTCAATCAGACCTTCAGTATCCAGCTTTACATTACCCCAGACATGGCTACGTAGCCCTGCCTCTTTAAATTCTTCTGAGAAAGTGATCCCGGAACGACCTTCCTTCAGAGAAGCCAGTACTTCTTCCTGGTTATTACCAATGCTGGAAACAATACCTAGGCCAGTTATGACTGCACGCTTCATTCGTTACCTCATGTCTATAATTATATGATTACGGGATTACAGGTGTCACTTTAGCTTACACTTGTACGCTGAACAAGTCCGATCAGGGTAAATATTTGTATTTTTTTCTCTGTGACACAAATAAGGCTTTTATGTGACGGTAGCCTTACATTCATATCGGCGTTAGAATTCAGGCATGATTTTGCAATGACGGACCTAAACGTGAAAAAGACAGCTGTACAAACCGCTCACCTCAGTTGGAATGAGGAAGGCACTCCGATCTCAGAACAGTTTGAAGACATTTATTTTTCTAACCAAAATGGGTTGGAAGAAAGCCGCCATGTGTTTTTGCAGGGAAATCATTTCCCACAACGATTTCTAACACATCAAGATGAAACTTGTGTGATTGCGGAGACTGGATTTGGTACTGGCTTGAATTTTCTCGCTTTATGGCAAGCTTTTAATCAATTTAAACGTGAAAATTCCAATGCAACATTACAGCGGCTCCACTTTATTAGCTTCGAGAAATACCCGCTATCAAAAGCCGATTTAATTGCTGCACATCGCTGTTGGCCAGAGCTTGCTAGCCTTTCACAACAATTATGTGAACAGTGGCCACCTGCCCTTCCTGGTAATCATCGACTTATTTTAGAAAATGGCGCAATCACCCTCGATTTATGGATTGGTGATGTAAATACGCAAATATCCGTACTTAATGATAATTTAAACAATAAGATAGATGCATGGTTTTTAGATGGTTTTGCACCCTCAAAAAATCCACAAATGTGGAGCGAACAGTTGTTCGCTGCAATGGCAAAATTTGCTCGTCAAGGTGGGACATTTGCTACCTTTACAGTGGCCGGATTTGTTAAACGCGGACTCCAGCAAGCAGGCTTTACCATCAAAAAAGTGAAAGGGTTTGGTCAGAAACGTGAAATGTTGACTGGCCTCTTAGAAAACAACCTGACAAGCCTGACGGCACCTTGGTTTGCTCGTCAACCCGCCACCCGCACCGATGATATTGCAATTATTGGGGGTGGGCTCGCCAGCCTCACCTTGGCTCGTGCACTCAAAAGCAGAGGCGCTAACGTAACAATTTATTGTAAAGATCAACAGGTTGCCCAAAATGCCTCTGGCAATCGTCAAGGTGCGGTTTACCCTTTACTGACAGGGAACGATAACGCCTTGGAGCGTTTTTTTGTGAGTGGATTTCCATTTGCTACCCGCTTTTATCAACAACTCCACGCGCAAGGGCTGCCTTTCAATGGGCAATGGTGCGGGGTGAGCCAAATGGCGTATAGCCCTAAAGCCACCCAAAAAATCGATAATATGCTGCAAATTGAATGGCCAGAAGAGTTTGCAGTGGGTAAAGACCGGCAACAGCTAAGTGAACTCAGCGGTGTAGATGTAAACCATCGCGGGATCTATTATCCAACGGGCGGTTGGCTATGCCCTGCTCAGTTGTGTGAAAGCTTAGCGAAAAATCTAACTCAGCAAGGCATGAATATTCATTTTGGGCAGCAAGTTACTGACTTACAGCATGCCGAGGATGGCTGGGAACTCACGTTTGATAACCAACAAAAAACACATCATCAGACTGTCGTCATTGCCAACGGTCACTTATTAAGCCAATTTGAACAAACGAAAAATCTGCCTATCACCCCTGTTCGTGGGCAAGTCAGCCACATCCCAACTAACCCAACACTGCGACAATTAAAAACTGTATTGTGTTTCGAAGGCTATATGACCCCCGAGGATGTGACAAATCAACATCACTGTTTAGGCGCTAGCTACCAACGCGATAATTTGGATCTTGAATATTCAGAGGCAGAGCAGCAAGAAAACCTGCAAAAATTACTCACTAGCCTACCGGATGCCGATTGGACGGCACAAGTGGATATCACCGACCAGCAATCACGCCAAGGAATACGCTGTGTGATCCGCGACCATATGCCGCTTCTGGGAAATGTGCCTGACTTTAATGCATTGATACAACTTTATGCCGATTTACCTAGCCAAGTACGTCGGGAGCAACTTATTTCATCCTCGCCAGCGTATCCAAATCTGTTTGTATTTGGGGCGTTAGGTGCTCGAGGGCTTTCCACTGCACCTCTTTGCGCTGAAATTTTAGCGGCACACATGTTTGGAGAGCCCATACCCGCAGATGATGACGTGCTAGCAGCACTGCATCCAAATCGTTTCTGGGTAAGAAAATTACTGGCAGGACGTCCAATCACCACGAAATAAGCATAAACGAAAAGAGGGCTTCTACTTGGAAGCCCTAATATTTAATTGACGCTCAATTGCATAGCGCAGCGATCTGCTGCTTGAAACCCTGCATCGACTTCCTGTTGTAAAATCGCGTCTAGCTCAGGTGTTAACTGAGATGCCGCCATAATAGAAAAGCCTAAACGCTGATAGTAAGGTGCATTCCACGGAATATCTCGGAATGTGGTCAGTGTGACATGACTCACTTGCTGGGATTTAGCGAAATCAATAACCTGCGTGATAAGCCGTTTACCTAAGCTTTTCCCTTGCGCTGATTGCTGTACCGAAAGCTCCACAATATGCAGACTACCTGTTAAGTGTTCTACCATAATAAAGCCAACAGGTTGATCATGGCTGTCAACGACTAGCCATTCTAAGCCTTTACGGATACATTCAACGTGATTTTCTACCGGCTGAACCTCGCCTTTAGCTATCCAATCAAACTTAGGATGCCCCGCGAAGGTTTGTCCTGCAGATTCTTCCACCGCAGGTAAAAATTGAGCATCTTCATGGGTTGCTAATCGAATGGAATACATGCAATCAATGGAATCCATAAAACTAACGCACAGTATCCAGCAGAGTTTTCCACATACCCAGCACTAAAACTTGGTCTGGTGGTGTTAATTCACCTGCTTTGATGGCATTTTGGATACTCAGCTCAACACGCTGGTACAGCGCATCAACACTGGATTCATTCTCTTCTTCTAACTCGGCGACAGCAAGGGTTAAGTGACCACGCAAATAACCACCAGCAAACAGTTCATCATCGCTGGCGTGTTCAACCATATCATCAATTTTCGTCAGTATGCGTGTTTCAAAATCCGCAAGCATGCTTAATCCTTACTGTAGTGGGTGATTCTATTAGGCGAAAATATCTTCCGGATAAGGAAACAGTTCCGCAGAAAGTGGAGGTGTATTGTAAAACGATTGTAACGCATTAATAAAGCGTAGCGGTCTTTCTGGGATACCTTTTTCGAGGTACTCCATCACTTGCCCATGGACTTTACGCATAAATGCGATACGGTCAGGTTCAAAATCTCCTTCCAAGTTGTCACAACTCACATTGAAAGGAATACCTGCTGCAACACAGAAAAACCAATCAAATGCCTGAGGTTTGATTTCAACAACCTCAAAATCACATTGGGTTTTCTCATCGCGACCATCTGGGCAATACCAGTAACCATAATCTACCTGCTGACGACGGGCTTCCCCAGCGATGCACCAGTGAGAAATCTCATGAAGTGCGCTCGTGAAAAAACCGTGAGCAAATACGATTTGGTGATATGGCGTGGTGTCATCTGCGGGTAAATAGATAGGCTCGTCATCCCCTTTTACCAACTTGGTGTTGTACTCTTTGCCGAAACATTGTTCGAAAATATCAATAAGTTGCTGATAGTGATGTTGGGTCATGGAACGCTTAAATCATCTTAAAATAATGTGAGAAACCAAGCTTTAATGTCGTCACCGTGGCTGTCATTTAACAGCTTGATGCTCATGAGTAATGAAATCACGACGATCATCGGCCTGATAAGTTTTTGTCCTTTGGTTAACACTAAACGCGCACCCAGTCTCGCGCCAACCATTTGACCGGCAAGCATAACAAAACCAAGCACCCAAAGAACATGACCTCCGATAATAAAAAAGATCAAAGATCCAAAATTGGAGGCAAAATTTAACAATTTCGCATGTGCTGTTGCTTTGGCGAGGTTATACCCTAATAACAGAACATAGGCTAGCGCTAAAAATGACCCCGTACCCGGACCAAATGCGCCATCATAAAAACCAATCCCCATCCCTGCCGCCACACCGAAAATCGGCATACTGACACGCTGAGGTCTATCTTGTACTCCTAAGGAAGGAGTCAGTAAAAAATAGAGCCCAACACAGATGACCATCACCGGTAAAAGCTGTTTCAAAAAAGCAGTATCGATAGATTGGATTAAAATCGCCCCGATCATCGCCCCAATCATGGTCATAATGACTGGGAAAATTTGCTCTCGTAAATTGATCGCTTTACGCCGAGCAAAATAGAGCGTGGCTGAGAAAGAGCCGCCAATCGCTTGTAACTTATTGGTTGCCAACGTTTCAACCGGGGTAATTCCTACAGACAGTAACGCGGGGATAGTCAGTAAGCCACCGCCTCCTGCAATAGAATCGATAAAACCGGCAAGTAGAGCGACAAAGAACAACAGAGCGTAAACTTCAGGCGCAACGGCGGTAAGCCAATCCATTTTACATTCCAGATAAGTGAACTATCACGATGTAGATTTGTTATCTATTTACTGCCTCATTGATAGACAATAAATATCACAGCCCGGATGGATTATAATCGAGGTTTCATCCTAACCTTTAAAACACAGTGGATACCCCGACGGATATCCACTAAAAATACCGGTAATTACTCAAATGGCGCCATTGTTGGCACAACATCCGCACACTGTCCACGGTGGCGCAAGAAGTGATCCATTAGCACAATCGCCATCATGGCTTCCGCAATTGGCACTGCACGAATACCGACGCATGGATCATGGCGACCTTTCGTGATCATCTCGACTTCTTCACCATGGCGATCCAAGGTTTTCCCTGAAACCGTAATGCTTGAGGTTGGTTTCATGGCGATATGCGCAATAATAGGTTGGCTGCTACTGATCCCACCTAAAATGCCACCCGCATGATTAGATGTAAAACCATGGCGCGTGATCTCATCACGGTTTTCGCTGCCTTTTAAACTGACAACGCCAAAACCATCACCAATTTCCACCCCTTTTACCGCATTAATACTCATCAAGGCATGGGCAATATCAGCATCTAAACGATCAAAAACTGGCTCACCTAACCCCGCAGGCACATTTTCAGCGACAACGGTGACTTTCGCACCAATAGAGTCCCCTTCTTTTTTCAAGCCACGAAGCAGCTCATCAAGGGCATCTAATTTACTTGGATCTGGGCAGAAAAATGGGTTTTCTTCGACAATCGACCAATCTTTAATTTCACACTCCACGCTGCCCATTTGCGTTAGACAAGCGCGAATTTGTATACCAAATTTTTCTTGCAGATATTTTTTAGCAATTGCCCCAGCCGCAACGCGCATCGCAGTTTCACGTGCAGATGAACGTCCACCACCTCGGTAATCGCGCATGCCATACTTTTGCTCGTAGGTGTAATCAGCATGTCCTGGACGAAACACATCTTTAATCGCGCCGTAATCTTGAGAGCGTTGATCCGTGTTTTCAATTAATAGTCCAATGCTTGTGCCCGTTGTCACACCATTGAAAACCCCAGACAGAATTTTTACTTGGTCAGGTTCACGTCGCGCCGTGGTATAGCGAGAAGTGCCTGGACGGCGGCGATCTAAATCGATTTGTAAATCCGCTTCAGTTAGTGCCAATCCCGGTGGAACACCGTCAACGATACAGCCTAACGCGAGTCCGTGCGACTCTCCAAACGTGGTCACACGAAACAGTTGCCCAATTGAATTTCCAGCCATTCCCTGTTTCCTATTTGCTTGCGATTCTTATTTTGTTAAAAAATATGATATTGTGCGTAATTATTATGTTTTATTTGATTATCTCGAGTAACGCAACTCTTTATTAATCAATGTATAATGCGAAGTGTTCGTGATGTTCAACCAACTGCTCACGGGTTAACATAAACACGCCATCACCACCAAATTCGAAATCTAACCAGATAAATGGAATATCTGGATATTGTTCAATCAGATGCACCATACTGTTACCCACTTCACACACTAAAATTCCGTCTTCATTTAAGAAGCGAGGTGCATTCGCTAGGATACGACGGACTAATTTCAAACCATCACTACCCGCAGCCAGTGCTAACTCAGGTTCGACACGGAACTCTTGTGGTAGATCGTCCATGTCTTCTGCATCCACATACGGTGGATTCGTGACAATCAAATCATATTTAACTTCAGGCATATCTCTGAACAAATCTGAACGAATCGGGATCACTCGATGCTCTAAGCCATGATTCGCAATATTTTGCTCAGTCACCGCCAATACATCCGTTGAGATGTCCACTGCATCCACTTCTGCTTCAGGGAATTCGTACGCGCAAGCAATAGCAATACAACCACTTCCTGTACACAAATCGAGGATCGTTTGCGGTTCGTCAGATAATAAACCCACAAAATGATTGTTAATCAGTTCACCAATTGGCGAACGCGGGATCAACACACGCTCATCCACATAAAATTCATGACCACAGAACCATGAGCTGTTAGTCAAGTAGGCAACTGGAATACGCTCATTGATGCGACGTAATACGCGCTCAATAATACGATGGCGCTCCGTTGGCGTCAGGCGCGAAGTCAGTAGCTCATCCGGTAAATCCATCGGTAAATACAGGCTTGGCAATACTAACTGTAAGGCTTCATCCCATGGGTTATCTGTGCCGTGACCATAGTAAATATTTGCAGCGTTAAAGCGGCTCATGGTCCAACGTAAAATGTCTTGAATGGTATGAAGTTCTGCGACGGCTTCATCAACGAAGATCTTTTCCAAGAAGGGTTTCTCCTACCTGTCTATTAAAAAGGAAAATTTGAATGGCTAAAGTTTGCCATGAAGTGAGAGACAAATCAGCAGATTAATGTAAGAAAATACACAGATGAGCACTTGTTTGCCTATTTAGGTGCCCAAATAGCTGTGCCCCTGACTTTCATCAAGGGCACTGTACGATGCACTATATTGTATGTTTTACGCTAACTCTTCGACTTCTTTTGCTTCTTCTTCTGGTTTTTTCACCCAAACAGCGTAGGCAATCGTCAACAATACTAACCAACCAATACCGACATACAGCGCAATTCGAGTACTTTCGAAATACCCTAAGACACCAAAAATAAACAACATAAAGGCGATCGCGAGGATGGGTGCAACAGGCCACATTGGCACAGGGAATTTCAATTGCTGGACTTGTTCCGGCGTCATCTTACGACGCATCGCAAACTGAGCCAACAAAATCATCAACCAAACCCAAATCGTTGCAAAGGTCGCAATCGATGCGATAACTAAGAATACATCTTCAGGGATCATGTAATTCAGTACCACGCCGATAAACAGTACCAACACCATGACCAATACGGTCATCCAAGGCACCCCATTTTTCGTTAACTTAGTAAATGATTTTGGTGCCTGCCCTTCATGAGCCATACCATACATCATTCGACCTGCACCAAAAATATCACTGTTAATCGCGGAAATTGCAGCGGTGATCACCACCACGTTCAAAATATTCGCCGCCGCTGAAATGCCTAAGCTATCAAATATTTGAACAAACGGGCTACCGTTTTGACCAATTTGACTCCACGGGTAGATACACATGAGGACAAACAACGTCAGTACATAGAAAAGTAAAATACGTACAGGCACCGCATTAATCGCTCTTGGGATCGTAACATCAGGATTTTTGGCTTCGCTAGCCGTAATTCCAATCACTTCAATCCCGCCAAAGGCAAACATTACTACCGCAAATGAGGCGATGACCCCGCCTATTCCATTTGGCATAAACCCGCCATTATCAAACAGGTTTGATACCCCAACGGCATGTTCAGAAGCTTGACCAAAACCAAACATCATAATGGCAGCGCCGCCGACAATCATGGCTACAATCGCCGCAACCTTGACAATCGATAGCCAAAATTCCATTTCACCGAAGGTTTTAACGTGACATAAGTTAATCGCACCAATAAAACAGATAATACTCAGTACCCAAATCCACTGTGCGACATCGGGGAACCATAACTTCATATAAACCCCAAATGCGGTAACATCCGCCAAGCAGACGATCAGCATTTCAAATACATATGTCCACCCCGTGAAAAAACCAGCTCTCGCACCTAAATAGTGGCTCGCATATTGAGAAAATGACCCCGCAAGTGGGCTACGTACTGCCATTTCACCAAGGGCGCGCATAACCATAAAAACAGCGGCACCGCCGATAATATAGGCAAGCAGGACCGCCGGACCCGCTGTTTGTATCGCTTTTGCTGAACCATAAAACAACCCCGTTCCTATTGCTGAACCGAGGGCCATAAATCGGATGTGGCGCGCAGAAAGTCCACGCGCAAGTTGTGATGTGCTTTGCATGTTGTGTCCTTCGTTTTTATCAGTCGTTTCGAAGAGAATTCGCAGCCGATACATAGTCGGCTGCTTTTAAAACACTTACTTATAGGAACTATCGGTATATGAACTACAGGTTTTTATGAATGAAAAACCGAGTTTGCTGCAAACAACGTGGCAAGTTTATGTTGATCAATAAGCGAGATAGCTGCCTCGATATCCGGCGCGAAATAACGGTCTTTATCGTAATACGCGACTTTATCACGCAAGGTTTTACGGGCTTTTTCCAGTTTTTCACTCGATTTTAAGCCATCGCGGAAATCCATTCCCTGACACGCAGATAGCCACTCGATGGCTAAAATTCCCGTAACGTTTTTCGCCATTTCCCACAAACGACGACCGGCTGCTGGCGCCATCGAAACGTGATCTTCTTGGTTTGCAGAAGTTGGTAAGCTATCCACACTAGATGGATGTGCTAACGCTTTGTTTTCACTTGCTAATGCTGCTGCCGTTACCTGCGCAATCATAAAGCCGGAGTTTACCCCCCCATTGTTGACCAAGAATGGCGGGAGTTGGGACATATGCGTGTCCATCAACATAGCAATACGACGCTCTGACAACGCACCAATTTCCGCTAACGCCAACGCGATATTATCCGCTGCCATCGCAACTGGTTCAGCATGGAAGTTACCACCAGAAATGATGTCGCCGTTATCCGTAAATACTAGAGGGTTATCGGAAACTGCGTTTGATTCAATTAAAATCACCTCAGCGGCTTGGCGAATTTGCGTTAAACATGCGCCCATCACCTGCGGTTGGCAACGTAATGAATAGGGGTCTTGAACTTTCGAGCAGTTCGCATGGGATTGTGACAGCTCACTGGTTGGCGACAGAACATCACGGAATAATGCTGCCACATCAATTTGACCTTTTTGACCACGAACTTCTTGGACACGTGCATCAAATGGCTTACGTGAACCTAATGTGGCTTCGACACTTAATGCGCCACACACAATACCCGATAACAATAAATTTTCAGCAGCAAATAGACCTTTTAATGCAAATGCTGTCGAGGTTTGAGTCCCGTTCAGGAGTGCTAAACCTTCTTTAGCTTCCAGCGTTAATGGCTTCAAGCCCGCTTTTTCTAACGCTTTTTTCGCCGGTAACCATTGACCATCAACACGTGCTTTACCTTCACCAATCAGAATTAAGCTCATATGTGCCAATGGTGCTAAGTCGCCAGATGCCCCTACAGAACCTTTTGCAGGAATGAACGGATACACTTGCGCGTTAACTAACGCAATTAATGCCTCAATCACTTCCAAGCGAATACCTGAAAAACCGCGAGCAAGACTGTTGATTTTGAGCACCATAATCAAGCGAACCAGATCATCATCCAGTGGTTCGCCCACTCCCGCCGCATGGGACATTACAATAGAGCGTTGTAAAGATTGCAGATCTTTGCTGGCAATACGGGTGTTAGCGAGTAAACCAAACCCAGTATTAATACCGTATGCTGTTTTATCTTCAGCAATAATTTTATTGACCGTCGCGACACTTTTTTCAATGGCGCTGTGTGCATGTTTATCTAATGCTACGGTAACGGATTTTTGGAAGACAACGCGTAATTCATCGAGTGTCATTTTCCCTGGATGGATCGTTAATTTAGTCATCAATGGCACTCCTAACGTGTTTTTAGCATAGGTAAGTTTAAGTTTTTCTCTTTCGCACATTCGATAGCGATGTCATAACCTGCATCCGCATGGCGCATCACGCCCGTTGCAGGGTCATTATGTAATACACGAGCAATTCGCTCTGCGGCAGCATCGGTGCCATCACACACAATCACCACACCAGAATGTTGAGAGAAGCCCATTCCAACGCCGCCACCGTGGTGTAATGACACCCACGTTGCACCGCTGGCAGTATTGAGTAATGCATTAAGTAATGGCCAATCAGACACGGCATCTGAACCATCTTTCATCGCTTCTGTTTCTCGGTTCGGGCTTGCTACCGACCCCGAATCCAAGTGATCGCGACCAATGACAATCGGAGCAGATACCTCTCCACTTCTCACCATTTCATTGAACGCTAAACCTAATTTGGCGCGATCTCCTAAGCCAACCCAGCAAATACGCGCTGGCAAACCTTGGAAACTAATACGCTCACGAGCCATGTCCAGCCAGCGATGCAGATGTTTATCATCAGGCAGTAACTCTTTCACTTTTGCATCGGTTTTATAGATATCTTCAGGGTCACCTGAGAGTGCAACCCAACGGAAGGGACCCACACCACGGCAAAATAGAGGTCGAATATACGCAGGCACAAACCCAGGGAAATCGAACGCATTTTCAACGCCCATTTCTAATGCCATTTGGCGAATATTATTACCGTAGTCGAATGTCGGAATACCTTGTGCTTGAAATGCCAGCATCGCTTTCACATGTTCTGCCATGGATTTCTTCGCTGCTAACGCGGTGCCTTGAGGGTCTTGTACGCTCTTCTCGCGATATTGTTCCCAGCTCATGCCAATGGGTAGATAGCCATTAAGTGGATCATGGGCACTCGTTTGGTCAGTCACCATATCGGGCTTAACACCACGACGGACAAGCTCAGGCAAGACCTCGGCGGCATTGGCACATAATGCGATAGAAACGGCTTTGCCTTCTGAGGTGTATTTCTTGATGCGTGCTAACGCATCATCTAAATCTGTCGCTTGTTCATCCACATAGTGGGTTCTTAAGCGGAAATCGATGCGGCTTTGCTGGCACTCAATATTTAACGAACAAGCACCGGCTAATGTTGCCGCTAATGGTTGTGCGCCACCCATTCCACCTAAACCTGCCGTTAACACCCAACGCCCGGTTAAATCACCGTTATAATGTTGGCGGCCAGCTTCAACGAAGGTTTCATATGTGCCTTGGACAATCCCTTGGCTGCCAATATAAATCCAGCTTCCCGCAGTCATTTGACCGTACATTGCTAAACCTTTCGCATCGAGTTCATTAAAATGTTCCCAATTCGCCCAATGAGGTACAAGGTTAGAGTTAGCAATGAGTACGCGAGGCGCATTTTCGTGAGTTTTAAATACGCCAACGGGTTTACCCGATTGCACGAGTAAAGTTTCATCGCTCTCTAGCTGCTTTAGGGATTCAACAATTTGGTCATAACATTGCCAGTTACGGGCTGCGCGACCAATCCCACCATAAACCACTAATTCATGGGGATTTTCTGCCACATCAGGATCGAGGTTGTTCATCAACATGCGCAGTGGTGCTTCTGTCAGCCAATTTTTAGCCGTCAAGGTGGTTCCACGAGGTGCTCGAATTTCAATATTACGATATTTGTTATTTAACTTTGTCACGAATATACCCTCACTTAGATGCGTGTTTGACTTATAGCGTCTCCCTATAGATATAGTTGTATATACATGTACAATCAATTTATTTTTTAACAATTGAGATGGCGATAACGAACATCGAAGATGAAAATAATTTATTAATAACAATTATATAGAAAAACACCCCTTGATTTTACTGGTGTTTTTTTATTCTAAATCTGCCTACCAGATCACATTTATTTCACAGTTATTTTACATTTATGGCGGGAGTTTGAGGTTCGCACAGCTACTTGTGGCTGTGCGAATGTCGACATGGCAGCACGATGCATTTTGTGCCTACCATTAGGAAGAAAAGCTGCCTTTAAGTTTATATCGGTGACCAGGGAATAATAGCTTGGTACTGGTCACGATATGACTTTGTGACCATGTTCGGCGGGTAATTTGCAAGCATGATGCACCCACGTGAACCTGCAAAAGCCGTGCACTTCGGTCATCGGCTTCTACCGCCTCAACGATGTGCTCGCCTTGAGTCAATGGCGCAACACGAGATAAATAATCATGAGGCGTGATGGTCATAAAATCTTGTTCAAGGTAATCAGGGGCAGCCAAAGCATTCACAAAACGGTCTTCGATTTGTACTGGAATATCGTTTTCCAAATGAACCATCACAGAATGATAGACGGGGGTTTCTGGGGGAATATTTAATTCTTTTGCCAGCGTTACGGAGGCAAGAACTTGCTCTAATTTAGTAATTTTACAACTGTATTGATGATTCCTTGCGAGGATTTCATTCTCAATACTATGAATTTCGAACAAAGCAGATTGCCCTTTCGGCTCGGCAACAAACGTGCCAACACCTTGAAGACGCACCAATAAGCCCTCCGCAGTTAATTCCCGCAGGGCTCGGTTCGCCGTCATCCGGCTACAATCAAACTGTACGACTAACTCCGCTTCCGACGGTACACGGTCGTTCGCTTGCCATTCCCCTGCTTGTATTTTTTCAATAATTGACTGCTTAACTTGCAAATACAATGGAACAGGAGTTTTCAGCTTCGGTTTTTTTTCGGCTGTCACGTTTATTTCCAAATAAGTAATGAGTGTGAGTAGTCAACATTGAAAATTAATCAAACAATCGCTGCCTATCGTGGCGATAACAAACCGAGGCAGCAATCAGAACTTTATGAATAAATATGATTATAACCTGAAAAACGAAAACACTTTTTCTATTTTAAATTAATTGAACGGTTAATTTTGATGGGTCACTTTTCCTTGGTAAACACGCTGATGTAATGGATTACTCCCTTGCTCATAAATCATTTCAACCGGATCGTGTGCATTCCATACCACAAAGTTTGCCTGATAACCGGCGCTTAGCTGCCCTATAGCATCACCGCGACCTAATGCTTTTGCGGCGTGGCGCGTCACGCCTGCCCAAATCTCTTCCGGTGTTAATCTAAACAAGACCGCAGCCATATTCATCACCATACGCAGTGAGGCAAACGGGCTAGTGCCCGGATTAAAGTCAGTGGAAATGGCGATAGGGACTTGGTGTTCACGTAATAAGTCAATGGGGGGTAACTTGGTTTCACGCAAGAAATAGAAAGCGCCAGGTAGTAGCACAGCGACCGTACCACTGCGTTTCAGAGCCTGTATACCGTTAAGATCTAGGTATTCAATATGGTCAACGGACAAACCTTTAAACTGTGCGACAAGTTCACTTCCCCCTAAATTAGAGAGTTGCTCAACGTGCCCTTTCACTGGAATTCCCAATTTTTGAGCAGCCAAAAATAGTTTTTCACTTTGCTTAAGAGAAAAGCCAACACTTTCACAGAATACGTCTACGGCATCAAATAAGCCTTTCTTCCATAATTGCGGCATGATTTCGTTGCATATAAGGTCAATATACTCGTCGGCTCTGCCCTTATATTCAGGCGGAACGGTATGAGCAGAAAGTAACGTTGAGCTAACCTCTATCGGATAAGCTGCAAATAATCGCTTTGCAACTAACAATTGCTTTTCTTCGCTTGCCAGATCGAGTCCATAACCCGACTTCATCTCAACTGTCGTGACACCTTCACGGATCAGCGCTTCAAGGCGCGGTTTAGACCCATCAAATAATGCCTCTTCGCTCATTGCCCGTGTCGAGCGTACCGTCGAATTGATCCCACCACCCTGCGCACTAATTGTTTCATAGGAAACACCATTCATCCGCTGTTCCCATTCTGCCGCACGGTTACCACCAAAAACTAAATGAGTGTGGCAATCAATTAACCCAGGCGTGATTAAACGACCTTTAACATCAATAATATCACAGCCATTAGCTTCCACGTGGTCGCTAGGATGGATCGCGATAATTTGTTCACCACGAATGATCAAATCGTGATTTTCCAGTAAGCCGTATGCCGTGCCCAATTCGGTATTCATTGTCGCAATCCGACCGTTACGCCAGATCACATCATTCGCATGTGCTTTAAATAACATAAATCATCCTATGGCAACAGAAACCCAATTAGGCTTCACATATGAAAGGTAGGGATACAAAGGTATATATATGTATATACAATTAGACTACTTATCTATCTATTGTCAATGGATAGACGTGCAAAAGTTATAAATTTGTTACGTAGCGCTAAAAATATTCTATGATAACCGTTCATGCAAAAAATGGGTTACACTACTGGCAGTTTTACCCATCTCAAAAGAATGATTTATTAACCATGAATAAAAAGAAATTTGCCTTAGAAGACGGCGACATTAATCTATTTAAAGAAGCGATTCGGGGTGCCAAAAAAATTCACCAAGACCAAATAGTGCATGCCCCTATTCGTGAAAAAGTCACTCAGCCATCCCGTAAAAAAGTTCAGCAAGAACAAGTAGATGCTTCATTTTATTTTTCTGATGAATTTCAACCACAGCTAGATAATGACGGTCCGACTCGCTTCTTACGGCCGGACTCCAACCCCTATGAATTAAAAAAATTACGTCGTGGGGACTATGTACCAGAGCTATTTCTTGACCTTCACGGACTCACCCAAATGGAAGCAAAACAAGAAATTGGTGCATTGATAGCAGCATGTAAACGGGAAAATGTGCATTGTGCTTGTATCATGCATGGGCATGGTAAGCATATTTTGAAACAGCAAACACCCTTATGGCTAGCCCAACATCCTGATATTGTTGCCTTTCACCAAGCCCCTAAAGAGTGGGGAGGTAATGCCTCGCTGTTATTATTAATTGAAACAACGGAGAGTGCTCGCCGTTAAGCACTCATTTACGGACTGTTTCATCACCATGATGCTCAAACTTAGGATTGGATCAATGAGATCTGCGATGGACTGAGCATCCATTCTAAATGACATTTCATCTGCTCAGTATTCACCTCAACGCACGCAATAGTCGAGGTTGTAAACATAGGCGGTGCTTCTTGAGGGCACAATTCCGACACCAAATAACCCACGAGAGGAAGATGAGAAACGACTAAAACCGCTTTGGCGCCACTAAATGCATAATCCCGAATTTGCGCAGCAACCCACTCTGCATTTCCGCCAGGCGTTAAACCATCCATAACCTGTACTTGCGAGGGTAAAGACAGTTCATCGCGCATCACTTGCCACGTTTGCTCTGCCCGTAAATATGGGCTCACTAATACCGTATCAATTAACGGATGACGCGCTTGCAACCACTTCGCCATGAGTATGGAATCATCTTTCCCTTTCTGGGTTAATGGTCTTGCCGAGTCACTCGCTGCCTGTATCACAGCATCACCATGACGCATAATATAAACTTGCATAATCCACCATCTGTGCCGCTATTCCACATGAGAATATGGGTCTTTTCATTTAGATAATTATAGTTAAAGATAACCATCAGTTGGGGTGAGAAGAGATTCTGCAACAAACCCGTTGCAAATAAAATGATTTACATTGTTTTTTACTGACATTTTTCGTTATTCAGCCATAAAAAAACCTGATAACCACAGCATTTAAATGCGGTATCAGGTTGATTAAAAGGCAATTATAATTTAATTAGTGCTGCTATTCTCTTCCGATGATAATGCATTTTTTTCATGATCATCCGCGGGATAAAACTGACGATTAGACTGTGCCATATCCACCAGTAATTTACACGGCGTAAATTTATCACCGTGTTTTTCGGTCAGCTGTTGCAGTATTTCGACGACTTTGCCGACCCCAAGGCTATCCATATAACGGAAAGGTCCACCAAAAAATGGCGGGAAGCCAATACCGAATACTGCGCCAATATCCCCATCACGGGCACTACGAATAATGTTTTCTTCTAAACAACGAGCGGCTTCATTCAGCATCAGCATGACACAGCGCTGGGCAATGTCTGTTTGGCTTGTTGTCGTTGAGGGATGAATGCTAATCAGTGAATAAATACCGTGGTCAACTTGGCGTTTTGTGGATTTTTTCCAGAAAGTAAGCTTGCCCCCAGTTTGCCCATAAACATAAAACCCACGTCCATTTTTCTTGCCTTTACGATCGTCATTAATCACTTTATCAAGCACATCTGGCGCTTTAAAACGATGACCAAACCGCTCAACCAAAATAGGGAGAATTTTAGTTCCCACATCAATACCCACTTCATCTAACAGATGGAAAGGTCCCACTGGGAAACCAAATTTCACTAATGCTTTATCGATGTGGTCGATGGCATTTCCTTCAACAAGGCACTGTGCAGCTTCACATAAATACGGCGCTAAAATTCGGTTTACATAGAAGCCAGCATCATCTCCGACCACTATCGCGGTTTTGCCTTGGCGCTTAGCAAACGCAATAGTTGTCGCTACTGTGGCTGCATCGGTTTGCTGATGCGGGATCACTTCCACCAGCGGCATTTTATCAACTGGGCTAAAATAGTGCAGTCCAATCACCTTCTCGGGGTGTGGGCTACCTTCTGCAATACGATGAATAGGCAACGACGATGTATTCGATGCAAATATCGCTTTCCCTTCCGACATTTTTGCTGTTTCTTGCACCATTTTACGTTTCAGCGCCAGATCCTCAAAAACCGCCTCCACCACGATATCTGCAGTTTCTAACCCTTGATAAGTGAGCGTACCAGAGATTCTCGCCATAATGGCATCTCGCTCCCGCACAGGTAAGCGCCTTTTACTGACACGCTGGGAGAGCAAATCCCAGCTGTAACGCAACGCTTGAGAAATGCCTTTGTCTGAAATGTCTTTAATACGCACGGGGTATTTACCAAATACAGCGCTCACATAAGCAATCCCGCCCCCCATTAAGCCGCCACCCAATACGCCAACTTGCTTAATCGTTTTAGGTTTAGCTTCTGCACCTGTTTCATTTTTAAGTGCTGTAGAGGCAAAAAATAGGCTACGTAAAGCGGCTGATTCAGGTGTCATTGCCAGTTCACCAAAAGCTTTGGCTTCTTCGGCAAAACCGACTTTTAATCCATGGTTCATCCCCGCTTTAACAACCTGAATAATTTTCTCTGGTGCAGGATAATGCCCTTGGGTTTTCTTGACCGTTTTTTCTTTCGCGCTAGCAAATACTTTATTGCGCAGTAATTTACTACTGAGTAAACGCTGCTGCCAAGGTAGAGGCTTACGTTTAACACCGCCTTTTTGCGCTAGTTCCACAGCGGTATCCAATAAAATCGACAAAGGAACCAGATCATCCACTAACCGCATTTTTAATGCCTGTTTGCCTTTCAGTTGGCGCCCTGTCAGCATAATATCCAGCGCATTAGGGATACCAATTAAGCGAGGTAAACGCTGTGTTCCTCCCGACCCAGGAAGTAGACCCAGCTGTACTTCAGGGAGACCCAATTTGGTTTTATCATCATCAGAGCAAACACGCGCATGGCAAGCCAGCACTAGCTCCAAGCCGCCACCAAGGCATGCGCCATGAATAGCGGCAATAATTGGCAGCGGATAATTTTCAATTTTGTCGAACAGTGTATGCCCTTGTTTCGACAATTCACTCGCCTGCTCTTTGCTAGTGCAATTGGCAATCATGCTGATGTCTGCACCGGCGATAAAATTGTCTTTTTTTCCTGACGTAATCACCAAGCCTTTCAGACCTGAAGTGGATTGCGCTTGCTGTAAAATAGCATGAAATTGCTGTGCAAATTCAGCTTTCAAGGTATTCACTTTTTCATTAGGAACATCAATATAAATCACACCAACATTGCCATTAACTATCTTTAACGTGAATGCTGGCTCCGTGACTACCGTCGAATGTTGTGTCATTATTCTGCCTCCAAAATCATTGCCACTCCGAGTCCACCTGCCGCACAGGCTGTTGTTAACCCAAAACCGCCGCCACGTCTACGTAGCTCGTTCAATGTTTGAGTGACCATTCTTGCCCCTGTCGCAGCAAACGGATGCCCATACGCAATTGAACCACCTAACACATTAAACTTGTCCATATCAATTTCCCCTATCGCTTTCGATAGACCGAGTTTTTCTTGGGCAAATTGTTGACTCGCAAACATTTGAATATTAGAGAGCGTTTGAGCAGCAAAAGCTTCATGCATATCAATCAAGGTAAGATCTTGCAAAGTCAGTCCCGCCTTTTTTAACGCAATCGGCGTCGCATAAGACGGTCCCAATAACATATCTTCCCAGACATCAATCGCCGAGAATGCGTAGCTTTTAATATAACCTAATGGAGTGTAGCCCAATGCTTTCGCACGAGATTCAGTCATCATCAACACGGCTGCCGCACCATCCGTAAGTGGTGTACTGTTCGCAGCAGTAACACTACCGTGTTTTCTGTCAAAGGCGGGTCTGAGCTTCGCGTAAGACGTCAGAACCGAATTTTCACGCACGTTATTATCGCGAGAGAAAGCTTGCTTATAAGGCGGCATATACGCCGTCATCACTTCGTCATCCAGTGCGCCACTTTTCCATGCTTTGGCCGCCAATAGATGAGAACGATGTGCTAATTCATCTTGTTGCTCACGGCTAATATGGTAGCTTTTTGCCATCTGTTCAGCCGTATCCCCCATGCGCAACCCTGTTGAGTATTCAGCTACACCTGGCGCGACCGGCGCTAAATCTTTCAAGCGCAATTTGCTAATCAGTGATAATTTTTGCCCGAATGACTTCGCTTTACTTAATGCTAATAATGTTGCAGCGAGCTTCTTCGAGACACCAATGGGTAAAACAGAAGAGGAGTCTGCTCCCCCCGCAATACCCACAGAGATATCGCCCACCATCATACTTTGTGCCACATTCACAATAGCTTGGAAGCTGGTAGCGCAGGCGCGAGATACACTGTAGGCATCTGTCGAAACACTCATTCCTGTGCCCAAGACAATTTCTCTCGCAATATTGGGCGCTTCAGGCATTTGAACAACTTGACCAAACACCAGTTGTTCAATAATCGATGGATCGATATCACTACGATGAAGTAGTTCTGCAACGACAGTTTTGCCTAAATCCACAGCGGGAATATTGAGATAAGCCGTAGATTGCTTAGCAAAAGGCAAACGTAATCCGCTAACAATGGCAATTCTTTCTTTTACTGAATGCCGATTATCGCCATGGTGAGAGAGTTGATTCATGGTCGCTCCTGCTAAAAGGAAAATAAAGTAGAGTTGTTGTGATTAAAATAAGAGGTCTGACCTGTGTAAATAGTTAACATATTCGTCACATTTATCAATCAGTGTCGATAAAAAATGCGAGCTCACACACAAGTTACAATCAATTGACCATAATGGCAGGAAATTTGGTGGGTTTTTAGTAAGAAAAAACCCATTCACTTCTAAAAATGACGCATACGCGAAATAATAGAGTCAATGGGCTTTGAGAAGGAATTCAAACGTTTGATTAACGTAAGCCTAATTGGAAAATCAAGCTTTCTGCTTCACAGCTAAATGTAAAGTTCGCGGATAACTCCACACCACCTGCAACAGGGTTGATTGAGTGAGTAATTTCGCACGGTTCTGACTCTACTGATTTCGCTTTTTCAGTGAGTGTTTTCAACATCGCTTCAGCGTCTTGCTGAGTGGCGAAAACTTGCTGATACGATGCGGTGCAATCCTTATTTTCCAGTACAGTACCGACATCTACACAGCAGCATGCAGCCGTTTCATCCGCGCTACAACGTTTAATCGCATCAGTCATTTTATTCTCCCAATGAACAAACTGTTAAGTAAGTATCATAACGCTGAAAAAGTGCCAAACACTAGTGATATCAAATTTAATTGCTAATAATCCAACATAAGTTTGATCTAGTTCCTTATATGAGCATTTCTTACTCGTTAAGCTCATTCGAATGTTGCCATTTTGTTAATTGCATCGCATTTTCGAAAATAAAAATCACACAAAAACAAAACAACCTTGCAACATACCCAGTGGTCAGACCTATACTCAGTGAACTGGTCTGATTTGTCATTGAGGCAAGCGACCCTACAATTCAGCGCTTCTTGCGATAGAAGTCGCTTATTTAAATAAAACTACTAGAGGGTTTTGGTCATGAACCAGAAAAACCTATTTGCTCGATCAGCTTTAGCAATCGCAGTGGCTGTTATCTCCTCCAATGCAAGCGCAGCTGGTTTTTTGCTGAATGAATATTCAACCTCAGCCTTAGGACGTGCATTTTCAGGCGCAGGAGCCGTCGGCGACAACGCAAGTGAAGGCAGCCGTAACCCAGCTGCAATGATGTTATTTGATCGACCAACCATGTCAATTGGTGCGGTTTATATTGACCCAACCGTAGATATCAAAGGGCGTGATGACGATAAGTATACTGCCAATAACATCGCCCCTAATGCCGTAGTACCTAACGCTCACTTTATCTTTCCAATCAATGATAAATGGGCAGTTGGTACTTCCATGACCACTAACTTTGGCCTCGCGACTGACTTCCATAAAGATTATGCAGCAGGCTTAGTTGGCGGTAAAACAGATCTAAAAACCGTTAACTTAAATTTAAGCGGCGCCTATCGTATCAACGACAACTTCAGTTTTGGTTTAGGTGCGAATGCCGTTTATGCTGATGCTGAAATTACACGTCACATGGGCGAGAAAGCTAAAGGTCTTGGTGGTTTGGGAATTACACCAAGCACAGATGCCGCTAAATTAAAAGGTGATGATTGGGGTTACGGTTGGAACGCGGGGCTTCTGTATGAAATCAACCAAGATAACCGTTTAAGTTTTACCTACCGTTCAAAAGTGAAAGTGAAATTTGAAGATGGTAAATATTCTAACGGGATCCCAAACCTTCCATTACCACCAATTCAAGCGCTTAACCCTACGGGGGGTAAGACTGTTAAGGGAACTTTAGATTTAAACCTACCTGATGTTTGGGAATTCTCCGGTTACCATAAAGTCGATCCGAAATGGGCACTGCACTACAGTGTTTCTTATACAGGTTGGAGTACTTTCAAAGACTTAACTGCCTATAGAAAAAGTGATGGCAAAGAGCTATTCCATAAACCAGAAAACTTTGATGATGCATGGCGCTTAGCATTAGGTACCACCTACTTCTACGATGATAACTGGACATTCCGTACCGGTATTGCTTACGATGAAAGCCCAGTGCCATCTAAATACCGTTCAATTTCTATTCCTGACCAAGACCGTTACTGGCTCACCGCAGGTACCACTTATGCATTTAACAAAGATGCCTCTGTGGACTTAGGTATTGCTTATATGTACGGTAAAAAGGTCAATATTAATGAAAGATTGATCGAAAAAGATCCTACTTCCGAAGTTCGTTTCAAATCTGAAGGCTCTGCATGGTTATACGGCGTTAACTTTAACTATACCTTCTAATCAGTTTTCTCCTATCAGGGGAGCTCGCTCCCCTGATATCTCCCTCTTCTATTTCTTCCTCTGCTCGACTTTCTTTTTCTGCCCTTCGCAGAAAAATCATCCTCAAACCAAATTTTTCTTGACTTTTTTTTGTACAGATTTATATATTAATTATAGCCCGATGTTATTTTATTGTTAAAAACATTCCTGCGGCTTATTCATGTACTGGTTCCAGTCATATTTATTCACCCATTCATTTTTAAATGCGATGCTGACCTTCATTTTTTTGACATGAAGAAACAGTAAAATTGCTCACTAAGCGATCGTTTGAGGAAAACCATGAAGAAAACGTAGGAGGAAGTTATGGGAACATTATTTACTATCAGCTTTGTTAGCGTGTTAGTCGTCAGTGCCGTGATTGACACAGTCATCCAACGAGGAAAACAGGACAATGACTAGCAGTATCTTTATCACTCTCTGATGTCTAAAAAAACATAGAGAGTGATAAACCCCATCCAATCAGTTAATCAATCGAATCCAATTCCCCTTCAATCACCGCCGCATTTGGGTTTTCAGCTGGCTGCAAGGTACCGCCTTTCGATAAGAAATCATTACGCTGGAAATATGCTTCGCGGAACATCAAGTAAGGGTCGGAAGAACTTTTCAGTAGTCCATCAGAATCGAGCAATCTTGCACGAGTTTCAATACCTTCTAATGCCCATTTACCTGCCGACATCCAGAACGTTAAATAACTCAGCATTGGGTAGAGATCGTCAGCAAGGTCACCGCCCTGTTCACGCAATGTCGCACTACCATAACCCGGTAATACAACATAAGGACCATAACCGACATCATAGTAGCCTAATGTATTACCAAAACGTTTAGGTTCCTCTTTCACCAATTGAGGATTTGCCATACCGGCAACATCGATTAAACCACCGATACCAAATACGGAGTTTAAGAAGAAGCGGTTAAAGTGTTTGAACCCTTGCTCCACTTCCCCACGCAAAAAACTGTTTAGCATGCTAGCGGGTTCTTCTAGATTGCCAAGAAAGTTACTGAGTCCGTTTCGGGCAGGCATTGGCACATAATCATTCCAAGCAACCGCTACAGGTCTTAAGACATAGGGGTCTAAGACATTATAGTTAAAGTTAAACATTGCTCGGTTAAAGCCTTCTAACGGGTCTGAACGCTGCTGCGTTTCTGGGTCAACGCTAGCGCACCCAACCATTAAAACTCCCGCGAGAAGAACGCTACTCATGCGAAACTTCATCATTCTCTCCATCCTTTAGTCCACCTTGCCATGGTGTTTTTATCGTTATTGCTAATCGCCTTATCATAGAAGCAAATAGAAAAACGTGTTAAACGTTTTGAGTGGTTTAATTACCTTATTCGCATAATTATAACCTATTTAATTATCAACTTATCATAAGAAGTATAACTTGATCGCCTTGAAAACAACGATTACAACGGTATATGGCATTAATTAGCGAATTAACATAGAGATAGACTTATCTGAAATTATTTTTTCATTACGACGGAAATGATTAAAAACCCAACAAAGAAATGTCGAAGAAAGATAAAAATAGAGAAATTGGTTGTAACAGCTTGATTCGATGGGAGGTGGACAGTAAAATGCCAAACGCTCACCCGCGCCATCTCAATGTCCCCTTAGTTAAATGGATATAACGAGCCCCTCCTAAGGGCTAGTTGCAGGTTCGATTCCTGCAGGGGACAAGTCAATGATCAATAAAATCAATTAATTACACGAAGATTGGTTATTCACATTCCTGCGAAATACTAAAATATCCTAGCTAATGATAGTAAACCCATAAGCCAAAATACTGACTCGTCCTATTTCATCTTGACTGATACACCGATATTATTTTGCTCATATTCCTATTTGATGAGCGAATCTCTATGCGAATAATCGCCACCCTATTTCTTTGTAGCTTAGTAACAGGTTGCACAATAGAAAAATCACTATCAGTGGTTCAAGTCAGGATGATGCCAAATCACGTGATTCAAATAGAAGGCTCGCCAAATGAACAAGCACAGCAAGAACGTTATAAAATCTTTGTATATTACGGTAAGCAACAACCAGCCGTCTTACAACCAACTACCGATCGCTGGTTTATTTTTAAGGATGGTCATTTGCTGGAATATTCTACTCAGTACCTAAACCCATCTAATGATACAAATAAACCTCTAAGATTAACTGCAACCGAAATATTATCTCAATGGCGAAACAGTCAATACTTACCTGTTAACTTATCGGTTCGCGCTAATGAATAGATAATGGAACGGCGGCAATATACATCAATGACCCACTATCCCGTCATATAACTTTTAGAAAGATAATGACGCTGCATTCCCAGCTCAGGGAAATCAGGCAATGACATCAGTTTTATATATCCAAGCTTTTCATAGAATGGTAGTGCTTGAAAACTAAACGTATCAACTAACGCATTGTGGCAACCTAATTTTTTACTTTCTTCTTCTGCTGAGCACATTAATTGGCTGCCTAATCCATTTTTACGCATTGATTCATCGACCCATAAATAGTCAATACATAGCCACCGCCCCTTAATTGAGGCAAGCAATCCACCTTTCATCACACCCTTTTCATCTTTGCTATAAACACCTAATTGACCGAAGTAACTATTTTGTAAAAAATGTTGGTTGTAGCTTCTTAAACCCGTAAATAACGCTTCTCTATCTTCAGTCGTAATCTCACTCGTTACGATAATTTTCATAACAGCCTCATTTTATTTATATTTATCTCTTTTTTATTATGCATAAAAATCAATACCCAACAAATTCATTAATATCAATCGGGTAAATTACATCGCATTACGAATGTCTTAGTTTGACTGCGTTTACTCAATTAAAAACTAAACGTTTTTTTATCTTGCCTGTAATCTTATTCACCGTAAAATCCCTCTAATCCTTCAGAATAAATGTGAACAATATGACACTTACCATTATTATTTTTGTATTGGTCTATGTTGCCATGGCATTTGGCAAGCTTCCTGGTTTTAAAGTCGATAGAACAGGTGCCGCAGTCATCGGTGCTTTAGCCATGATGGCAATCGATAGCATTACACCACCTCACGCGTGGAATGCCATCGATTACCGGACTATCGGCATGTTATTTGGCTTAATGGTGGTGTCTGCTTCATTTGTGGTCTCCGGCTTTTATAACTGGACTGCGGATCGCGTTGCCATGTTAAAAGTCAGCGCCCCAACCCTGCTAGCTGTGCTCATTGTTGTTGGTGGGTTACTTTCAGCACTTCTTACTAACGATGTGGTTGTCGTCGCAATGACCCCGTTACTGGTTTCTATCACGCTTTCTCGCGGGCTAAATCCCATTCCCTTTTTGCTCGGATTTTGTTTTGCAGCGAATAACGGCGCAACAGGTTCGCTCATTGGTAGCCCACAAAACATGATTGCGGCACAAGGATTAGATATTTCTTTTGTGGGCTTGCTGCAATCTTCTGCAATACCGGCATTATTGTCTTTACCTCTCACATGGCTTGTGCTGGTTTGGTTGTATCGAAACCGCTGGTATTTAGCCAAAGAACCAAACAATACCCCCAAAACGGTTTCACCACCGACCCCGCTTGATACATGGGAAACAGCCAAAGCTGGTGTGATTACACTGGCGGTTATTGTGGCATTTGTGGTCAGTGACATCCCAAAAGAATTAATCGCCTTGACGGCAGCAGGTTTTCTATTATTGAACCGCTCAATCGCTTCTAGCGATATGCTTAAGCTGGTAGATGGCAACCTCTTATTGCTCATCATGGGATTGTTTGTAGTCAACGCCGCATTTGCGGGTACTGGCTTACCTCAACAGATGCTCAACGATCTACGAGCCCATGGCGTTGAGCTCAATAACCCTCTAATTCTATTTTTAGTGACAGGCGTGTTGAGTACGATCGTGGGAAACAATCCGTCCGTTATGCTGTTAGTTCCGTTTTTAACCCCTGATGGTAATGCGGATGCATTAGGTGCGGCACTGGTGCTCGGCTCAGGCTTTTCCAGCAACTTATTTGTTTTTGGTAGTTTGGCAGGCATTATCGTGGTAGAACAAGCGGCTGCTTATGGTGTGAAAATTTCATTCGCTGAGTTTGCTAAATCAGGCGGGATTGTCGCTGTTTTGTGTATGTTGTTAGCCACGGCTTGGATTATATTTGCGCTATAACATCGGCATATTTTTCCGCTTATAACGCCTTTCTCCTCTTATATTGCAAGAAAGGCGTTTAAGATTTTTAGGGAAGAATGGCAAATGAACGAACAGGAAAACCACTCGCATTATTGGGTTTAGCCACAATATTAAAAATCACGGCACCGCGAATAGGTAATTGATCTAAATTTGCCATTAACTCTATTTGGTAGGTATCTTGTTCTAATACGTAATACTCACCTAACAGCCCATTATTTTGGCGAAAATCTTTTGCCGAATCGGTATCAAAAGTTTCATGCCCTATCGCTTTGACTCCACGCTCTTCAAATAAAAACTTGAGCGCATCCATTCCCCAACCGGGAATTTGATTATTACCTTCACCATCTTTGTTATCCATCGCGTCTTGAGAAGGCCAGCGCTTATACCAGTCAGTGCGTAATGCCACAAAGCTGTCAGGTTCAATTCGCCCATATTCCCGCTCAAATGCCAAAACATCGTCACGAGAAAATGAAAAATTGGGATCTTGTTCTGCGCGTTTTGATTGGTCGATAACAATCAGTGGCAATACCAATTCTTGCAGTTCTAATTCATGTAAAAAACGTTTTCCTTCAACAAAATGGCAAGGAGCATCAATATGTGTGCCGTATTGTCCAGGAAAAGTAAATTGCTGAGCAAAAAAACCGTCGGAATAATCAAATAATGTTTTAAAGTCTGCCGAATCAAACATAAAGAAATGCGGTGAGTCTTTGTCAAAACTGTGTGTTAAATCGACCCATTTTTTAGACTTTAATACATTCAGTGCATTCAAAACCTCGTTAGTCATCATTTTCCCCTATCTGATTTTGGCTTTTATTAAGACAATTTTATTTTGGATTTTTTATTTATTCTGAATAGGTAATAACCAACTCTATGACGTTTGTCTATCCTTCTTAGAGAATGAGTTGCCAATTGCGTCATCAAACTGGCAACCTTGTTCGAAAATTATTTAGCGTAATTAGCCCATGCTGCAGGCTCAATAAAGCCATCATACAGACGTTGAGAACGAATATAATCTGCGTATTCTTTTGATTCAAAAGCTTCTTTTAAGTCTTTTGCCCATTGCGTATCAAGGTCTTTTTGCAGAACCGTCACAATAACTCGGTGCTCAAGCGGTGAATTTTCAACAACTAAACCATCAGCAATACGCTGACCTGCACTCGCCACATAGTTACCATTCACGACGACAAAATCCACATCATCCAATAAACGCAAACCTTGAGCTGCATCGGTTTCACGAATATCCAGTTTATATTTAGCAGGTTCAATATCATTCACACTAAAGTTAAGCGTACTCACATTAGGTTTGATTTTAATCCAACCTAATTGTTCTAAAATTCTCGCACCACGCTCCGCGTTTACTGGGTCATTAGACAGAGCCACAATCATGCCATCTTGCACTTCATCCAACGATTTATGCTTATTTGAACGTAAACTTTGTGGTGCGCTTGGTGAATCTGCCAATGCAACCATGTTGATATTATTTTTTTGGTTATAAGCTTCCATATAAGCACGGCTTTGGTTTACCGATGCATCAATAGCGCCTTCTTCAAATGCAGGGTTAATTTGCCTATTTTGCGAAAATTGGCGTAATGTCACCTGATAACCTTTCTTTTCTAAAATAGGAACAATGCCTTTATCCACTTGATCAATATAATTCCCTACCCCAAAGCCAATTGTAATTTGCTTTTTATCTGCACTGTCTTTTTCTTTATTATCGCCACATCCTGCTAATACAATTATTGCTGTTGCCACTAAAGATAAATTTATTATTTTTTGTTTGAACATTGAGATATTCCCCATGGTGGTTACCCTTCAATTACATTCCGTTTTTATATTGCTAATTGACCGGAGTATAAACAGGATTTATTTAACGTCTTAGATCTGATCGTTATAACTTAAATAAAAATAGATATAAAAATATGCCAAAACAAAATGGTTATAACCATATAACAAAATGGTAGTTCGAATAATGATGTGATTGATATGTAATGAAGGAGATAAAAAAATTTAAATAAAGTGAGTTATTTATGACAACAAAATATGATTTAATTAATTTTCTTCTTAACCTGACACCAGACTCTGAATTAGCAAAAACTCGCGCAGAAAGACCTGTAGCAACAGAAAATACTCAAGCTGCTTTTGATGCTATTTTTTCAGCACCTTCCAAATTATTGACACTCAATGTGAAATATTATTTTGCGCATCTTGTGGCGAAAATAACAGGTTCCGTATTGCTCGAAAAATATTATGCTGAATTATTGTCATCACACACAGAGATTGAAATCACCGCTCATCTCGCTTTAGCCGAAAAATATTTGCACATATTAGTGAGCAACCCTAATCAAGCCGATTACGCCTTAACACAGCAATTCATTCAACAAGGATGGTCTGAGCCCGATATTATTTTACTTGCTCAGCTCATAACTTTTGTCACTTACCAATCTCGATTGGTTACAGGCTTAGGTTTATTAATTGGACAAAATCCGAATACTGGGCATCGCGTCAATGAACCTCAAACCATTAAAGCTGGTATTTGGAACCATGCTAGTCAAACACAATTAGGGCAAACGTCACCGACAGTGTTCACGCAATCACAATTAGGTTGGGAATCTTGGCTATCCGCACGGGACGCTAATACACTTGATGAGAATGAAACTCAGACCATGAAAAAACATGGTCAGCTGAATTCTGAATATTTCTTACTTTTGGCTCATCAAAGTGAAATTTTAGCACTACGCACACAGATTGACCGCGGCATTTTTTATACCTCAGGAGGATTACCTCGCTGGGAAAGAGAGTTTGCTGCTGCTGTCGTAAGTAAAGTCAATGGCTGTATTTATTGTGCCTCTGTGCATGCTCGCAAAGCGAGCCAATATTCAAAAGAACATTATGCTGATGTCGAAAAACTCTTAGCGACTCCCGCAGGCAATGAGCTTGCCGAAGGTTATGAACCACGACTCTTAGCCATTATTGACCTTGTTGCTTCACTCTCAGCAACACCGATTCAAGCCTCCGTTAAGCAAATAAGCCAATTACGCTCACTCGGGTTATCGGAACTGGAACTGCTGGATTTGATTCAATCTAGTGCATTTTTCTCATGGGCTAATCGCTTAATGCTTACCTTGGGAGAACCTTTTGAACTCCCTGAAAATAAGGAGTAATGCCATGGAACCGGTTATTGGATTAGCGGCACTAGAAGCACAAATACAACAGGATCTACAGTACCTTAATTTACCCATTGGCACATGGACACTGTCTGATGAAAACCTGTTTGAACAACACATTAATGTCGCCATTATTGGTGCAGGTATGTCCGGAGTTACGGCGGCTTTCGCGCTTAAATTACGAGGCATCAATGCTGTCATTTTTGATCAAGCTCCCGCCGGTAGAGAAGGACCTTGGCAGACACCAGCATTAATGGAAACCTTACGTTCACCAAAACAGGTGGTAGGCCCTGCTCTCGCATCCCCTTCTTTAACATTCCAAGCGTGGTTTAAAGCCCAATTTGGGAATGAAGCATGGGAAGCTCTTGATAAAATTCCTCGTTTGCAGTGGGGTGAATACCTACAATGGTTTAAAACCATGACGGCACCGACACTGCTTAGCCAGCATCAACTCATTGATGTCAAACTAACCCCTCAGGGTCGTGAACTCACGTTTGAGACGCCTAATGGGTCAACTCACTTTATGGCACAACATGTCATTATTGCGACGGGCATGGAATCATTCAGTGAGCCTAATATTCCTGAATTTATGGATAAAATTCCCTCCGATTATTGGGAACACTCATACGCAGGCAGTGACTATCAACGATTTAACGGTCTGAGTATTGGCGTGGTAGGCTACAGTGCTGGCGCGATGGACAGTTCCGCTACCGCGTTAGAACACGGAGCTAAGTCGGTTGAGTTATTAATCCGCGCAAAGGAGATGCCGAGAGTTAACCGCGGTAAAGTCGCAGGCAGTGCTGGCTTTACTCATGCTTATGGGTATTTTACTGACGCGCAAAAATGGCACTATGCCGATTATGTTTTGAAAGCGAAAACTCCCGCTCCTCATGGCAGTACTTTACGTGTTTCTCGCCATGCTCATGCCTATTTTAATTTCGATACCCAAGTCAATCATGTGGCTCTCAAAGAGAATAAATTGCATGTTTCCACGACTCAGGGGGATTTCTCTTTTGATTACCTTATCTTGGCGACGGGCTATCGTTTGAATTGGCATAAGCACTCTGCATTTCATCGCCTCGCACCGTTCATTAAAACATGGGGAGATGTCTATACCCCTCCTAAAGGTGAAGAGAATGATGAACTTGCTGCGCACCCCTATCTTGGAAAACATTTTGAATTACAAGCCAAAGCGGGTTACGAATTCCCATTTATTGACCATTTTTACTGCTTTAATTTAAGCGCTTCACTCAGCATGGGGCCTGTCATTGGTTTGATCCCAGGGACCAATACTGGGGCTGAGCGTTTAGCCGATCATATCGCGGCTAAATTGTATTTAGCTCATCAACAACAGCATCTTGAGCGGGTTAAAACCAGTACAGAGAATGAGTTATTAGGTGATGAATGGCAGCCCGCACTCCCTCCAGCTCAGCGCGTGCAACAGACTGAAAATGTGGAGTAAAAAAGGATGATTGAATTTAATAATGTCCAAAAAGTGTATAACAAAAATGGGCAATCTCTAATCGCTCTACAAGATATTAATTTGCATATTAATAAAGGAGATATCTTCGGATTTATTGGCTATAGCGGCGCAGGTAAAAGTTCACTCATACGTCTCGTTAACCAACTCGAAAAGCCCTCGAGTGGCTCAATCACGGTCGGTCAACATAATCTGGCTGAACATAGTCCATCGCAAACACGCGCCCACAAGAAAAGTATTGGTATGATTTTTCAGCATTTCAACTTGCTGGAGACTAAAACTGTCGCGCAAAACGTTGCCATGCCACTCGTGTTACTCGGTATTGATAAGCATGAAATCATGCAGCGTGTGGATAACATTCTTGAATATGTTGAATTGAGTGATAAAAAAAACCAGTATCCCAATCAATTATCTGGGGGGCAGAAACAACGAGTGGGAATAGCCAGAGCGTTGATTAATAACCCTCAAATTCTGTTGTGTGATGAGGCCACCTCTGCGTTAGATCCCCAAACTACCGCATCTATTTTAGCATTACTGCAAAAAATCAATCGTGAGCAGAGCATTACTATTTTACTGGTCACTCATGAAATGGAAGTGATTGAACAAATATGCCATCGAGTCGCTGTTATGGAGTCTGGGCGGATTGTTGAAGAAGGAACTGTCCTTGATATCTTCGCTCAGCCTAAACACCCCACCACTCAAAAATTTGTGGGTACCGTGCTCAACGAAAAAATTCCTGAACGTGTCCTTCATCAGCTTGAGCATCAAGACGAAGTTTACCGGTTAGAATTTTTAGGTAAATCAGCGCAGGAACCCGTGGTAAATGAATTAATCATGAAAAACATTATTAAGATCAACATCCTATTTGCCAATATGAAAGAGATAAACGGTGTGGTTCTTGGCAGTATGTTTGTTCAGATGCTTGGCGATAAAATGCACATCGACGAAGCGATAGCTTTCTTACGTCATCGCGGCGTTGCAGTAAACAAGGGGACAGTATGAGTGATTTTTTTGAGACGGCACTGACAAGTAAACAGTTTTTATTAGCCATGTCAGAAACATTCACCATGGTCAGTATTGCGCTAGTTTTAGGATCTCTCTTTGGGATCTTATTAGGCATCTTATTGGTGATTACGCGACCTGAGGGAATTTGGGAAAATAAACGTATTTATCGAATTATTAATCCTATTATTAATATATTCCGTTCATTGCCCTTTATTATTTTATTAGTGGCAATCATCCCACTAACGCGTTTTGTCGTGGGTACCTCGATTGGCACTACTGCTGCGATTGTGCCATTAGTAATTTATATTGCACCTTATACCGCAAGGCTCGTTGAGAACTCGTTATTAAGTGTTCACTCTGGGATTATTGAAGCCGCAGATGCAATGGGTGCCACAAACTGGCAAATTGTTTGGCATTTTATACTTCCCGAAGCAAAGTCATCCTTAATATTAAGTTTAACCGCTGCCAGTATCACACTTGTTGGCGCGACCGCAATGGCAGGCGCAGTTGGTGGGGGTGGTGTTGGTGATCTTGCATTAAATTATGGTTATCAGCGCTTTGATAATGTCGCCATGGCAATTACGGTTGTTACCTTAGTCATTATTGTCCAAGGAATACAATTCATTGGTGATACTCTTGCAAGAAGAGCCCGTTTTCACTAAATAACATAAAGTCGGTGATATAAACTCATCGACTTTTATTTTGTTTATCATGTCATTAACTCCTCACATCTTTTTTTCTCTTTTCCCCAAATAACATTTACATACAAAAAAACCATAATTAACCTGAGTTTAATAAAAAATCAGGCTATTTCTAGAAATTAAATTTTAAAAAATGCAGTAAAATACCAATATGTTTTAAATGATTCATATATAATCATAATAGTATGAATGATAATGTTTATTTAGCTACTTTAGTATGAAAATGCTATCAAATGCATATTTTTGTCACTTTTATAACATCTTGAGCTACATCATGCGCTTTGCGATGCATCGTCAGCGTTTTATTCACCTCTAACTGAAAACTGATTATGCCGACTATTGAACAACTAATATTACTTTCATCCATATTGATTTTACTCGGTATTTTTTCTAGCAAGTTGTCTGCAAGGCTCGGTCTGCCCATGCTAGTCATGTTCCTCTTTATTGGTATGCTTGCCGGTGAAGATGGGTTAGGAAGAATCACCTTTGATAACGTCAACGTCTCTTATGCCGTGGGTTCCCTCGCCCTTGCATTAATCCTCTTCGATGGTGGCTTACAAACTTCAGTAAAATCGATTAAGTTAGTTTGGAAACCTGCATTTACCTTAGCGACTTTTGGAGTGTTAATTACCGCAGGCATCACGGGGTTAGCCGCCGCCTACATTCTAGGTATTCCACTTCTTGAAGGGTTACTCTTAGGTGCCATTGTTGGTTCTACCGATGCAGCCGCAGTATTTTCCTTATTACGTAATGCGGGCATTTACTTAAATGAGCGCCTCCAAGCAACCTTAGAGATAGAAAGTGCTACCAACGACCCAATGGCAATTTTCCTCACTGTTGGACTATTGCAATTATTGATGAATCAACAGTCTTCTGGCAGTGAATTAATTTTACTATTTATTAGTCAGATGGGAATTGGCGCGATTGTTGGAATCAGTGTTGGTTGGATTTCAATAAAAATAATCAATAAAATTAAATTACTCGCAGCAGGTCTCTACCCTGTTCTTGTGGCAGCTTGTGGACTATTCTCCTTTGGCGTTGCCAGTAACCTAGATGGCAGTGGATTCTTATCCATTTTCGTAACAGGTGTCGTTATTGGTAACCATTCCTTTGTTTTCCAGCGTAATACATTCCTATTCCATGATGGGCTTGCTTGGTTAAGCCAGATTATTATGTTCGTCATGTTGGGTCTGCTGGTTAATCCGAGTTCCCTACTTGAGGTATGGCAGGAAGGGTTGCTTATCGCCTTAGTCTTAACGTTTATTGCAAGACCACTAGCGGTTGTCCCAGTGTTAAAACTATTCCGTTTCACTCGCAATGAAATCACATTGATTTCTTGGGTGGGCTTAAGAGGCTCAGTGCCGATTATTCTTGCCATCTTCCCCTTCATTTATGGGCTACCTGGCGCTAATCTGATTTTTGATGTTGTCTTCTTTGTGGTATTAATTTCTGCAACCTTACAAGGCTCCACACTACCTTACTTTGCTCGCAAACTGAATCTTATGCAGCCACCGCCATTACTTCCGGCTGCAACTTTGGACATTACTGCGGTAGATCAGATTGATGCTGACTTAGTTGAATATACACTTGGTGAGGACTGCTCTGCTGTTGGACGCCGTTTGTCGCAATTAGCGCTGCCTGACCAAACCGTTATCGCAATGATCACTCGAGAAAAAAGCGTTTTACCGCCGAGAGGTTCAACTATCTTAATGGCAAATGACCACCTATTTGTCGTTTTGAAACCACAAAATCGCTTATTCTTAGAAAGGTTGTTTTCCGAGCAAACCTCGACTGAGCTAACGGTCATGGAGCTACCTGCTTCAGGTTTAAGCTTAAAGGGCACTACACGGTTAAATGAAATTTATGAGTCATATGGAATTCAGATTGAAGTAGATTCAGATAAAACACTCAACCAGTTTATTCACGTGAATACTGAAAATGAACCAATTCAAGGGGATATCATTAAATTAGACAATATGCAGTTAAAGATTGATGAAATGATTGGTCCTCGTATTGTCACCGTTATTTTAGAGCCAATACAAGCTGAACAAGATTAATAATTCAAAGATTAGAAAACCTATTTTATAACGGTTATAAACTTAATTTTCGCATAAAAAAATAAAAGCCCAAATGGGCTTTTATTTTTGTAAATACTCAAGATGAGATACGTATTAATATATTCAATTGCTGTGACCAATTAATTTAGATTAATTAATTATACCGTTCTAAATTGAAACAATTTAATTAACAAACTTAGTTTGTTTCATTATGAAACTTAAGCAATGAATTGATATTATACGAGAGAATAAAGCGAGTCATTGAACCCTTTAGATTCTCTTTCCTCTGAGGCGTTGGTATCATCTTGGAGAACTTCGCTGAAGAATTCGCCCATATTCACGCCTAATACCTTTAATACACGAACTAAACAGTCGATATCAATGCGATTCACACCACGCTCATAACGAAATAGTTGTTGTTCACTAATGTCGATCTCTTTAGCTAATTGAAAAACTGTGTAGCCTTGAGCTTTTCTTAAAGATTTAATTTTTTGTCCAACTGCACAAGCGACAGGATATTTTGTATTCATAAACATTCTCGCTTCAATCTATATTAATTGAATAAAAATCGGTAGATATTTTCTACCATTTTTATTGTTATTTTATATGTACTATATAGTTCATTGATAAAACACGGTGATACATCCAACATCACTAAGCAAATGATATACTAGCCTTCTAATTAGTTTCAACTAGTCCAAAAATGACATTGCAACTATGTAACAAAATATTTTTCTCTATACAAATAAGACGGGTAAATGAATTACCTTTTATTTATCAATGCGTTATACAAACTGATAGCCAGTGAATACCACCTACGAAACTTAGGCGAAAGACCACATTGCGAGACAATTCACTAAAAACCACTCACTTTCCCGTCAAAAAATCCAAAAATAAAGGAAATAAACAGAATTATTTAACACTGTAACAAAGTTAATCGTTTCATGTTAACAGTGATTCTTTTTAGAGCGAAAAACCACTCCATGTGAACATTTTCTGTAAAAGAAAGTAAAAAATATATGTTTTACATATATAACTATTTTGCAACATAAGATATCAATCACTTACATTTTTGAACAGCATGCCGCAAATTAATTAATGCTATATTTTTAAAGTACCATAGTGAATGTAATGTACCGCCTTATTCAACATAACAAAACATTAACGTTAAGGAAGTCGAACATTCACTTTACTTGATGAGTATAACAAAAATATGAACTTTAATGATTATCGATAATCTTATTTTAATATTATTTATTCTCAAACATGATGAAATTATTGAAATTTAAGATTATCAAAATATGAGTAACTAGGATTATTCACTAATATACTACTTTACAGATATTCTTTATCTGCAAAAAAAGAAAATGTTTAATTGCAAACTTCCCTATTTAGATCTTAAGAATATTCTGAATAATTTATTTAAGCCAACATAGACTATCTGTATCGTATAGCACTATTTCATTTCTATCGTACCTTTTATGAACCTAATTCTTAATTATCAAAATTCATTTTCATACAAAAAATAGATATGATGATATACCCATTTTATCATGTATGAAATTTAACTTATGTAATTTTTATGATTTATTTTAGTTAACTATATACAAACCTAGAAGCGATCTGGTTCCTCGCTACGCAAGGAAAAACCTTGTTATCGAATTATTCGATAAATAACAGTATCTGCAATTCAGTAATTTATATGAATAATATAATAGTATATATAGATATCTATTGAGGCTTAATAGGAATAGCACGTGGCAAGTGAAATGACGATTTACGCAAGATAAATGATAATCATCATGAGAGGATGTGTTATTTTGTCTCGTTTGGTGTTTTATACTATAACCAAATGATTCAAAACATATCACAATACTTATTGATGAAAGACTAAGTAGGAAATAATAGGGATTTTTGACTCAAGAAAAGATGAAGTGGTGGGCGATAGCGGGCTCGAACCACTGACCCCCTCCTTGTAAGGGAGGTGCTCTACCAACTGAGCTAATCGCCCACTTCATGACGCTAATATTTTGATGGTGGGTCGTGCAGGATTCGAACCTGCGACCAATTGATTAAAAGTCAACTGCTCTACCAACTGAGCTAACGACCCATCGATACTGCTTTGAATTGTTTACTACTTTAGATGGTGGGTCGTGCAGGATTCGAACCTGCGACCAATTGATTAAAAGTCAACTGCTCTACCAACTGAGCTAACGACCCATCTTAAAACATTATTCTTGGTTCTTTGCCCTTCGGATCGAACCTGCAACCATCTTGTTAACAGTTAACGATTCTACCAACTGAGCTAATGACCCATCTGAATTTTTTAATGCAAGAAAAGATGAAGTGGTGGGCGATAGCGGGCTCGAACCACTGACCCCCTCCTTGTAAGGGAGGTGCTCTACCAACTGAGCTAATCGCCCACTTCATAATAATTACATTGCCATAAATAATTGGTGGGCGATAGCGGGCTCGAACCACTGACCCCCTCCTTGTAAGGGAGGTGCTCTACCAACTGAGCTAATCGCCCAATCATTTATGTTGTCATCGTCGGCGGTGGTGGGCGATAGCGGGCTCGAACCACTGACCCCCTCCTTGTAAGGGAGGTGCTCTACCAACTGAGCTAATCGCCCCGTCGTCGATGGAGGTGCATTATAGGGATACTACATTCTGAGTCAACGGTTTTTGAATAGATTTTTTCTGTTCGTTGCAAAAATAATCAAGATGTTTTAATTATCACCTAACAAGTGCCCTTTTTAATCAATTATCTACAATATCTTACTAAATTTTCTTAGAAAAAAATCACCAAAAGCTATCCAGACTAAAAATCTTAGACACTATTTTTTCAATTTGATGATTTTCTTTATCTGTAAAGAGAGAAGCTGATTGAGGATTCATTATAGGATGATAGAATAGAGGGACATTTTAGCAATGCTTAATAAAATCAGGATGCAAGGTCAGCGCATGAAGTCATCCTTTCATGGATGCGCGTCTCCCTTTTAGCCCGTAATATAACAATCGTGTTCATTCCCTATTGTTGTGTTGCATAAAATCCGATGAATATAAGCGCACAAGAAACAACGTTTCGCAATTAAGGCAATCTCGATGAGTAAAATCAAAACCCGTTTTGCACCAAGCCCAACTGGCTACCTGCACGTTGGTGGTGCTCGTACCGCCCTGTATTCCTGGTTATTTAGTCGCCACAATCAGGGCGAATTTGTCCTGCGTATTGAAGACACCGACTTAGAGCGCTCAACCCAGGAAGCTATCGATGCCATTATGGACGGTATGAACTGGTTGAATTTAAATTGGGATGAAGGCCCTTACTACCAAACTAAACGTTTTGATCGCTACAATGCTGTGATCGACGAAATGCTAGAAGCTGGCACCGCTTACCGTTGCTACTGTTCTAAAGAGCGTTTAGAAGCATTACGCGAAGATCAAATGGCTAAGGGTGAAAAACCACGCTATGACGGTTGCTGCCGTGACCATGAACATAACCACACGGCGGCAGAGCCACATGTTGTCCGTTTCCGTAACCCACAAGATGGCTCTGTTATTTTCAATGATACCATTCGTGGACCAATTGAATTCAGTAACCAAGAACTGGATGATCTGATCATTCGCCGTACTGATGGCTCACCAACTTACAACTTCTGTGTTGTTATTGATGACTGGGATATGGAAATTACTCATGTCATTCGTGGTGAAGATCATATTAATAATACACCTCGTCAAATCAATATTCTGAAAGCATTGGGAGCACCAGTGCCTGAATATGCTCACGTTTCGATGATTCTAGGCGATGATGGCAAAAAACTCTCTAAACGCCATGGCGCAGTTAGCGTTATGCAATACCGTGATGACGGTTATCTGCCACAAGCACTACTAAACTATTTAGTTCGCTTAGGCTGGTCACACGGCGACCAAGAAATCTTCACTATTGAAGAGATGAAAGAATATTTCTCTCTTGATGCTATCAGCAAGTCAGCAAGTGCATTCAACACTGAAAAATTACAGTGGCTGAACCATCACTACATCAATACCCTGCCAGCTGAAGAAGTAGCAACCTACCTCGCATGGCATATCGAACAACAAAATATCGATACCAGCACAGGTCCACAATTAGTTGAATTAATCAAACTATTAGGTGAACGTTGCAAGACACTGAAAGAAATGGCGGAATCATGCCATTACTTCTATCAAGATTTTGACGAATTTGATGCTGATGCAGCGAAAAAACATTTACGTCCAGTCGCTCGTCAACCATTAGAAGTAGTGAAAGATAAACTCATCGCTATCTCAGATTGGACTGCGGAAAATGTTCATCAGGCAATCGAAGCAACAGCTGCTGAGTTAAACGTCGGTATGGGTAAAGTGGGTATGCCACTACGTGTTGCAGTGACAGGTGCGGGTCAATCCCCAGCTTTAGATGTTACCGTTCACGCTATTGGTCAAGCACGCTCCATTGCTCGCATTGAAAAAGCATTAGCGTATATCGCAGAACGCGAAGCATCTGCACAATAAGCCCCTCTCTATTTACTGCCTCTTAACTTCAGGGGCAGTTTTCTTTTTGCCTCCCCCTTCAAATGGGAATTGATTGCAAAATGTTCTATATTTCAGCAATTAAACCCGAAAAACATATTAATATATTGACACTCCAACCGAGCTTGAATATGATGCCTCCCGTCCAAAAGATTTTGTTTGGGGCTATAGCTCAGCTGGGAGAGCGCTTGCATGGCATGCAAGAGGTCAGCGGTTCGATCCCGCTTAGCTCCACCATCTAAAAACCAGTTTAGATGGTAGAATTTGAACAATAAATTCAACAAAACACTTCGTTCGGGGCTATAGCTCAGCTGGGAGAGCGCTTGCATGGCATGCAAGAGGTCAGCGGTTCGATCCCGCTTAGCTCCACCAAATCTCCCTTATTTCCCATTCTTATTTACTTAATTGTTCTTACCTACTTTCCTAAAAATAACACCTAAAATTTCACTTAACTCATTCAATCCTACTTATCTATCTGTTCACAACTAATTTACTCATATATAATTAACTTATAATTTTATTTAAATAAAATTATTCAGATGTGCAATCGCATATCGTTTGTTTTCCATTTCAACTAGGTGAGTTATGCCACACATAGATGCCGATATCATCGTGATAGGAGCAGGTGTTTCAGGTTTATCAGTCGCAAATCAGTTACAATCTCAACATAAAAAAGTCCTTATTTTAGAAGCTCGCAATCGCCTCGGTGGACGAATCCATACCCAAGAAATTGACAACCAATTTTATGATTTAGGCGCATCATGGATCCACGGGATCACCAATAATCCAATTAATGCGATTGCTCAGCAGCACCATATTCAAACTGTCGTTTTCAATTACCAAGATGCGATTTTCTATAAGAAAAATGGCTTGGTTTTATGTGAAGATGAAAAAGAGGCTTTTGAAGCAGGCCTTGATTATTTGATGAACCAGTTTGAAATCATGTCATCTCCTTGCCAATTTAATAATGCGGCAGAAGCGCTAACTAGCTGGCTTCAAAGCCCGGAGTTTCACCATTTGCTCACCGTACAACACCGTGCGGATCAATCACTATTTGAGCAGCTGCAAGTGAGTTTACATGAATTTTTTGAGGTCATCGCAGAAGATCCCTGTGCATGTACGCTAGAGACCTTATCACCGCATTTTTTACAATTAGAAGGCTTTTGTGAAGGCGATGAAGTGATTTTCCCTCGAGGGTACTCACAAATCATCGAAACGCTATCTGATGGGCTAAATATTCGTCTTAACCATCCCGTTAAGCATATTGATTACCATGATAACCACGTTACCGTGATAACCCATGATGACCAACAATTTCATGCCACTAAAGTGGTTATTACTGTACCGCTTGGTGTCCTGAAGAAAGAAGCTATTCAATTCACACCAGCACTACCTAATGTAACTCAAGATGCGATTAACCAACTTGGATTTGGTGTATTCAATAAACTATTTGTCACTTTTGAGCATGCATTTTGGCGTAAGGATTCACTCAATAATGTGAATAGTATGTATATCCATGAGTCTGATTACTGGCTCAATTTTATGGATGTAAGCACGATTTACCAAAAACCAACCCTACTCTTTCTATTTGGTGGGTTGTCCGCAAAATGGCTTGAGGAGTGTGATGAGCAGACCGCATGGCATGAATTACAAGCATCACTCTGTAAAGTGTTTGATCATGTTCCCGCGCCAATACGTTTGATGAAAACCGAATGGGAAAAAGATATTTATGCGTATGGCTCATTTAGTTATCCTGCATCTAACTATTCAGCCAATCAAATCGCACAATTAAAACAGCCTATTGATAATAAAATCTTCTTTGCGGGAGAGCATTTAGCACTATTAGGCGCAGGTACTGTGCATGGCGCTTACCAATCAGGTATAGAAACGGCTAATACAGTGATCAGCACACAATAATAGGCCATTAAGCCTCTACCCCTTATTGGCGTTTTAGAGGCTTAACAATGCTATCTAGCCCTTCAATCTTCAGCCCTAGTGTCATTTCCATCAGCTGTCCTAACCGCCCTGCCGGAAACTCCCCTTTTTTATAAAACCATAATAGGTATTCCTCTGGCAGATCAATCAGTATGCAACCTTTATATTTACCAAACGGCATCGATGTATTAGCTATATCAATTAAGTCTTGTTTTTCCATTCTTTCCTCATGCTTTATCGATAGAAAGCCTTAGACATAAAAAAACGGCATTCACTGAATGCCGTTTTTCACTGTAACACTTTTTATAGCGGTAACTACAGGATTAATCCAACCACTGCCGCAGATAAGAAGCTTACCAGTGTTGAGCCATACAGTAATTTCAGACCAAAACGTGCAACGGTATTTCCTTGTTTTTCATCTAACCCTTTAATCGCACCAGCAATAATACCGATAGAAGAGAAGTTAGCGAACGAAACTAAGAATACAGATAAAATACCAACAGAACGGTCTGATAAACCTGATGCCACTGCTTTTAAGCCATCCATTGCTACGAATTCGTTAGTGACCATCTTCACAGCCATGATGCCGCCAACTTGCAGTGCTTCATTAGCAGGAATACCTAACATCCAAGCAAATGGATAGAATACATAACCCAGCATGGTCTGGAAGCTCACGCCGAATATCGCGGAACAGATACCATTAACCATGGCAATCAGTGCAATAAAACCAATCAGCATCGCAGAAACGATAATCGCAACTTTAAACCCTGCAAGAATATATTCACCTAGCATTTCGAAGAAACTTTGACCTTCATGCAGACTACGCATTTGGATCTCTTTTTCCCCTTCAGGTGGGTACGGGTTGATCAGTGATAATACAACGAACGTACCAAACATGTTCAGCACCAGCGCTGCAACCACATATTTTGGATCCAACATCGTCATGTATGCGCCAACAATTGACATTGAAACGGTCGACATCGCCGTTGCTGCCATCGTGTACATTCTTCTTTCTGACATGCTGCTTAATTGGTCTTTATATGCAATAAAGTTTTCTGACTGACCCAGCAATAATGAGCTCACTGCGTTGAATGACTCAAGTTTACCCATACCGTTAACTTTCGATAACACCGTACCGATGATACGAATGACAAAAGGCAGTACTTTAATGTGTTGTAGAATACCAATCAGCGCTGAAATGAAGATGATTGGGCACAGCACTTGCAGGAAGAAGAAGGCCAAGTTTCCTTCAATCATTCCACCGAAGATGAATTTAGTCCCTTCTGCTGCATAACCCAACAAGTGGGTAAAGACACCAGCAACAGCAAGAACGAAGGACTCACCAATACCTGATTTTAAGAACAAGTAAGCGAGCGCAATTTGAATAACGAGCAATTGAATAACGTAGCGTGGACGAATCCCTCTACGGTTACTACTCGCTAGAATCGCAAGTGCAGCGATAATAACTATGGATAAAATAAAGTGCAGGATCGAGGTCATATTTGACTCCAACAAAGTTACGAATCAGTCTATGCGCATATTCTATGTAATGGGCAACATTTAAATGAGATTAAAGTCACATTAATATGAAAACTGGCTCTACCATTTTCCCAAAAGTAACGACCAGATCACGTTTCACGAATCACGTCCCAATAACAACAGGATAAATGTTAGCCAGAAAATAATAAATGCCATTATCCCCTTGGTTGATAATGGCATTGCGCATTAAATATAGGTCACGATTAGATATTCAGCAAACGAATTAACTCTTCTTCATCAATGACTTTTATGCCGAGTTCAGTAGCTTTCGCTAACTTAGACCCCGCCGCTTCACCCGCAATAACTAAGTCCGTTTTTTTCGACACACTACCTGCGACTTTCGCACCTAAAGCGACCAGTTTATCCTTGGCATCATCACGAGAAAGTGTTGACATCGAACCTGTCAGAACAACTGTTTTACCCGCAAATGGACTGTCAATTTCAGCACTATTAATGACTTGAACTTCTGGCCAATGGATATTCGCAATAGTCAGTAAATCATGAATAACTTGGCGATTATGTTCTTCACGGAAAAAATGCACGACATGCTTCGCAACCACTTCACCAATATCCTGTACAGTTTTCAGTGAATCTTCATCTGCTGCCATCACCGCATCTAACGACGCGTAATGTGCGGCGAGGTTTGCCGCGGTGGCTTCACCCACTTCACGGATCCCTAATGCATAGATGAAACGGGCGAGTGTAGTTTGTTTAGATTTCTCTAACGCATCAATCAGTTTTTGCGCGGATTTTGGTCCCATTCTTTCTAGACCCGTTAATTTACCCGCTGATAATTGGTAGAGCTGCGCCGCATTTGCGACATACTCTGCATCCACCAATTGCTCAATGATTTTATCTCCCATGCCATCCACATCCATTGCACGGCGAGAAACAAAGTGCTTCAGAGACTCTTTCAACTGCGCCCCGCAGGTTAACCCGCCTGTGCAGCGAGCTACCGCCTCCCCTTCTACACGCTCAATATCCGAATTACATACTGGGCAGTGTGTTGGAAATATGATTTCACGGCTATCCGCAGGGCGTTTGTCCATGACAACACTGACAATTTGTGGGATCACATCCCCTGCTCGACGGATTACGACCGTATCACCAATGCGAACACCTAAGCGATCTATCTCATCGGCATTATGGAGTGTCGCATTACTGACGACGACACCTGCAACTTGTACTGGCTCTAAACGTGCCACAGGTGTGATGGCTCCAGTACGCCCAACTTGGAATTCAACATCCTTCAGCAATGTTATCTGTTCTTGGGCTGGAAATTTAAATGCCGTAGCCCAACGTGGCGCACGCGAGACAAACCCCAATTCCTCTTGGATTGCAATATCGTTCACTTTAATCACTACACCATCGATATCAAAACCGAGTGTTGGGCGAATTTTTTCAACATGATGATAAAAATCGAGAACTTGCTGGCAACCCACACGCAGTTGAACATGCTCACTGACTGGCAGCCCCCACGCTTTGAATTGCATCAAGCGCTCATAATGGGTATCTGGCAATGTTTTACCTTCCACTAGCCCTACACCATAGCAGTAGAAAGTTAATGGACGTTTAGCCGTAATACGTGGATCTAACTGGCGAAGGGAACCTGCTGCCGCATTACGTGGATTAGCGAAAATCTTACCATCCGTTTTACGTGCTTCTTCGTTCATCGCCTCAAAGCCTTTTTGAGGCATAAAAACTTCACCACGAATTTCAACACGCGCAGGAATATTATCCCCGCGTAAACGTAGCGGAATTGCTTTGATCGTGCGTACGTTGGCCGTGATATTTTCGCCAACCGTACCATCACCACGGGTTGCCGCTTGAACTAACTCACCATTTTCATACAGCAAACTGACAGCTAGACCATCTAATTTGAGTTCGCAGCAAAATGTTAATTCAGTGTGGTTATGCAGTCGGTCTTTCACGCGTTTATCAAATGCGAGATAGCTTTCTTCATCAAATACGTTATCTAAAGAAAGCATCGGAATTTCATGGCGAACAGTGTCAAATGCCGCTAAAGGTGCTGCCCCTACGCGCTGCGTTGGTGAGTCCGTTGTGATCAGCTCAGGATGTTCTGCTTCAAGCGCCTTGAGCTCTTGCATCAGTTTATCATATTCCACATCAGGAATTTCAGGGGCATCCATAACATGATAGAGGTATTCGTGATGGCGCAATTGCTGTTTTAACGCGTCTATTTTTTGTGTGAGTGCGTCAGGATTTTTTTTCGTCGTCATGTTTCACCAATAGATATAAAAAACCCCCTAAGTCGGGGGTTTTAATTAACTTAATGTATTTCGAATTCTTGCATGATACACCTCTATTTTTTGAGGTGTCAGTATTTTTCGTTCATCATCCAATACAACACCGCCTGCATCTGATGCGATGCGCTGCGCGGCTTGAAGCATGAGTTTAAAGTTTTGGCTCGCCTCACCGTACGATGGCACCATCATAAAGATAGAGACACCCGGCGTCGTGAAATCAGCCATAGCTTCTGGATCAAATGAGCCTGGCTTCACCATATTCGCCAAACTAAAGAGGACTGGACCAGACCCCGCTGGGTGCACATGGCGGTGGAAAATATTCATGGCTCCAAATTGGAAACCTGCCTGAAGAATACTTTGCAACAAAGCTTCACCTTCAAGAACTTGACCATGATGTGCCGCAACGTGCAGTACCAGAACAATTTCTTTTTCGCTTGCAGAGGCGGCTTTCTCGGTCGATGCAGTCTCAGGCTCTTGTGCAACTTCAGCGTGAGAATGTGCAACTGACTGCGCCGTTTCCTGAGAAACTGGAGCTTGTGTTGCAGGCGATTGAGGTACTCGCTCTTGAACGGGGGCAACAGAGGTTGCCGGCTCAGGATAAATTCTTACTGGCTCTGAAACATGTTCTTGAACATCAGCATCATCCGCAATATTAATCGTTAATTGCTCTGGTGCCTGACGATTATCGGCATGTGGAGCAAATACTGGCTCAGAAGCAACTGATTTAGCGACTTTAGGAGCAAGTTGCGGTGAGTGCTCTGCCGTTAAATTAAACTCAGGCTCTGCGTCACGTTGCGTTGTATGAGATGGAGAAATATGAGGTTGAACAACGGGCTCAACACGCGGCTCTTCTTTCACCATATAGATAGGCTGATCGTCAACAGCGACTTTTTGTGTCGGTTGATTCTCAGTAAACAAAGCAGAATCGTCATATTCAGATGAGTTTTCCTGCGTGTCATTCTTTCTACGTTTTACAGGTCTGTCGCGAAATAACTTAGAGCGCTCTTTACGGCTGGTCCATAAACCATGCAGTAATAAAGCGACAATCGCTATCGCACCTACGACCACTAATATTAGACGCAAATCCTGCATCGCTGCTATCTCTAGTTGATGAATAATGATGCCATCACGGCGGAAACTACCTTAAGATTATTTCTCAATTGCTCTAAGTGCAACCCTCAGAACGATTTTCTTACAAGAAAGAGAATATTCCGCTTTCATTTGCTGCTTTTTTATACAAAATTATCACTAGTCAGTGTAATTTCATACCTATATGATACATGCTCACCCGTAAAGGAGATAATAAGAAGTATGACCCAATCGACATTTTCGCCACAAAAAAATCACTCTGGATTTTATTACTTTTCCCAAGGGTGGCGACTAATCACTCGTCCTGGTATTAAACGTTTTGTACTTTTGCCTCTGTTAGCAAACATTCTGTTACTTGGTGGTGCTTTTTGGTGGTTATATAGCAAACTGGGTGGATGGATTGAGCAAGTCATGAGCTATATTCCTAGCTGGCTACAATGGCTTGACTATTTGATTTGGCCCGTCGCTGTCATTTCTATCTTACTGGTATTTAGCTATTTCTTTAGTACCATCGCCAATATTATTGCGGCGCCATTTAACGGCTGGTTATCCGAGCATTTAGAAGCTGAACTGACGGGTAAACCTGCTCCTGATACAGGTATGGCTGAACTACTAAAAGATGTGCCACGCATGATTAAACGTGAATTTGTGCGTATTGCTTACTATTTACCACGCGCTATCGTGCTATTGGTCCTGTTCTTTATCCCAGGGATTGGGCAAACTGTCGCCCCTGTTTTATGGTTCCTATTCGGCGCATGGATGATGTCCATTCAATATTGTGACTATCCTTTTGATAACCATCGCGTTGGATTCAATGACATGAAGCAAGCGCTCTCAAAAGACCGCGTGAATAATGTTCAATTTGGTGGTGCTGTCAGCTTACTCATGATGATTCCAATTCTGAACTTAGTGATCATGCCTGTTGCCGTCTGTGGAGCAACATTAATGTGGGTCGACCGCTATCGCGCTCGTTATGCTCGCTACTAATACTTTTTAGGGATATGCAGGTACCCCACCTGCATATCCCTACTGTCAACGCTTTTCACTATTCTGCTCTCCATCATACTTTCAATCTTGGTTATAATAATGCGCTTTTAAATAACCTATGATTATATTCTAGCGTTAAATCATATTTGCAATAATCAGTTGTTCGAGTATGTTGAATTCATATTCAATTGTGAAAAGCACACCTAATTCTTGGCTAACCGTTAATTTTAAGGATGTCCCATGAGCAAAATTTATGAAGATAATTCGTTGACCATTGGAAATACACCATTAGTGCGTTTACAGCATTTTGGCAATGGAAATATTTTAGCGAAAGTGGAATCTCGCAACCCAAGCTTCAGTGTAAAATGCCGTGTCGGCGCAAACATGATCTGGGACGCAGAGAAAAAAGGCATCCTGACAAAAGATAAAGAATTGGTAGAACCAACCAGCGGAAACACCGGTATTGCCCTTGCCTACGTGGCCGCTGCGCGCGGTTATAAATTAACATTGACCATGCCAGAAACTATGAGCGTTGAACGCCGTAAGCTACTAAAAGCCCTTGGCGCAAATCTGATCCTGACTGAAGGGGCAAAAGGCATGAAAGGTGCGATTGCCAAGGCGGAAGAGATCGTCAATAGCAATCCTAATAAATATCTGTTACTTCAACAATTTAGCAACCCCGCCAACCCTGAAATTCACGAAAAAACAACCGGTCCTGAAATTTGGAATGACACCGATGGAAACGTGGATGTTGTCGTGTCAGGCGTCGGTACCGGTGGAACAATTACTGGCATCGGACGTTATTTAAAACACACCAAAGGGAAAAAAGACGTGGTTATGGTCGCGGTAGAGCCAACGACCTCCCCAGTCATTACACAAGCGCTAGCAGGTGAAGAGATCAAACCCGGTCCCCATAAAATTCAAGGGATTGGTGCTGGATTTATTCCAGGTAACTTAGACCTCTCTATTATCGACAAAGTCCTTCAAATTAGCGATGACGAAGCCATTTCAACCGCACGTGAACTCATGGAAAAAGAAGGTATTTTAGCCGGGATTTCATCAGGTGCAGCAATTGCAGCAGCAGTAAAACTGGTCGCTTTACCTGAATATAAAGGTAAAAATATTGTGGTTATTTTGCCTTCATCCGGAGAGCGCTACTTATCCACTGCCTTGTTTGCCGATATTAATGCAGAATAATAAACGCTAAGTTAACATTACGTTAAAAAAGCACCAGTTAGGTGCTTTTTTTGTGGGTGAGATCATAAATTAGCACGGATTGAGATGATTTATTATCCGGTGTTTAGTATTAAACATAGTAATTATTTCACACCTCGAAATTAATCACTTTTTGGTCACTTATGTTCTGAAATGCAGAATACCCACCAAAAGTGTGGTGTGATACATAAGCTAAAAAAATGATAATTTGGTTGATACCAAACAAAGTAGCAAACCAGATGAATCATTGATAATCTAAATTATACGCATGTACAGCATATTTCATCTACAATAGGCTGTGTCATCATAAAAAACTTAAAATCACTGAGGAAATATTATGTTCCAGCAAGAAGTTACTATTACAGCACCTAATGGTTTACATACTCGCCCTGCGGCTCAATTCGTTAAAGAAGCAAAAGCATTCACTTCTGATATCACCTTGAGCTCAGGCGGTAAATCAGCGAGCGCAAAAAGTCTGTTTAAACTACAAACTTTAGGTTTGACTCAAGGTACAGTAGTCACCATTTCTGCTGAAGGTGAAGACGAGCAACAAGCAGTTGAGTTTTTAGTTAAACTGATGGGCGAGTTAGAATAATTTTCCACTCTGCCATCTTGTTTTAACGTAATAATTCCCCGTCCCTGAATACATTATTCGGGGACACCTGCTTAATCACTTATATCTACTGTTGTCTCTGCAACATCAAAACTCCTATCAGTAGTAAGGTAATATTATGATTTCAGGAATTTTAGTATCCCCAGGTTTTGCTTTTGGTCAGGCTCTCATCCTCAAAGAAGATCCTATTGTTGTCAGCACCCGTAAAATTACTGACGAGCAAATCGATAAAGAGATCCAAAACTTCATTGATGGACGAAACAAATCAGCTGAGCAGCTTAGCCTTATCAAAGAGAAAGCAGAAAAAAATCTTGGTGCGGAAAAAGCTGAGATTTTTGAAGGTCATATCATGCTGCTGGAAGATGAAGAGTTAGAGCAAGAAATTGTCTCCCTCATCAAAGGCGATAAAAAAACAGCGGATGCTGCCGTTTATTCGGTGATCGAAGACCAAGCACAAGCACTCGAAGCGCTAGATGATGAATACTTAAAAGAACGTGCAGCAGACGTGCGTGACATCGGTAAGCGTTTACTCAAAAACATCCTTAATATTCCAATTGTTGATTTAAGCGCAATCACCGAGGAAGTTATTTTAGTTGCACCTGATTTAACCCCATCCGAAACCGCTCAGTTGAACTTAGACAAAGTTTTAGGCTTCATCACTGACCTCGGTGGTCGTACTTCTCATACCTCTATCATGGCTCGTTCACTAGAAATCCCTGCTATCGTCGGTACAACTGACGCCACCAGCAAAGTGAAAAGCGGTGATTTCATTGTGTTAGATGGCGTAAACAACACCATTTATCTCAATCCATCTGAAAGCGAAATTGACAAACTGAAAGCCTTCAGAAATGAGTACCTGCAAGAAAAAGAAGAGCTGGCAAAATTAAAGGATTTACCCGCAATAACCTTAGATGGTCATCAAGTCGAAGTCTGTGCCAACATTGGTACCGTGCGCGATGTCGCTGGTGCTGAACGCAATGGTGCAGAGGGTGTGGGTCTATACCGTACTGAGTTTTTATTCATGGATCGTGATGCTCTACCTACAGAAGAAGAGCAATTCCAAGCCTATAAAGCCGTAGCAGAAGCCATGGGTAGTCAAGCTGTCATTGTTCGTACCATGGATATTGGTGGCGATAAAGACTTACCATACATGAATTTACCGAAAGAAGAGAACCCATTCCTTGGCTGGCGTGCAATTCGTATTTGTCTTGATCGCAAAGAAATTCTACACTCTCAATTAAGAGCTATTTTAAGGGCGTCTAAATTTGGTAAACTGCGTATCATGTTCCCGATGGTTATTTCTGTTGAAGAAGTTCGGGAACTGAAAGCAGAACTTGAGATGCTTAAAGGGCAGCTACGAGAAGAAGGCAAAGCCTTTGATGAAGCCATTGAAGTCGGTATTATGGTGGAAACACCAGCCGCAGCAATTATTGCACATCATTTGGCGAAGGAAGTTGATTTCTTCAGTATTGGGACGAATGATCTCACTCAATACACTTTAGCGGTTGACCGTGGTAATGAGCTGATTTCTCACCTTTATAATCCGATGTCTCCAGCCGTCTTGAACTTGATTAAACAAGTGATTGACGCTTCTCACGCAGAAGGTAAATGGACGGGTATGTGTGGTGAATTAGCAGGTGATGAACGTGCGACCTTATTGCTGTTAGGCATGGGGCTGGACGAATTTAGTATGAGCGCAATCTCAATTCCTCGTATCAAAAAGCTGATTCGTAATGCGAATTATGCAGATACACAAGCGCTAGCGGAACAAGCACTTGCTCAACCAACAGCCGAAGAATTGATGAAACTTGTAGATACCTTTATCCAAGAAAAAACGTTATGCTAACAGCAGCACATTAGTTCGGTCCCATATAAAACGATTAGGAGAAGGTCCATGGGTCTGTTTGACAAACTGAAATCACTAGTTTCGGAAGACAAGAGTAGCAGTGGCAATATTGAAATTATCGCGCCATTATCTGGCGAAATCGTCAATATTGAAGATGTACCAGACGTTGTGTTCGCAGAAAAAATTGTCGGTGACGGTATTGCTATCAAGCCTTCTGGCAACAAAATTGTGGCTCCGGTTGATGGTACAATCGGTAAAATCTTTGAAACTAACCATGCATTTTCAATTGAATCTGATGATGGTATCGAACTGTTTGTTCACTTCGGTATTGATACTGTTGAACTTAAAGGCGAAGGCTTTAAACGCATCGCAGAAGAAGGTCAATCTGTGAAAAAAGGCGATGTCGTTATTGAGTTTGACTTAGCTCTGTTAGAAGAAAAAGCGAAATCAGTTCTAACGCCTGTTGTTATTTCAAACATGGACGAGATTAAAGAACTGAATAAATTGAGTGGTACAGTGACTGTTGGTGAAACCGTCATTATGCGTATTAAGAAATAATTGCGCTAAACCTGAAATAAACCACTGAATGATAAACCACCAGTCACTTATCGATACTGGTGGTTTTTTATTGGAAGTTTCACTCTGACTTTAGTTTATTAATGTCTTATTTATCAAAAACACCCGTTGATAGATACCGGTCTCCACGATCGCAAATAATCGCGACAATCACCGCTTTAGGATTCGTTTTTGCCACCCGCAGAGCTCCCGCAACAGCACCACCGGAGCTCACACCACAGAAAATACCTTCACGTTTTGCTAACTCTTTCATGGTATCTTCAGCCTCTTGCTGGTTCACATCCAGCACATGGTCGACTAACTGACTATCAAAAATACCCGGTAGATACTCTGGAGACCAACGGCGAATACCTGGAATTTGACTCTTTTCAGCGGGTTGTAAACCCACAATCTGCACATCGGGTGATTGGCTTTTTAAATAACGGCTGACCCCAGTTATTGTCCCTGTGGTTCCCATACTGGAAACAAAATGGGTGATTCTTCCTGCGGTTTGCTGCCAAATCTCGGGTCCCGTTGTTGTAAAATGTGCCAACGGATTATCTGGGTTGTTGAACTGGTCTAGAACTTTTCCTTCGCCATTGTTTGCCATCTCTTGAGCCAAATCTCGCGCGCCTTCCATGCCTACCGTCGTGCTGACTAGAATTAACTCCGCGCCATAAGCTTGCATCGATGCTTTACGCTCCTGGCTCATATTGTCCGGCATCAGCAATTTCAGTTTGTAACCTTTCACTGCCGCAATCATGGCTAACGCAATCCCCGTATTGCCACTGGTTGCCTCGATTAATGTATCCCCTGGCTTGATCTCCCCGCGTTTTTCCGCTTCGTTAATCATTGAGAAAGCCGCCCTATCCTTCACAGAGCCTGCGGGGTTATTACCTTCGAGTTTGACCCAGATTTCTGCATCCAGACCTTCGGTCAGGCGTTGCAGACGAACCAACGGCGTATGACCAATAAACTGTTCCAACGTTGACACTGTGTTTTTCCTTATAATAATTTTTTATTGATTGATAATATAATTAACAATCAATTCTAAAATCAATCATCCCTTTTAAATCTACGCGCTTTTAGCAAGAGAGGGGAAAAATAATGGCTCTTTTCCCTGATAAATTTGTGTCTGCTGGCTTCCTAAATAATAATGTTCGCCTCTCAGTGGAACCGTATTTGCATCCTGCCATACCACAGATAACGTTTCCTCACTCCACCCTAAAGGCTGCACGGTTAATTGCCAAAAATGCCCTCTAGGTCCTGATTCAATGACTCTCACGGGCAGCTGGTGAAGTTCATCCGCTTGCTTTTGCAAACGAATATCCCAAGGACGAATAAACACATCGACATCGCCTTGTTGAGCACTGATTTGAGGCAGTGGGAAGGTAAAATTCGCTACCTGCAATTGAGAACCTCGAATATTCCCAGCAATTTTGTTCACCTCCCCCATAAATTCAAGGACAAAACGTGTTTCAGGTGCTTGCCAAATTTCATTCGGGGTGCCAACTTGTTCAATATGCCCTTGGCTCATCACCACGATCCGATCTGCTACTTCCATGGCTTCTTCCTGATCGTGCGTCACAAAGACACTGGTAAACTTTAATTCTTCATGGAGCTGACGTAGCCAACGACGTAATTCAATACGCACCTGAGCATCTAGAGCCCCAAAAGGTTCATCCAGCAATAAAATTTGCGGCTCAACAGCTAATGCTCTTGCTAGCGCTACCCGCTGTTTTTGCCCACCAGAAAGCTGAGATGGGTACCGTTCAGCCAAATGCGCTAGTTGCACCATCTCTAGCAATTCCATGGCTTTTTGCTTAATAACCGCCTTAGATGGGCGCTGTTTTCTCGGTAACACCGTCAAACCAAATGCGACATTCTCGAATACCGTCATATGACGAAACAGCGCATAATGTTGGAAAACAAACCCCACATGCCGGTCTTTCGCATGTACTTGGCTAACATCTTGCCCATGAAAGCGTAACGAACCGTGACTTTGCTGCTCTAATCCGGCAATAATGCGCAGTAACGTGGTTTTACCCGAACCTGAAGGTCCTAACAACGCTACCATTTCCCCTGAGCCGATATCCAATGAGATGTTGTCCAGCACCTGCGTTCTGCCGAACAATTTACCGACATGATTAATTTCAATACTCATAATTAATGGGCTCCTGACTCAGTTTGCTGCCGGCTTAAATGCCATTGCAAAGCACTTTTTACAATCAACGTGATGATCGCTAATAACGCTAAAATTGCCGCAGCAGTAAATGCGCCGACGGTATTGTAATCTTGATGAAGTAATTCCACTTGCAGAGGCAATGTATAGGTTTCCCCACGAATAGCACCAGATACCACAGAGACTGCACCAAATTCACCGATAGCTCGTGCATTCGTTAATACAACACCATAAAGTAATGCCCAGCGGATGTTGGGGAGCGTTACTCTCCAGAACATTTTCCAACCCGATGCGCCCAATAAGGTTGCCGCTTCATCTTCTTGGCTTCCTTGGCTCAGCATTAACGGAACTAGCTCCCTTACCACGAATGGACACGTCACAAAAATAGTCACTAATGCCATTCCCGGCCATGAAAACATGACTTGTATATCAAACCCTTCTAACCAGCCGCCAAACCAACTATTCGAGCCATAAAACAACAAATAGAGCAACCCCGCCACGACCGGAGAAACAGCAAAAGGAATATCCACTAACGTCAGTAACAATTGGCGACCTGGGAACTGAAAACGCGTTACAAGCCACGCCAACATCACTCCAAACACCAAATTCACTGGTACCGTTATTAATGCAATAAGCAGGGTTAGTCCAATTGCATGCAGCATATCGGGATTACCAATATTGGCTAATACTTCCCCCAACCCTTTTTGAAAGGCGGTGATGAAAATCCAGATAATTGGTACCACTAATAACAAAGTAGAAAAGAATAGCCCTATCGTAATGAGCGCCCATTTTCCCCAATTGATACTTCTACGTTGAGTCATCGGAAACGGTGTAATTTGTCCCATTAGTGCCCGCCTAATCGTTTACCAAAACGGCTTTGAATAACATTCACTGTAAAGAGTAAAAATAATGACACGGCTAAAATCACGGAAGCAATGGCACTCGCGGCTGGATAATCAAATTGCTGTAATTGGCTAAAAATCATTAAGGAGACCACCTCCGTTTGCCACGCAATGTTTCCGGCGATAAAAATAATCGCACCAAATTCACCAAGGCTGCGTGTAAAAGATAAAACCGTTCCAGCAATTAATGCAGGGGATACTTCGGGTAACACCACACGTCGGAAAGTTTGCCAACGCGTTGCCCCTAAGGTCTGAGCCGCCTCTTCATATTCCGGACCTAACTCTTCCAGAACCGGTTGAACCGTTCTGACAACAAAAGGAATACTGGTAAATGCCATGGCAACTGCAATACCTAGCCATGTATTCACTACTTTAATATCAAACTGATGTAGATACTGACCATACCAACCTGATGTCGCAAATAATGTTGCAAGGGTCAGCCCTGCAACGGCGGTAGGCAATGCGAAGGGTAAATCCACCAGTCCATCTAAGAATAAGCGTCCAGGAAAACGATAGCGGGTCAAGATCCATGCCAGTAACATTCCAAAGACCGCATTAAATAAGCTCGCAACGAGCGCAGCGAGTAATGTTACTTTATAGGCCGCAACAACCTGAGGGTAACTAATTACTGCCCAATATTGTTGCCATGTCATATCGGAAAGCTGCACAACAAGCGCGCTTAAAGGCAATAGCAAGATTAAACAGACGTAAAATAAGCTACTGCCTAAAGTCAGTCCGAAACCCGGTAAAAACCGCTTTCCTGATGTCTGCATTAACGGCGACCTTGTTCCATGAGTTGATCGAATTCACCGCCCGTGGAAAAGTGCTCATTCATGACATTCGTCCAATTGCCAAATTGAGACTCCACCGTAAATAACTGAGTTGCTGGGAATTTACTCTTATTTTCCGCCATGACTTGCTTATCATTCACGCGATAGTTAAAACGAGTGATAATATTTTGAGCTTCTGGGCTATACAGATAATTCAAATACGCTTTCGCGGCTTTCTCTGTACCATTTTTTTGCACATTTTTATCGACCCACGTGACAGGGAATTCCGCCAAAATATCCACAGGAGGAACAATCACTTCATAATCTGATTCACCGTACTGGCTGCGAATATTATTCACTTCTGATTCAAAACTGATTAAGACATCCCCCAATCCCCGTTCAATGAATGACGTCGTTGCACCTCGCCCTCCGGTATCAAAAACTTCGACGTTTTTCAGGAATTGCTGCATTTGTTCACGGGTTTTTGGACTGTCTTTTCCATTTTCTTGGTTGAAAGCCCCCCATGCCGCAAGGTAGGTATAACGACCATTTCCCGACGTTTTTGGGTTTGGAAAAACTAATTTCACATCACTGCGTGCAAGGTCATCCCAAGTTTTAATGCCTTTAGGATTACCTTTACGGACCAAAAACGCCATTGTCGAATAATAAGGCGAACTATTATTCGGCAAGCGCGCCTGCCAATCTGCAGGGATCAATTGCCCTTTATCATGAAGGATCTGCACATCCGTCACTTGGTTAAACGTCACCACATCGGCTTTTAAGCCTTGTAAAATCGCTAATGCCTGCTTGGATGAGCCCGCATGGGATTGCTTGATAGTCAGTGGTTCTTGAGGGTTTTCCTGCGCCCATTGCTTTTCAAATTCTGGATTTAATGCTGCAAATAGCTCTCGTGAAATATCATAAGAGCTGTTCAATAACTCAGCTGCCGTTAGGGATGCGCTACTCATCAACGAAAACATCGCCAGACTCGCTAACCCCGTATTTTTTAACATTGATTTTTTCATGAGATCCCTACTTGTGACTAAACCCAAACATTAACTAAAAACAATGTATATGTTTTGGTTATAACTTTGTAGTTATCAATCATCATTTGATATATCAAGTTGGAATAATAAAGAGGTTATAGCAATAAGCTAAAAAATCTGATGGAAATTTAAGAGGTTAATGTAATGAGTAAAGCTCATAGAGATCCTGCGGCAAAATGTCGAGAACAAATATGACCACTTGCTAAGCGTAAATTTTGGTTATTCGTTGATATCGATATGGATAAATATGATGGATGTGCCGAGAGGATCAATATCACTCTGCTGCAGCACGAAAAGGACTACAAGAAACTGATCAGTAAACACTTTCAAGCTGCCGCTGTCCGCGACAGCTTGAATTATCACAATAAGATTATAAGGATAATAATCTTTCAATTGATGGTGCGTAGTAATAACTGCCAGAAACGGCTTTAGTCATACGTAGCAGATCATCATATTTACCATCAGTTTCACCAAACATGCTCAGTAATTGCTGTTCAATATTATGGATGGTTGCGCAGTAGGCAATAAAGAATAAACCATGTTTACCGCTTGCCGTGCCGTATGGCAGGCTATGGCGCATAATAGAGAGCTCTTCCCCCTCTTCTTCAATCACCACGCGAGAAACATGAGATGTTTTATTACGCGCATCTTCGTCTAATTCAACGCTATCGTGTTTAGTGCGGCCAATCATTTTCTCTTGTTCATGCTCAGAAAAACGAGACCATTTTTTCAGGTCATGCTCATAGCGCTGCACCATCACGTAGCTACCACCAATATCATCGCCTTGATTAATCAACGTGACTTCAGCGATTTCTTCACCTTGTGGGTTTTCTGTGCCATCAATAAAGCCACTTAAGTCTCTATCTTCCACCCAACGGAAGCCATGAGTTTCCTCAACAACCTCAATAGATTGCCCAAATGCCTTCAGAGCAGCCTGCGCTAAAGAAAAGTTAATATCATGACGTAATGATTGAATGTGAATCAGCATATCGCGCTGAGTGGCTGGCGCTAATCCTTTACCTAACGTACGAAATGGTTTTAATTCCGGCGCCACGCTCGCGTGCCCTAATTGCTTCCACACCTCAGAGCCAAATGCAATCACCGCGCCAAGACGATCATCGGGGAATTTTGCTTGCAGTTTGGTTAATTCATCAACAAAAACTTTGCATCCTGATTTAACCTCTTCTAGTGACCCAGTCACCATGGCTTCAATAAAAATGCCGAAACGACTATGTTCCTTCAAAATACCACTTTGGGAATGAGACATGCATAAACCCCTTAGAATGAATAAATTACACAAACCTATACTTTAAAATAGTTTATCGCATTAATCATGATTTTCACCTTGTTTTAACGCAAGAGTTAATCAGTCTAGGTCATTCAGAAGGGTTTGACGTGAGGAAAAGATAAATATCAGTGTTAGCAATAAATTAAAACCGTAAGTTATTGTTTTCTACAATCCAAAAACTTACGGTACATGTATTCGTAATTTATTTATGCCAAATAATTTGTGACACCTTCCATGTCTTCAATACTTCATCAGCTGGCATTAAATTATCAGGACCTTGCCATTTACCACTAAATTTGTAGACCACTTTGCTACTTTGTGGCGCAACACACAGTACCGTAGGAATATTATCGACGGCTTCCCCAAGGGAACATGAACCATAAGCTTTCTGATAAATATCACCAAACTCAGTACCAATTTGAGTATCCCATTCCGTCAGCATATCCGGGTCATTAACCACAATACGTGAAACGGTGCCTTTTTCGGGTCCAAAGACTTCCACTGCAACGTCTAAATCTTTCATGGCTTGAAATACAGATATCATTTCACCATTTTCAAGTTGCATACCGCCACGTACAACATAACGATCATCAAGCTGGTTATTAATCACGTCACGATCCATCGGTGTCAGGCTGGTGATGGCACCAACACCCGCATCAGAAATCATCAATGGGCTGTGAAACCAGGTTGATGGAGAGAAAAAACTTTTTCCAGCACAGCCTGATAGCATCACTGCGCCACCAAGCAAAGAAACTTTAAATAGGGTTACGAATGCGTTTTGGGACATACCATCCTCTTTAGCGGGTCATATAATGCATATTGAGACAGTCTATTTAATAAAAAATTCAAGCTAGTTAGCTAAACTGCCAAGAAAATAATCACTGGCAGTTTAAAAATCCACGTCGAGGGTCAGTTTTTTCGAATAAATTAAACGCTCGGCTTGCTCTTCTTCATACAACATTTTTTCAAACATACAGATTGCTGCATCAGATTCTTCGTTGACCAACAGCTCAATTCTGTCACAACCTTGGGCAATCAATTTTTTCTCTAAACGGCTCACTAACGCATTGGCAATACCACGCCCACGATATTCAGGATGAACAGCTAAATAGACTGCGGTTCCCCGAATCCCATCGTATCCCCCCATGATAGTGCCAACCACTTCACCGGATACCTCGGCAACTAAGAAAAGATCCGCGCCACATTGCAATTTACGCTCAATATCTAGTTCAGGATCCCCTGAAATTTCATTCAATTGACAGCGTTCCCACAACGTCAGCACATCTTCATAATCATTTTGGCGAAATATGCGTATTTCCATCATTTTGTCCGTTTGAGCTAAACTTCCTGCCATTATCACTGCTTTTGATACACAATCAATAATCAATATGCCTTTTTTACCTCAACGGGGTATACTTTACTCATTTTCTTTCTCCCAATGGTTCTATTTAAAAACAATGAATTACCCAGATATTGACCGTGTAAAAGCCTATTTGCAAAGCTTGCAAGATACTATTTGCCAGAAAATAACAGCGTTAGACGGCAAAGAAACGTTCCTCGAACAAACATGGGAGCGAGCAGAAGGCGGAGGTGGGCGCAGCCGAGTTTTAACTCAAGGTGCTCTGTTTGAACAAGCCGGTGTTAACTTTTCACATATAAAAGGTGAAAAACTGCCCGCATCAGCCACCGCACACCGCCCAGAATTAGCAGGTCGTAGTTATCAAGCGATGGGTGTTTCATTAGTTATTCATCCTCTCAATCCTTATATTCCTACGACTCATGCTAATGTGCGCTTTTTTATTGCCGAAAAAGAAGGGATGGAGCCCGTATGGTGGTTTGGCGGCGGATTCGACTTAACCCCTTATTACGGTTTTGAAGAGGACGTTGTACATTGGCACTCTGTCGCTAATGCATTATGTGCGCCTTATGGTGATGAGGTATACCCTAAGTTTAAACAATGGTGCGATGACTATTTCTTTTTAAAACATCGGAATGAACCGCGGGGTATCGGTGGTCTATTCTACGATGACCTAAATCAATGGGACTTTGAAACCTGTTTTGCTTTCACCCAAGATGTTGGAAATGGCTTTCTACAAGCCTATGTTCCCATCGTGGAAAAACGTCGTGAAATACCTTGGGGCGAGCGTGAACGCCAATTCCAGTTATATCGTCGAGGGCGATATGTCGAGTTTAACCTCGTTTGGGATAGAGGCACCCTTTTCGGCTTGCAAAGTGGTGGACGTACTGAATCCATTCTAATGTCCATGCCACCTTTAGTCCGCTGGGAATACGATTATCATCCTGAAGAAGGCAGCCCAGAGGCTAAGCTATATACTGATTTCTTAATCACTGGTAAAAATTGGCTCGTGCATAATAAATAATACAAACTTTTGTAATTAATCAGATTTTTATCTGCTGGTTTTTCTAATAAAAATTAGCAGATATTGATTTAATAGCTTAATTATCATGTAGTTACAATAAAATCACAACCGTTTATGATTCCATTTCGTCAAACAAAATGGAGTTCTAAATGAGTCAAATACTTGGTCGTTCACTATTATCACCTAGCTTAATTTCACACTTCTACCAAGAAAGCCTGTGTAATAATTTAAAATCTACATTATTCCATATCAATGACATTATGAGCCGCACTTATACTCATGAAGATGCGAGTTATCAACGTCAGTTATTATCTAGCGCTTGTAATATAACGGGAGGAACCTACAATCGCCTGATCCGCGATGCACAGCAACGCGTAGAAAACTACACACATAATCACTCTAGCCTACCGATTTGTCGCCGCGAAGAAATGCCTGCCGATGAGCATATGGCACATAGCGATTTTGCAATCATCATGCGAGAGGAGGATAAGGTAGCGCCAACCGAGCCAGCCCATCGTGTATTTGACGCCATTGGACTGATCCGCTCATTCCTCAAGGAGAAACTCAATATTGATCAGATGTTTGGTTGTGATGCTGATATCAATGCGGTTATCCATTATGATAAAAACTACGCCAATGCATTTTGGAATTCTCAAGCTATTTTCTTTGGGGATGGTGATGGAACAGTTTTTGGTCCCTTCTACAACGATATTGATATAATCGCTCACGAGCTTGCACATGGATTTATTAGCTCCCAGGCTGATTTTGACTATGTTGACCAATCCGGCGCATTAAATGAATCTGTTGCTGACGTATTAGGTATTATGGTGAAGCAATATGTTCAAAAACAAACCGCGGAGCAATCTAACTGGTTACTGGGTGAAAAATTATTCATCGACACGAAAAAAGGACCTGCTTTACGCTCAATGAAAGCGCCGGGAACCGCCTACTATTTCACAAAATCAAACCAAGACCCACAAGTCGGCCATATGGATCAATACCGAAATTTACCACGATATGTTGATAATGGTGGTGTTCATATCAATTCAGGTATTCCAAACAAAGCCTTCTATTTATTGGCAACAAAACTGGGAGGATACTCTTGGGAAGTTGCAGGCAAAATATGGGTGGCGGCAGTCTCTGATCCTAGCGTGTCAAATACTGCGACATTTATTGAATTTGCTAATGCCACAGTCCGTTCAGCAAAAAATCTCTTTGATGAGAAAATTGAATTGGCAACTCGCCAAAGCTGGTTGGATGTAGGATTAAAATTAAACTAAGTTCTAATTTGTGATTTATCGATTATTGTCGGCCCACAGAGAGGCTGACTTTTACCTAACATAATAAAAAAGGTCAAGAATGCAGTTAATTCACTTATTCTCAACCTTTTTTCACTTCTGAATTCAATTAACGTTTTTTCTTTTTACGTCCAGGCTGGGTAAATTTCTTTTTCGGTGGTTCTGCATTTACCTTAGGTTTTTGACTACCTGAGCCTTGTTTTCCCGATGGCTTGTTATTACTGGCACGTGCTTGAGGTTTTGCAGCTTTTTTCGGTTTAACATCCGATTCTGATTTTTCAATCAGATTAAACAATTCAATAAGCTCATCATCCGTCAAATCACGCCATTCACCCACAGGAATGCCTGTCAGTCTCACATTCATGATCCGCACACGCTCTAGCTTAGTGACTTCATAACCAAAATGCTCTGTCATACGACGAATTTGACGGTTTAAACCTTGGACTAACGTAATACGGAAAACAAAAGGGGCTTCTTTTTTGACCTTACATTTCTTAGTCATCGTTCCTAAGATAGGCACTCCGGCACCCATACCGCGAATAAACTCATCCGTCACAGGTTTATTGACGGTGACAATATATTCTTTCTCGTGGTCATTGCCAGCTCGTAAAATTTTATTCACCAAGTCACCGTGGTTCGTCAGGAATATCAACCCTTGGGAATCTTTATCTAAGCGACCAATTGGGAAGATACGAGTGCTGTGATTGACATAATCCACAATGTTGTCTTTTTCGCCGCTTTCCGTAGTACTCACGATCCCAACCGGCTTATTTAAGGCAATTAACACTAAATCTTCTTCATTGCGCGGCTCAATCAGCTGCCCATTAACCTTCACCACGTCTCCAGCAGAGACTTGGTCGCCGATCCCTGCACGTTTACCGTTAATAAAAACATGACCTTGCTCGATATAACGGTCAGCCTCACGTCTAGAGCAGATACCGCTCTCGCTAATGTATTTATTCAGGCGTGTGGTTGAATTGATTTCCATGGTTTTCCTCAGTCATTAAAACAACGTTAATTTTTAGGGCTGTGGGAGTGCCGATTATTAATAAGAAAAAGCCGTAACAACACATTTACGTTACGGCTTTGGTCTGTTTATCGCGCGAACAGTTCGCTATTAACGCTTTTTCAAATGCTGCATTAAGCGTTTACGTTTACGTAGCTGAGTTGGCGTCAATTTGTTTTTCTTATCCGCATATGGGTTTTCACCCTCTTTGAATAGAATACGAATTGGCGTTCCCATCACATTTAATGAACGGCGGAAATAGTTCATTAAATAGCGCTTATAGCTATCGGGTAAATCAGAGACTTGGTTACCGTGGATCACGACGATTGGCGGGTTATGACCCCCAGCATGGGCGTATTTCATTTTCACACGGCGACCACGAATCAGTGGTGGCTGGTGCTCATCTTCTGCCATTTTCATGATACGGGTTAACAGTGCAGTACCGACGCGACGAGTTGCTGACTCATAAGCTTCTTGTACCGATTCAAACAAGTTACCGACACCACTGCCATGCAATGCAGAGATAAAGTGAATACGTGCAAAGTCCACAAACCCAAGACGTAGCTCCAGCATATCTTTAACGTGCTCGCGATCTTCAGGTTTCATTCCATCCCATTTATTCACTGCAATAACCAGTGAACGACCTGCGTTCAAGATAAAACCTAACAGGGAAAGATCTTGGTCAGAAATACCTTCACGCGCATCGATGACCAGAAGTACAACGTTCGCATCTTCAATCGCTTGCAGCGTTTTGATCACCGAGAATTTTTCAACCGTTTCGGTGACTTTACCACGCTTACGAACCCCTGCAGTGTCGATGAGAATATATTCACGCTCATCACGCTCCATTGGGATATAAATACTGTCACGGGTTGTCCCCGGCATATCAAAGACAACAACGCGATCTTCACCTAAAATACGGTTCGTCAGCGTTGATTTACCCACATTTGGGCGTCCGACAATCGCCAGTTTAATCGGTAACGTAGAGGGATCGAAATCGTCTTCATCTTCTTCAGAAAGTTCACCTTCCGCTTCAAGCTCCGCCCAATAAGCTGCGTTAGCTTCTTCGTCGGTGAGTTCAATTTCTTCGTCTTCAACCTCAATGAAAGGTTTTAAAGAGTGCTCAATTAGCTGAGTTACACCACGACCATGAGATGCGGCGATCGGGTAGATTTCCCCCAGACCCAGTGAATAAAAATCACCAACAACGATATTGGCATCAATACCATCAGTCTTGTTGGCAACTAAATAGGTTTTTTTCTTGCGGCTGCGTAAGTGTTTAGCGATGCCTTCATCCGCAGGCATTAATCCCGCTCTGGCATCTACCATAAAGAGGACAACATCAGCTTCTTCAATCGCTTGGAGCGACTGTGCCGCCATGTGGGTTTCTACGCCCTCTTCTGTACCATCGATACCACCCGTGTCGATAATAATAAATTCGTGCCCTTCAACTTCTGCACGACCATATTTACGATCACGAGTCAGACCGGGAAAGTCCGCTACAAGTGCGTCACGGGTACGGGTTAATCGATTAAATAACGTGGATTTTCCTACGTTTGGACGCCCAACCAGCGCTACGACGGGTATCATTCTTAAGTGCCTCACAACTTTAATTAACTAATAGAATTCTGAGGCTTAAACTCAGAAAACAAAAAAACGAAACGGCCCCTGTATTCAGGAACCGTTTATTTTATCGATAAATTGTCTGCTTGTCAGGAAATTAACGTGTTAACAGGTAAACTGTTCCGTTTCTTGCCTGAACCATCAGTTTATCACTTGCAATGACAGGACGGCTGTGGATCCCTGAACTGTTCAATTTATTCTGTGCCACAAATCCGCCAGTGCTGGTATCTAGCCAGTGTAAGTAACCTTCTTTGTCACCCACAACGATGTAGCCATTATAAACTTCTGGTGCCGATAATCCGCGGTTAAGCAGCTGGTCTTGAGTCCATAACGTCACACCATCACTCTTACGAACAGAAAGAACGCGATCCGTTTGGTCAACTAAATATAAGTTATCACCCGATAACACCATATCGTTGATAGAACCCAAATCACGTTTCCACAACATCTGACCGGAACGCATATCTAACGCAGCTAATGTGCCGTTGTAAGCAATTGCATACACTTTGCCATCATCAATAACTGGCGTCATGTCCACATCATTCAAACGACCAATTTCTGTTGAGCTGGTGACTTGAGAGATACGTTGCTGCCAAATCAGCTGACCTTGAGACAACAGAACCGCACTAACTCGACCATTATCACCACCAACAATAGCGGCACCAAATGCAACCGCAGGCGCAGACTCACCACGTAATGAAAGCGATGGAGTGTCCATATTCACAGTCCACTTAATCGCGCCAGTCGCGGTATCCAGTGCCTGTAATTGACCATTGCTAGTGTGGATGATAACCATATCGCCATTAACGACTGGTTTGGATAGGGCTTCGCCCGCCACTTCCACATCCCATAGCACTTCACCGTTTTCTTTATTCAGCGCGATAACTGTACCACGCTCAGTGCCGATGAAAATTTTGTCATCATAGATGGTCAAACCACCAGACAGTAACGCAGATAAATTGGCAGAAAGAAAACCAGTACGTTTCGATAAATCGACAGACCACAGCTCTTTGCCGCTTTCAAGCTCAAGCGCTTTAACTAAACCTTTGCGATCCGCAGCATAAACTGCCGAGCCATCCCATGCTGGAGAGAGTTCAGAATAGAACTGCTCAACACCATTACCAACGGACTTATCCCAAACAATTGAAGGTGTAAATTGATTCTCAACCTGTGGTAATGGCGCCATCACAATAGAATCAGTTTCGCTGGAACAACCGGCAAGTAAAGCTGAAGCAACCAGGCCTACCAAAAGAGTTTTGCGCAACTGCATAGTGTGTCGTTTCCTTTCTTCTTATGAATTAGATACGTTGTTCAATTTCAGAGTCAAAATGCCTCTGAGTGATTGAGAACCTTCACTTTCTAACCCCTGAGTGTATGCCGCTTTAGCGCCGGATTTATCACCCTTCTGGAGTAAAGCATCCCCACGGACATCCTGTGCCGTAGCTTGCCATGACTTACCTTGAATCTTTGCAACTGAAGCAAGCGCTGCATCTGCATTACCGAGCGCAAGTTGGATACGTGCTAAACGCAGATTAATCACATCTTGCATATCAACAGTTTTTGCTTTCGCTAATGCGTCCGTCAGTGCTTTCTCAGCACTGGCTAAATCGCCTTTATCAGCAAAAACTTGCGCCAGTTCCAGTCCAGTCATTGCACTGTAAACATCGTTAGTTTCTGCTGCAAATTTTTGCGCAGCTTGAATACCTTCAGCTGAGCCTGAACGCAGTTGTGTATTCACCACTTCGTATTTTGCTGCGCTTTCTTGCAACACATTCGACTTGTGTGATTGCCAATAGTTCCAACCAAATACACCACCGACACCAATTACCAGCCCAACAACTAATGCAACGCCGTTATTCGCGAAAAAACGTTTGATCGCATCAACTTGATCTTGTTCGTTTGTATAGACTTCCACTTGTCTCTCCTTAACCTAACAGCGCAGCGATACGCGATGCCACGAGTTGCTGTGAAATAGTTTCTTGCTCACCAGTACGTAAGTCTTTCAACGTCACTTGGCTATTGTTAATTTCGTCTTCACCTAAGATCAGGGCAATTTTCGCCCCTTGCTTATCGGCACGAGCGAGTTGTTTCTTAAAGTTGCCGCCACCGTGGTTAGTCATTAAACGTAAGGTTGGTAACTCATCACGGACTTTCTCTGCAATTAATAACGCAGCTTGTTGGCTATTTTCACCAAATGAAGCCAGATACACATCTGCAACTGAAGTGTCCGCTGTAAATTCTGGGTTCACCTCTTGTACGAGCAGAACCATACGTTCCATGCCCATAGCAAAACCCACTGCTGGCGTCGCACGACCGCCCAGTTGTTCAACTAAACCATCATAACGACCACCAGCACAGACAGTGCCTTGTGAGCCTAACGCGGTAGTGACCCACTCAAATACCGTGCGGTTATAGTAATCTAAACCACGAACTAGGCGCTGGTTAACTCGGTATTGAATACCCGCGTTATCTAGTAACTTGCACAGACCTTCAAAGTGCTCACGGGATTCTGCATCAAGATAGTCAAACAGAGCAGGAGCATCATTTAATAATGCTTGGATGTCTTGGTTTTTAGAATCCAAAACACGCAGAGGATTGCTATACATACGGCGTTTACAATCTTCATCCAGTTTATCTTTGTGCTGTTCAAGGAACGCCACTAATGCGTCGCGATAGTTTGCACGCGCGTCTAATGAACCGATTGAGTTAAGCTCAAGAGTCACATGCTCACTGATCCCAAGTGCACGCCACCAGCGGGCAGTCATTAAGATGACTTCAGCATCAATGTCAGGACCTGCTAGACCAAAAACCTCAGCGCCAAGTTGATGAAATTGGCGATAACGCCCCTTCTGTGGACGCTCATAACGGAACATAGGTCCTAAATACCACAAGCGCTGTTCCTGATTGTACAGCAAACCATGCTCAATACCGGCACGGACACAACCTGCGGTATTTTCTGGGCGCAGTGTGAGGCTCTCTTCGTTACGGTCATTGAAGGTGTACATCTCTTTTTCAACAACGTCAGTCACTTCACCAATCGCCCGACGAAATAACGGGGTCTGCTCTACAATCGGGGTACGAATTTCACTGAAACCATAACCTTGTAAGATATTTTTCAATGTTGCTTCGATTTTTTGCCACACTCTAGTATCTGCTGGCAAATAGTCATTCATGCCGCGAATGGCTTGGATATTTTTTCCCACTTTATTTCTCTATTTTCAGAATTACATAAGGTCGATTATAAGAGCGAAATGTCATCAGGTTCAATCAACAAACTGCAAATCCACCGAGGAATCGGGAATTATCTGTTGATTTTGGTCGCTATGGCGTAATTTTAAGAAAAAATTACCGTGATTAACACCGCTAATCACGGGCATAAATAGAAAAACTGACTCATGAGGAGCCAGTTTCTAATTATTATTTTTCGATTTGATTAACATTTATTCGCATGCTTTCGTCCAGCATTGCCGCTTTGGCACGAATTTTGGCTTCTAACTGGTCAATAATGTTGTCATTATCAAAACGCTCTTTTTGACGAACACCATCTTCGTAGAATCCACTTTTGGTTTTTGCACCCGCAACACCTAAGGTAGAGACTTCCGCCTCTCCTGGACCATTCACGACACAACCGATGATAGACACATCCATTGGCGTAATAATATCTTCCAGTCGCTGTTCTAACGCATTCACTGTGCCAATCACATCAAATTCTTGACGTGAGCATGTTGGGCAAGCAATAAAGTTGATGCCCCGAGAACGAATACGCAATGATTTGAGGATATCAAAACCGACTTTAACTTCTTCAACGGGATCTGCTGCGAGAGAAATACGTAATGTATCCCCAATCCCTTCCGAGAGCAGCATGCCTAAACCGATAGCCGATTTCACTGAACCTGAACGTGCACCGCCCGCTTCTGTGATCCCTAGATGAAGAGGTTGATCAATTTTTTGTGCTAATAAACGATAAGATCCTACCGCAAGGAAGACATCGGACGCTTTGACGCTAACCTTGAATTGGTCAAAGTTGAGCCTATCCAGAATATCCACATGGCGCATTGCCGATTCAACTAGAGCTTCCGGCGTTGGTTCACCGTATTTCTCTTGAATATCTTTTTCTAGCGATCCGCCATTCACACCGATACGGATCGGGATATTGTAATGGCGAGCACAATCAACAACTTGACGAATTCGTTCTTCACTGCCGATATTGCCAGGGTTGATACGTAGGCAGTCAACGCCATATTCTGCGACTTTTAGGGCAATACGGTAGTCAAAATGGATATCAGCGACCAGAGGTACATCAACTTGCTGTTTGATGAGCTTAAAGGCTTCTGCTGCATCCATTGTTGGAACAGATACACGCACAATGTCCACCCCAACGCGCTCAAGCGCTTTAATTTGGCGGACAGTGGCTTCAACATCAGTTGTACGGGTATTGGTCATTGATTGAACAGCGATAGGTGCGCCGTCACCGACAGGAACATTACCTACATAAATACGCGTGGATTTACGTCTTTTGATTGGTGATTCGTTATGCATTTTAGTTTAATTCTCCGAACATCCATGTGCTCATTATAATACCATGGCGCTCTTTAATATCATGGCATAGTGTATGGTCATTGCTTTAACGCGCCCCACTATACACAAGAAAGCAAACTATAAACTATCACAAAGAGTGTTTTAGGATAGAGTTTGCTTCTTTCAATTCGTTACATTTTTATGCTTCTGGCAGCTTAAATTTCGCGGAACGTTTCGCTTTGATAAAGCGGCTTAAATCAACGTCTTTACCTTGGAATTGCACCGTGACATTCGCCGGAGCCCCAATATTTAAACGGTAAGGTTGCGCCCCATCAAGTTCAAGTTTATCGCCACTATTTTTCATGCCGCTGAATAACACTTTATTATTTGCGTCACGAATTTCTAACCAGCACTGACCAGAGAAATTCAACGTTAAGCCATTGCTCGTTACTGCTGGCATATCTACTGTTTGAGTCGCATCCGCTTGGACTCTATCAACGGAAGGGATAGTTTGTGGCGCATTCGGCAGAGGGATCGTTTTTACGCCATCTGTCTCAGTATTCGTCGTGGTTGTTTGGGCATCCGTTAAGACGGGAGCAGGCTCTGCCTGTTCGGCACTATTGTTGTTCGCAAGCGGTGCATCAACAGTGACATTGCTAACAGGCTCACTACTCGTATCTTGCTGAGTCAGCACTAAGTCATTTTGGTTAGCCATCGTCAGCAAATCTTTTTGTTGCGCATTATGGTCTTGCCACCACCAGATACCAATCATCGCAATCAAAATAATGACGATCAACCAAGTCAATTTCATTAGCCAACCTTCACGTTTTTTGCGCTTTTTGCCTAATGAGTAACTTTGCATTGGAGAAACATTCGGGGCCTGTGCAGGAACATCACTTTTCAAGAGGGAATTGATGTCATTCTCAGGAATTCCAACCATTCTCGCATACAGACGAATATAACCACGTAAAAACGTCGGTTCAACACCCGCAGGATGAATATCTTGTTCTATTTCCTTTACCGTACTCACTTTAAGACACAGTCGCTCCGCAACCGCTTCTTGCGTTAAACCCATATGTTCACGCGCTCGGGATAATAATTGTCCTACAGTGAGAGAAGTTTGTTCGGTATTATTTTCGATAGTCATTTGCTGGCAACACTGTTTCCAAGTTTAATAAATATAAAGTGGATTTTACGCCACCTTACCCGTCTGCGTACGTCATAGTTTTCAACAACAATAAACATGATATGCCGCTTTAACTATTGTAGGCGAACCAGGACGTTTTGCCTAACCATAAAACGCCCTGAATCATAAGCTAACCCACTGATTAGATATTATCTATATATCAGACTGATTTAACCTGGATAGGTTCCCCAGCAAGGCGTTTTTTCAAGGTTCGTTTCGTCCTATCAATCACATCACCTGCAAGCTGTCCACATGCAGCATCAATATCATCACCGCGAGTCTTGCGAACTATAGTGGTAAAACCGTATTCCATCAATACTTTAGAGAAACGGTCAATGCGGCTATTGGAGCTACGACCATAGGGAGCACCTGGGAACGGGTTCCATGGGATTAAGTTGATTTTACTCGGCGTGTTTTTCAAGCATTCCGCTAATTGGTGCGCTTGCTCAACGCTATCATTGATATGATCAAGCATGACGTACTCGACTGTGACACGTCCCGCATTCGCATTGGATTTTGTTAAATAACGATTCACACTGGCTAAGAATGTTTCGATATTATATTTCTTATTGATTGGTACGATTTCATCACGTACATCATCTGTTGGCGCATGCAGCGAAATTGCAAGCGCCACATCAATCATATCGCCCAGTTTATCCAACGCAGGAACAACCCCTGATGTTGAAATAGTCACTCGGCGTTTTGACAAGCCAAAACCAAAATCATCTAACATGATTTCCATCGCAGGAACCACATTATTTAAGTTCAATAACGGCTCCCCCATCCCCATCATCACCACGTTGGTGATAGGACGACGACCGCTAGACTTCAGCGAACCGATGATTTTAGCCGCACGCCAAACTTGTCCGATGATTTCGGAAACACGTAAGTTACGGTTAAAACCTTGCTGCGCGGTAGAACAGAATTTACATTCCAGTGCACAGCCAACTTGAGAAGAGACACACAGTGTTGCGCGATCAGCTTCAGGGATATACACCGTTTCAACCAGTTGATCACCCACTTTGATAGCCCACTTAATTGTGCCATCCGATGAACGTTGCTCATCAGCAACTTCCGGCGCACGAATTTCCGCGACTTCTTTTAATTTGGCACGAAGCACCTTGTTGATATCGGTCATTTGATCGAAATCATCGAAACAATAGTGGTAAATCCACTTCATAACTTGATCTGCACGGAAAGGCTTTTCGCCGAGCTCAGCAAAAAATTCGCGCATCTGTTTACGGTTTAAGTCCAGTAGATTGATTTTTTGATTATTTCTTTGCGGTTGATCGTTTTTTTCTGGCGTAACAGATACAGCAGAAGGAGTTGCACACTGTGCATTAGTAGTCATATCAGACATTGAGTTTGCCTCGTTATTACACTTTCGGCAGTGCGAAAAGCACGACGTAAAATAGGGATTGCGATTAGTCAGGACGACTAAAAATAAATCACCCTGTTAACGCAATAATTAACAGGGCGACATATTGTACAAATATTATAACAATAATGCTAATGCATTATTGAGAACGCCTTAGCGTGGGCAGATTTCGTCAGCAGCGAAGAAATACGCGATTTCACGTGCAGCAGATTCTTCAGAGTCTGAACCGTGAGTTGCGTTTTCAGTGAAGCTGTCAGCGTAATCAGCACGTAAAGTACCTGCTAATGCGTTGTCTGGGTTAGTTGCGCCCATCAGGTCACGGTGACGTTGAATTGCGTTTTCGCCTTCTAACACTTGTAACATGATTGGACCAGAAGTCATGAATTCAACCAGACCATCAAAGAAAGGACGACCTTTGTGCTCAGCGTAGAAGCCTTCAGCTTGTTCACGAGTCAGGTGCATCATTTTAGCTGCAACGATTTTGAAGCCTGCGCTTTCAAAACGGTTGTAAATTGCACCGATGACGTTTTTCTTAACTGCGTTTGGTTTGATGATAGAAAATGTACGTTGAACAGCCATAAATAACCTCTTAGCGATTGACTTGACTTTTACTCTTTATTCTCTGCTTTATTTCTCTTACTTAACCCAATGTTCCCACTAGGATTTCAAGAGGGGCATATGAAGAACCAAGAATATGTGTCTGTTGTAGTTTTTATATTATTTCTATTCCTGATGTTAGGAAGCAGAAAAATAGGGCGTTGATTATAGGGGCTTGGATTACAATTTCCTACAGTCACAACAACATTTTGTTAATCTTTTTATAGCAAAAAATGCTAACTTTTTAATTAAGTCACTGTTTTATGCTATCACTTCACCTTAAAGTTGATAGCAGTCACCTGTCCACTCATATCTAAGACAGATATTTGGTAGTTTCCACTTTTTTCGAGCGTCAGCAAAATTGCCCCATTTTGCTCTGTATTGTTCACTTGCTCACCGTTTAAAAACCACCATTTTTGTCCTTGCCCACCTTGAGTGAGTAAACGCAGGTCTAAACTGGTTTTTCCGGGTAAACGCTGGAGAACTTCCCCTTCGCGGATCCCAGAAATTAACAATGGTGGCATTTCAAGGTTCAATGGAGGACATGCCGTATCTGGTTTAGGTAGTCGATTTACCCGTTTTTCACTTGCCGGCAACCATGACTCTACAGTGATCGGCCATAAATGGATCTCTTTTTCTTCCGCATTCGGGCAATCCGCCGCCACTTGTAAACCTTGTTCATTGACCCACACTTTTTGTCTGAGTCCCAATGAGGATTCTTGATCTCGTGCCATTAACGTTGGTGGAATTGTATTATCTAAAATCCAACTCAAACGACGCTGGCGACAATTACTATCTTCTTTCAATAATGAGGTTCCACCCGGCCAGCAAATGACGGCTTGGCTGACACTCGCAGGTCTTGAATCTTTTGGGAGCACTTCGCGAGATTGATAAATCCGCGTCAATAGCATGTTATTGACTTGATTCATGATAGGAATAGCAGTGGCATAGCCAAGCTGCCCCGCAACAGGTGTCGCATCAGGGCGCCCGACCCAAACGCCAATGGTATATCGAGGATTTACACCAATCGCCCACGCATCACGGTAACCATAACTGGTTCCTGTTTTCCAGGCAAGATTTGGTTGTCCAGATAGATTTGCATCCGGTACAGGACGCGCTTCTCCAGCCATAATTCGACGAACAATCCATGCCGCCCCCGGTGACATCAAGGCTCGGTCGCGAATCACATCCGCTGGTCGATAACGCAGTGGAGACACTTTTCCTTGGCGAGCAAATGCACTGTATGCCGACACTAAATCTTCCATACGCGCTGCTGTTCCGCCTAAGATCAACGATAAATTGGGTTCTCCCCCCACAGGAAAACGCAGCTCGGTTCCGACATTACGTAATTGCGCGGTAAAACGCTTACTGCCGTACACATCCAGCAGTTGCACAACAGGCAAGTTTAATGAGCGCACTAACGCATCACTCACACTGACAGGGCCATTAAAGCCGCTATCAAAGTTACCGGGACGATAATCATTAAATCGACGAGGCACATCTTGTAACAGTGATTCGGCGTGGATCAAGCCGTCATCCATGGCCAGCGCATATAAAAATGGCTTGAGTGTTGAGCCGGGCGAGCGCCATGCACTGATCATATCCACGTGACCAAAGCGACTATCATCCTGAAAATCAATCGACCCGATATACGCTTTCACGCTCATATCCGTGTGATCAACCACCAGCAATCCTAATGAAGTTTGCTTGGGTAATTGGTTTTTCCAGTTCATCGCCATATCTTCAAGCTGCTTTTGCAGGCTAGCATCAATGGTAGTTTCCACGATGGATTCTTGGGAATCTTTAACCATCCGACGTGCCAATAATGGCGCTAAATGCGGATTTTTACGTGGGGCAAGCCAGATTTGCTCTTGCTTAATTTCATTGACTTTTTCAGTACTCCAAACTTGGTATTCAGCCAGTCTGTCGAGTACTTTATCTCGTGCTGCTTGCGCCCGTTCTGGGTATCTATCAGGTCTTAAACGACTTGGCGCTTGGGGTAAAACCGCAAATAATGCTGCTTCACTTGCGGTTAATTTTGCGGGGGATTTATTCAAATAAACCCAGCTGGCAGCACCTATGCCCTCAATCGTGCCCCCATAAGGCGCACGGTTAAGATACATTTCGAGGATTTCATCTTTGGAATAGTGATATTCCAGCTGTGCGGTACGCCATAACTGTTTGAGTTTTCCGCCAAACGTACGCTCATGTGGGTCAATCAGCCTTGCCACCTGCATTGAGATGGTGCTGCCCCCAGAGACAATGCGCCCAGAGCTCACTAACTGCCCAGCTGCACGCATTAATGAAAATGGATTAACCCCCGGATGCTGGTAAAAATGGCGATCTTCATAGGTTAATAACGCGTCAATATATTCTGGCGAGACCTCATCTAATTTAACGGGGAAACGCCAAATTCCTTCTTTATCGGCAAAGCGCCATAACGGAGTCCCATCCCCCGCGACGACCGTGCGTGCCATCTCAATCTGCTTGATTGGCAGCGGCCAAATTTTATCTGCGGCTAAAAAGGCCAGTGGCAATACCACGACCAAAACCAGTAGCGTCCACCCAATGCGACGTAGCCATCTCTTCATTCGTCAATATACCGAGAGTTATTATTTGTTTTTATGATACTAAAAAAAGAGGGAAACACACGCTTCCCTCTTTATCTTCATCTAAATCAATAGCGATATTGATTCAATGTCAATTAACGAACCACTTCCAACTGACCATCGGAGTAACCCGTTGCACGCCACTCTGGCACATACATGGATTCCACCTGTGGTACTGGTTTGTTATATACACCCGGCGTTACTGCGCGAGCTAAGTAAACCAGTGTAGTTGGACGATATTGTTGAACTTCTACTGCCGCAACAAAACGGTCATCACGGTATTCCATGTGACGAATTTGCGACTGCTGCATATCATCAATCATCTCTTGCAGATTTGGCGCAGATTCACTGAGGTTCGCGCTGCTATTGGCTAAGTTTTGGTTTTCCAACTCTAAGCCTGCAGGTAATAAATCCACCACCAGTGCATCAGGGACAGTTTGGTTGGCATTCACTTCCAACTTCACCACCACCATTTCGCCGCTTCTTAATCTATCGATTGAAATACGGTTGCCTTTCATATCGTAGTAACTGCGTTTGATATCCAGCACATTTGAGTATGGCTTCGGTGAACGCATCGGATAACCGACAACATTCAAGCGAGTATACAGTGTGCTTGTACCGCTGTTTTCAACACTATAACCATTTACTAGCTGTTGTTTAGTTAAGAACTCACTCACTGGTTTATCTGAAACCAATGGTGGCTCTTGACCATTGACTAGCGCTTTCCATGGTGTTTCTGTTTCATTAGCATAGAAACGACCGGCTAAGTACAGGGCATTGCTCTCTTGAGTTGAGAAATACTTCTGTGAAGTCAGGTTGTTAGATAGCGTTTGCAGTTTTTGGTCACGGGATTTTGGCATCAAGTTATATTCATTTAACAATGCCACGATCATCGCATCATCACGGATCGCTGAACCATAGTCACCAATGCTGCTGTAACGTGCGCTCTGTTTCTTCATACCATCAATAATGGCACTTTCACCACGCGCTTTATCACCCATCAGGTTTAATGCCACACCCAGTTGAACTAACGCTAAACCGCTGGTCGCATTGTTGGCTTGACCATAGATTTGACGCAGTGCTCCTAATGGCGCTTTCTGCTGAGTCGCTAACACTAAGCCCGCATAGGCTTGGATCGCAAAACGGGATGCGTCTGGCTGATCCGTGTACGGATAACTCACTTGGCTACCATCTTGTAAGTAGCTTAACAGGCGTGTATTCGCATTATTTAATGCACTTTGCGGTACAGAGAAACCACGCTGATTGGCTTTATTTAAGAAATCCGTCGCATAGGCGGTTAACCAATACTCTTCACGTCCCATTTTATCCCACAAGGAGAAGCTACCGTCGTCACGCTGCATGCTCAATAAATGAGGGATCCCTAACTCAATCGCTTTATGGCGATCAGCGTCAGTTTGTGAATTAATCCCCAGTTTTTGCAGTTCAGCTTGTGTAGAGAACAGTGACGGATACAGCCCACTCACGGTTTGTTCTAAACAGCCGTATGGATACGCGAACAGCTCGCGAATATAGCGTGCAATTTGCAGTGGTGGACGACTCGTTAGCAGAACTTGCCCTTCCAGCGTATCTTGCTGTAAATAAGCAAAATCATTGGTTGGTAATGACCAAATTTCACCCGGCTCAATCGCGGTAGCAAATGCTACAGTTTCAGCCGGTTGTGCTGGACGCACGCCCACTTTCCAACTGTTTTTGTACTCTTTCTCCGCTTCCCCTTCGACTTTCACGCCGTTAATGGTCATGGAGACTTCACCTTCACCAAAACCATAATCAGCACTGACTGGCAGCGTCACTGTGGTACGCTTGCCCTTGGTCAGTTCGATATCACGGGTTGGTGCACCGTCTAATTTCACCATGCCCGACGCTTTAAATGTGACAGTCACATTCTGCGTATTGTCGGTCATGTTGGTAAGATCTAACGCGAAGTAAGATTTATCGCCCCCCGCCATAAAGCGCGGCATCGACATTTGCGTCACTAATGGTGCAGCAACCACTACTTTGCTGTCAGCATGACCAAAATCTTTTTGGTTCCACGCTTGCGCCATAAGTCGCAGCTCTCCATTAAAATCAGGGATAGCTAACGTAATTTCTCCTTCGCCATTTTTATCTAAGGCAACAGGTTGCGCTTGTTCTGCAATAATCTGCACTTCAGTTAATGGTTTCATACCACCACGCTCAAGTGCGGCATCTTCACCATCACCACCAAAGCGCAGATTGGCTAGCTTCCCTTGCCCTTCAATTAAGTGACCATACACATCGTATTGGTCAACGCTGTAGCGCTTACGACCAAAGAAAGCATCGTAAGGGTCTGGCGTTTTAAAATCCGTGATATTCAATACGCCAGTATCGACCGCAGAGAGCAATACATTCACTGTTTCAGGCAGTGGCTTGCCATCTTGAGAAGTGGCTTTGATCTTCACTTTCAGATCTTCATTTGGACGCATTTTTGTCGGTGCGTTCAGTGCCAATGCAATCTTACGATTTTCATCGGCTAGCGGCAGGTGTAATACCCCAACGGCGCGTTTAACAGTCGCCTCTTTGGAATCATCTCCTGGGCGAACAACCACCGCAGAGATATATAAATCATGGCGTGCCCACTCTTTATTCACCGGCACTTCCACATCTAACCCGCCAGCTGGGACATCAATTTCCTGCCACCATAATGGTGCACTGCTAGATTCAAGCAGAATATAACCTTTACCTGCTTTTGGCGCTTCGATGCGGACTTTGGCTTTTTCACCCGGTAAGTAAGCTGGTTTATTCAGACTGAGTTTCACTTGGTCAGGACGAACAGAACCACTGCCTCCCGTATTATCTTGCCAAGAGAAGCCTGCCCAGAATTGAATGCTACTGACAAGCTCATTGTCAGGGTTGGTAATTTCTAAACGGAATGAGCCCCAATCCACTGGGAATGAAATCTTAGCGGTACCATCTTTCGCAATGGATATATTTTCATTCGCCATCACCAAATCTTTTTGGTCGTAGTTAGAGACCCAGCCGCCACTTTCTGACCAGCTCCAATAGTAATCACGACGCTCATACACTAAACGCGCCGTGAGGTTTTCAGCAGCCAGCTTGTGTCCAGCCATGTCTGACATGACAATTTCAAACTCAGCTAAAGAGTTTTCATCGACGTTATAACGTTTTGTGTAACGGTCAGTTCGGTAATCGTAGATCTCTTTTTTCTCGAATAACGGACGAATACCAACAAGTTTTTTCGCTGGCCAGATCGCTTGTTCAGCACGGCGAGTCACCGGACGACCGCCCGCCTCAAGTAAGCTAGCTTGCAGAACAGCGGTAATCGGGGAGCGTGTTGATTCCCAATTACTTTGTGGTAGGGAAATCACAGTTTCGCCATTGTTATTCAAGGTTAAATCAAACTCATCCAGCTTACGGGGTAATCCTTCTTCATTAGTCGCACCGAACTCAAAACCTGGTAATTTCGCCACTGCTTCGCGGTTTGCTTTCAGTAATACTTGCCCTTGCAGCTGATTATCTGCTGCTGGTGCGCCATAGAGATAACGACCTTTAATATCAAATTCAACAGGCTGCGTGATTAATACAGGTTTTTCGCTGCCTGTAATATCCAGAGCCATACGCTCTGGCATAAAATCTTCAACGTTAAATTTGTAGTAACGTTGTGGAGACCCGTCACCTAAATCAAAACGCAGTGACCAGCCACCCGTTTCAGCATTTTTAGGGATCTCTAGCTGATACTGATACAGACCATCTTGTTTTTCATCGCCCTGCCACACAAAGCTTTTGTAGACTTGACCATCGGTCTTTAAGACATCCACTTTAACTGGCTGAGATTTCACAGGCTGACCATCGCCATCACGCAGTAAACCATTCACTAACAGTAATTCACCGGGACGATATAAATCACGAGGACCAAAAACAAAAAACTGTTTGGCATAACCGGAAGGACCCGAGATATCAAACTCAGACAAGTCTAACGCAGGCTGAGTCAGGTCAATCATACTGGTTTGCCCTTCGTGGGTTGCCAGCAATAATTTACCGCCCGCTAGTTTATCTAGCTGAGCGTGACCGTCACCATCAGTAGTGCCCTTCGTCACTAACTGACCTTTTTCATCTAAAATACGTAGTTCGACGCCTTTGATTGCCGAACCTTTCGCTAATGATTGCGTGAAAATATCCACACGATCATGGTAGCTATGTAATGACACACCGATATCACTTAAGGTAAAGACTGTCGCTGGGAATTGATAACTGTAGCTACCCGCTTTTTGCATGATCGCCAAGTAGACGCCATCTTGTTGCAGCTCTTTAATATCTTTCAATGGCAAGAGAATGGATTGGCGGGTATTTTTGTCTGGGTTTAAATCAAAGCGCCCAGTGTAGGCTAATTCAACTTTGTCGAGGAACTCATCGGAATACCAGTATTCATAATTGCTGCGGTATTGCCACATTGCGAGGAATTGCGGTAACTGCTTTTCATCAATACGGAAAAAGTTAACATCGATTTTATCCACGTTCAAAGCGATAACCGGTAAACCTTGTGCCACTTTACTGGGTAACAGCGACCCTTTACTCGCAAACCCAACGGTTGGAATAATCTGCGCAGTTTGGAATTTTTTCTCGAAACTGTTTGTAATGGTACGCTCGTTAACGGCTTTCACACCCGGATTAACGGAAAGATTTAATTCTTTCGATGGCGGTAAATGACGGAAACGTAACTCCATTTGGTTATCAGACAGTTCCCAATCTCCATCCAGTTTGCCGGATTTTACATCCACCAGATTCAGATACTGACCAAAGTTTTGATTCGGTTGTAATGGCACCGAGAACGTCACCACCATGGCGCTCGCACCATCAAGTTGCAATTCTGAGGCATCCAAAATTTCCAGATCTTTCCCGGCATATTTTTTCACTAACTCTTCATTGGAAAGCTTAGGCGCTGCCTGCTTTTGTTCTGCAACAGGCGCCGTTTTAGTACTCGTTTCTGCCGCTGAGGTGGAGACATTACCCTCTTTTTTCGTGGTATCGTCAGTATTATCGCAGCCCGCTAATGCCATAACGGACGCTAAGGCTAATGCTACATAACGCTTTTTCGTTTTTAGACCCGCCAATGAAGTCCAACTTGATTGTTGTTTCATTACCGCCCCATCCCTTATTAAGTTAATTTATTATGTTAATGAAGCTCAAGAGCAGCTCTTGAACTTAAATACGTTGCGATGATTGAGCTTAGTGTGTAATCCGCAATAATAAGCATGCGCATTAATTGAATGCATAATTTAACAGAATGTAACACCAACACCTATCAGACAAAACGGAAAAAATGACATGAAAAAATAAAGACGCGGTAAAAGCCGCGTCTTTATTTTAGAGGAGGAAATTAGGTATTTTTGATGGGGATGCTGTCGCGTAAGAAGCTGCCTAGACGGCGCTGGTAAAAAGGTGCCACATGCTGGGTAATGAAGTGACTTAGCCCTTTTTCGTCTTCATTGACGACACAAAAATCAATAGACTCATCTTCGTCAATATATTCGCACGCGGTTGCGCCAGCTTCTTGAATAATTTCATCGATATTTTCTGCGCCCGGAACAAATTCCAACGCTATCATCAAAATATCATCAAATTGTTCATCTTCCACTTCTTGAACCGAAACAATAAACGCGCGTCGTACGACTTTATGTTGTTTAAAAAACTCACTGAGCGCCGCTGTCAATTCTTCAGGTTCTTGTTCGAGAACGCTTAATTTTAATGAAGAACCTTCCGGCACCGTGAGTTCAGTAAACTGAACATCGGATTGCGAGTCTGTTGTTAGGTTTTGGGATTGTTGCGTCATTCAATATCCTCTACAACCAAAAATATTATCGTCTAAATTCAAAAACCATTCATGTTAAAGAAAAAATCGCAGGCTGCATTGACTGCACCACTGCGATTTCATTATAACGCGAATTATTTTGATTTTTTGAGAAGTAAGTTGGCTAATGTTCTCACACCAATACCGGTTGCCCCTTCTGCCCATAAACTCACTGGTGATTTACGGTAAGTTGCTGAACAATCGATATGTACCCAGTTTTGACGGTAGTTTTCAACAAAGTGAGACAGGAAGGCTGCCGCTGTACTTGCACCCGCCGTATGAGATGGTGCAGCGATGTTATTCAGATCAGCAAAACCAGAAGGTAATTGCTGACGATGGAATTCAGCTAATGGTAAACGCCAGAATAATTCAAACTCTTCGTCTGACGCTGACATTAACTCAGCCACTAATTTGTCATCAAAACTCAATACTGAGTGGTAGTCATTGCCGACTGCGGTTTTTGCTGCGCCTGTTAAGGTTGCTGCATCAATCAGTAAGGTTGGTTTATCGTTGCTTGCATCAATCAAGCCATCTGCCAGAACTAAGCGACCTTCCGCATCTGTATTCATGATTTCAACAGATTTACCATTACGATAACGGATAATATCCCCTAACTTGAAGGCATTACCACTCACCATGTTATCAGCAATACACAGGTATAATTTCACACGTTTGTTTAAACCACGAGTAATCGCAAGCGCTAACGAGCCAACCAATGTTGCCGCACCACCCATATCCGCTTTCATCGAGTTCATTGAAGAAGAAGGCTTAATGCTATAGCCTCCTGAATCGAAAGTAATCCCTTTACCCACTAAACAAGCAAACACTGGCGCTTTTTCGTCTTTGCCTGGGTTGTAGTCCAACGCCAGCAATACAGGAGGACGGCTAGATCCACGACCCACGGTATGAATACCCGTGTAACCTTGTTCTAATAGATCATCACCTTTAACAATGCGGTAGCTAATATCTTGAGCGCCCACTTTGCACATTAGGTCGATTGAACGTTGAGCGAGCTGCTCCGGTCCTAATTCTTCAGCAGGCGCATTGATGATGTCACGAACCCAATCAATCGTATTAATACGCTGTTCTAATTCTTTGCGATCCGCTTCTTGTAAAGCAGGCCACTCGATAGTTCTTGCCCCTTTTGGTGCGCGAAAACCCTGCCAAAATGCCCAACTTTTTTCTAAGTCCCAGCCTTCGCCAGTTAATGACACATTGCGAATGCCTTGGCTATCTAATTTACGACCAGCACTTTGTACAGCACACAGTTTGCCTGGGTGCTTAAGATGGATAGTCATGCCTTTATCGTTTGAACTTAATAGAGCGCCTTCGCCCCAGCATGGCGCTGCAGGTTCACATGTAATCATGAATGGCATAATTTGTTTGGTCATTATTTTTCTCACTTTATCCACTAAGTTAATTATTGCGGGTCTTGAATTTAGCAGACCATTAAATTTAGCTTATCACTTTCTGCTATAAATCTTTGCTAATTCACCAACTATACCCTAAAAATGGTCATAATATTGAGTTTAGTACCTATCGGATTAATAGGCTCTTTTGGATCATTTTATTTTCTAATAGGTCATATCACAGATGAAAAAAAACCGGATGCAATTTATTCATTGCTATCCGGCTTTATCCAACTATCTTATTCGTATTCATCCAGCCAGACTAACAAAATGGCTTCAAGGATTTTTTCGTTAGATTTCTGAGGGTCATCCTCAAAATCTTCTAAATCGCAGATCCATTGATGCATGTCGGTAAAACGCACGGTTTTTGGGTCTGTATCCGGATAAGCATCATAGAGCGCTTCACCGATTTCACGACTGTTTGTCCATTTTAAGCTCATAGCTAACTCATTCTCTAGCATGGTTAATCGTATACTTCGGAATATCGACAACCAGATCTTCATCCGCCACTAATGCTTGGCAGCTTAAACGGCTTTCCGGCTCTAGGCCCCAAGCTTTGTCTAGCATGTCATCTTCGAGTTCACTGCTCTCTTCAAGTGAGTCGAATCCTTCACGCACGATGCAGTGACAAGTTGTACATGCACAGGACTTTTCGCAGGCGTGGTCAATTTCAATTCCATTGCGCAGTGCTACGTCTAAAATAGATTCGCCCTCTTGTGCTTCAACGACAGCACCTTCCGGACATAACGTACTATGAGGTAAAAAAACGATTTTAGGCATAATTATATCTCATCCACAGAATGGCCAGACAACGCCTGACGAATAGAAGCATCCATTCGGCGAGCGGCAAATTCTTGGGATTTCTTATCCAGTTGTTTAATTGCATTTTCAATAACAGTAGGGTCTGTGCCTTCTACTGCTTGGATTAACTCATTGACTGCATTATCAATTTCTAACTCTTCGGTTGGAGTCAGTAAATGTGCATCTTGCTCTAATGCAGTCGTTAAACTTTCAAGCACTCTTGCCGCTTCAACTTTTTGCTCCGCTAAGCGGCGCGCATTCAAATCCTCTTGCGCGTTAGTCATTGAATCTTTAATCATGGTTGAAATTTCAGTATCAGTTAAACCGTAAGAGGGTTTAACTTGAATCGATGCTGCTACACCTGTGGATTTCTCCATCGCACTCACGCTGAGTAAGCCATCTGCATCAACTTGGAATGTGACACGAATATGAGCCCCACCCGCTGCCATTGGCGGAATATCTCGCAGAGTAAAACGGGCTAATGACCGGCAGTCTGCCACCATTTCACGTTCACCTTGTACTACGTGAACGCTCATCGCGGTTTGCCCATCTTTAAAGGTTGTAAATTCTTGCGCGCGAGCCACAGGGATCGTGGTATTTCGTGGGATCACTTTTTCCACTAAGCCGCCCATCGTTTCCAAACCTAATGAAAGTGGGATGACATCTAATAGTAGCATTTCGCTATCAGGTTTATTACCCACTAAAATATCAGCTTGAATTGCCGCCCCAATTGCCACAACTTTATCTGGATCGATAGAGGTTAATGGCGTACGACCAAAAAATTCGCCCACTTTGTTACGAACTAATGGGACGCGAGTTGAACCGCCAACCATCACGACATTCAGAACATCACTGTTTTCCACTCCCGCATCTTTTAATGCACGGCGACATGCCATTAAGGTGCGCTTTACATGAGTTTCAATCAATGACTCAAAGGTTTCACGGCTGATGTTACCTTGCCAGTTTGGCAGTGTAATCGTTGCTGAATCAGCATCACTTAACGTGATTTTCGTTTCAGTGGCAATGTTCAATAGCTGGCGCGTTAAGTGGTGATCTCCCTGAACAGAAAGTCCCGCTTGCTGTGCAATCCATTGAGCTAGCACATGGTCAAAATCATCACCGCCTAAGGCTGTATCTCCACCGGTTGCTAACACTTCAAATACACCACGACTCAAGCGTAAAATTGATACATCAAAAGTACCGCCACCTAAATCATAAACCGCGATAACTCCTTCTTGGCCTGAGTCCAAACCATAAGCTATCGCAGCTGCTGTGGGTTCGTTTAATAAACGTAGAACATGTAATCCCGCTAAACGAGCAGCATCTTTCGTCCCTTGGCGCTGCGCATCATCAAAATAAGCTGGAACAGTGATCACGACACCATCCATTTCTCCGCCAAGCGTTTGCTCTGCTCGCTTTGCTAGCGTTTTTAAAATATCAGCAGAAACTTGAATTGGATCGACTTGCCCGGCAGCCGTTTGGATAAAAGGCAAACCATTTTCGCTAGCTGTCAGCTGATAAGGTAAATTTGGATAACGAGCTTGAATATCAACCAATGAGCGCCCCATCATTCGTTTTACAGAAATGACAGTGTTCACTGGGTCTTGCTCAGAAAGTTGTTTTGCTTCCCAGCCGACAATACGATTATCCGTTTGATAGTTCACGATTGAAGGTAGCAGATAACGACCGTGTTCATCGGGTAACACCGCAGCTTCACCACTACGAACCGTCGCAATCAATGAATGTGTTGTACCAAGATCGATGCCCGCCGCCAATTTACGTTGGTGCGGTGCAGCGGTCATTCCCGGTTCACTTATTTGTAATAAAGACATAATCGTTTTCTCTTAAAAGTCGTCTAGTAACCGTTCTTCGAGTTGCTCAGCTTGTTGCTGTAACTTATCGAGAAAACGCAATTTTCGGACGGTATCAGCGGCTTTTTCCCACTGCATAGAGTCGAGTTCAGAGACCATCAAAGCGCTACGAGTCTGTTGCATTTGTTTGACGTTTTTCATAAAAACAGACAGCTGCTCAAGAGGTTGAGCACTGTTTTCGATGTTATCTAACTCTTCGCGTAATTCGAGTTGCTCCATCAAAAATGCGGTGTCATGTAAGGTATGTTGTTCGTTATTAATGTCATAACCTTGCAATAACAGCATATATTCCGCACGTTTTAGCGGATGACGAAGCGATTGATATGCCGCATTGATAGTTGCAGCATGCTGAAGTGCCTGCATTTTTTCCTGTTCTGAACAGGTAGCAAAGCGATCGGGGTGATATTGTCGCTGTAATTCTTGAAAGCGATGTGTGAGTTGCTCACTATCAATCGCATATTTAGGGGTTAACCCAAAGAGAGTAAAGTAATCCATAAGTGCTCAGTTTCTCGAACCGGGTACCAATGTAGCTAAGTTTTGCTAAAAATCATGTGGTTATTAGCGCTGCATTAGTTACATTGGTCAAAGTCATGCTCATTTAAAGACATTATACGTGAAAACTTTCACCGCATCCGCATTCACTGTTAACGTTAGGGTTATTAAATTTAAACCCTTCATTTAAGCCTTCTTTCACAAAATCCAGCTCAGTGCCGTCTAAATAAACCATGCTTTTGCCATCGACGATGACCTTAACACCCTTATCTTCAAAAACGGTGTCTTCTTCATTAATTACGTCAGCAAATTCAAGCACGTATGCCATTCCTGAGCAACCTGAAGTTCTTACACCTAAGCGCAAACCTTCGCCTTTACCACGATTTTTCAAGAACGATTGAATTCGTTGCGCTGCACTTTCTGTAAGAGAAATCGACATTGCAAACCTCACTTTAGAAACAAACAAGGCAGATGCTAGAAATTATTAGCATCCGCCTTCAAATCATCGGTACAACTCATTATATTTAAAGTTGCATAATAAATACATCTTTAATTAATTTGAGCTTATTTATCAGTAACTGAGCTATATATTTTGTTGTTAATATAATCTAAGAAATAGCTCTTACTTACTGATATTTATCTATTATTTGCTTTGGCGTTTGCTTTTATAATCAGCAATAGCAGCTTTAATTGCATCTTCAGCCAGAATTGAACAGTGAATTTTCACTGGTGGTAATTCTAACTCTTCAGCGATTGCTGTATTTTTGATTGACTCGGCTTCATCTAAACTTTTGCCTTTCATCCACTCTGTAACCAGTGAACTTGATGCAATCGCAGAACCGCAACCATAAGTTTTAAAGCGTGCATCTTCGATAATGCCATCATCATTGACTTTAATTTGCAATTTCATGACGTCACCACAAGCAGGTGCACCCACCATACCGCTACCCACGCTTGGGTCATTGTTATCAAATGAACCAACGTTACGTGGATTTTCATAATGATCGATAACTTTTTCGCTGTAAGCCATTCTTAAACTCCTAAAACTGTCTGATTAATGGTGAGACCATTCGATGCTGTTAAGATCCACGCCTGCTTTAAACATATCCCATAAAGGAGACAGCTCGCGTAAATGGCCGATTGCACCATGAATCTGTTTGATTGCATAGTCAATTTCTTCTTCTGTGGTAAAGCGACCTAAAGAGAAGCGAATTGAGCTATGAGCCAGTTCGTCATTCATACCTAAAGCACGCAGCACATAAGAAGGTTCTAAACTTGCAGATGTACAAGCGGAACCAGAGGAAACTGCTAGGTCTTTCAACGACATCATTAATGATTCACCTTCAACATAGTTGAAGCTGACGTTAAGAATGTGCGGCGCACCATTTTCTAAGTCACCGTTCAGGTAAACTTCTTCGATATCTTTGATACCGTTCCATAAACGTAAGCGTAAACCACGCAGACGTTCAGATTCTTGAGCCATTTCTTCTTTAGCGATGCGATACGCTTCGCCCATACCCACGATTTGGTGAACAGGTAATGTTCCTGAACGCATACCACGTTCATGACCACCGCCGTGTTGCTGCGCTTCTAAACGGATACGCGGTTTACGACGAACATACAGCGCGCCGATACCCATTGGTCCGTATAGTTTGTGAGCAGAGAATGACATTAGATCAACTTTTAATGCTGACAAATCGATAGGTAATTTACCTACACTTTGCGTCGCATCCACATGGAATACGATACCGCGGCTGCGACATAATTCGCCAATTGCAGCAATATCCTGAACAATACCAATTTCGTTATTCACATGCATGATTGACACTAAAATAGTATCTTCACGCATTGCCGCTTCTAACTCTTTCAGGTCGATTAAGCCGTTGCTTTGAGGTGCTAAGTAAGTCACTTCAAAACCTTCGCGCTCTAATTGGCGGCATGTATCCAGAACAGCTTTGTGCTCTGTTTTACATGTGATGATGTGCTTGCCTTTCTTCTGATAAAATTGGGCTGCACCTTTGATAGCTAAGTTATCAGATTCTGTTGCACCTGATGTGAAAACGATTTCACGCGGATCCGCATTCACTAATTCAGCGATTTGATTACGTGCAATATCTACCGCTTCCTCAGCTTGCCAGCCGAAACGGTGTGAACGAGATGCTGGGTTACCAAAATTCCCATCCATTGTTAAACATTGCATCATTTTTTCAGCAACGCGTGGGTCAACTGGCGTTGTAGCTGAATAATCTAGATAAATCGGTAATTTCATTGCTCACATACTCCAAAGGACAAGACAACTTTGCCTTTAATTTTTTAATGACCCCAAGAGTGGAAACCGCTATAACTGGGCTTTTTCACTATTTGGTGATCGACTGCAATTTATAATCTATCTTTATGTTAGATACGAACTATTAGGCACGAATATTGATAATGGACTCTGGCGTAATGCCGTTTAGCATCGTTTTACGCTTTTCATTATCTTGCCTGTCAGCAACATCCATAACCTCTTGATTTTTAACTAATTCATCAAGACTAATGCTACTGAGGAAACTTGTAATTCTGTCACTTAGGTCACGCCATAATGCGTGAGTTAAGCAACGGTCACCATTTTGACAACCTTCTTTATTACCCTGACAACGAGTCGCATCAACGGATTCATCAACCGCAGCAATTACTTCAGCAACAAAAATTTGGTCTGCGTCACGCCCAAGCAGATAACCACCACCAGGACCGCGCACACTAGAAACTAAATCGTTTTTACGTAAACGAGAGAAGAGTTGCTCAAGATAAGAGAGGGAAATTCCCTGACGTTCAGAAATGTCAGCTAAAGGTACTGGACCTGTCTGAGAATGTAACGCGACATCTAACATCGCAGTTACTGCGTAACGCCCTTTAGAAGTGAGTCTCATAACATAAATACTCCGTGGTAAAATATGCAATAATTGTGACATACCTGAGTAATTTGGTCAACTATTTACCTGACTAATTTACTCAAGTATTATTGCTTACTTTACCACAGCATTAACCTCATTTTTTCGCCCATTTTTCCATTGAAGTCAAAATGCCACGAAGAATATGCAACTCTTGAGTTTCTACATGGGCACGGGTAAATAAACGTCGTAGTTTATTCATAATCAACCCTGGGTGCGCCTTGCGAATAAAGCCGGATTCATTCAATACGCTTTCAAGATGAACGTAAAAACGCTCTAAATCTTCAGCAGGTGGGTATTCTACCTCATCATCCACTGATGTTTGCGTATTTTTTTCAGCAATTGCCAAATACGCCATGCGGATTTCGTAGCTGACCAACTGTACCGCCATCGCCAAGTTCAACGAACCATATTCAGGGTTAGTCGGAATATAAAGATGATAATTACATCTTTGCAATTCTTCGTTAGTTAAGCCGACTCTTTCACGCCCAAAAACAATGGCAACGGGTGCATCTTTAGCTTGTTCAACCGATTTTACGCCACATTCACGAGGCTCAACCATTGGCCAAGAAAGCGTACGAGAACGTGCACTGGTGCCAATAACCAGTTTGCACCCTTCCAGCGCCTCATCGAGAGATTTCACGACTTTGGCATTACCGATAACATCACTCGCTCCCGCCGATAATGCGATAGAGTGAGAATCAGGTTCAACAAGTGGGTTGACTAAATAAAGGTTTGAAAGCCCCATTGTTTTCATTGCGCGGGCCGTTGAGCCCATATTGCCAGTGTGTGAGGTTTCAACAAGAACGATACGGATATTTTCTAGCATGGTTTATACATTATCATGAAAAATTAATCGCAAGAGTCTAACACAAAATTGCTTATTGTGACGAACATCTATATACTTTGCGTCTCTTGTTTTTCGTTCTTTAACATCCCAGTGGAAAATACCCATGCATCCGATGCTTAACATCGCCATACGTGCTGCACGTAAGGCTGGTAATTACATAGCTAAAAACTATGAAGACCCTCAGAATGTGACTGTAACCCAAAAGGGTTCTAACGATTTCGTCACTAACGTTGACCGAGACGCTGAACAAATCATCGTTGATATTATTCGTAAATCTTACCCAGACCACACAATCATCACTGAAGAAAGTGGTGAATTATTAGGTAAAGATGATGATATTCAATGGGTAATCGATCCACTGGATGGCACCACCAATTTCACAAAACGTCTCCCTCACTTCTCAGTTTCTATCGCTGTACGCGTTAAAGGTCGTACAGAAGTTGCTGCTGTCTATGACCCAATGCGTAACGAATTATTTACTGCTGTACGCGGTCAAGGCGCTCAAATGAACGGCTACCGTTTACGTATGGCTGAGAAACGTGATCTTGAAGGCGCAGTTGTTGCAACTGGCTTCCCATTCAAACACAAACAACATGCACCTATCTACATGAATATCATGGGCAAAATGTTTGAACAGTGCGCTGATTTCCGTCGCACAGGTTCTGCGGCTCTGGATTTATGCTACGTGGCGGCGGGTCGTGTTGATGCTTACTTTGAAATCGGCTTAAAACCATGGGATTTCTTAGGTGGCGAGCTTATCATGCGTGAAGCAGGTGGGATCATGACTGACTTCGTTGGTGGTCATAACTATTTAGCATCAGGCAACTTAGTTGCAGGTAGCCCACGTGTTGTTCGCGATATTTTAGCTGCAATGAAAGATGAATTATCTGAAGCGTTAAAACGCTAATTCCCGCAGAATTCAAGACAGATAAAAAAGGCGCTAGGTTATAAACCTCAGCGCCTTTTTATCTTTCATAATGTTGTTTGTTACGCTTGAACACTCACTTTTGGGCGAATAAATAATGCAGGTACAGCCAACAGCGCCATCAAGTAAAATACAACACCATGTTGATCAGGCATGCGTTCATATATATAACCGACCATGATGGTAATCACCGCAAGCCCGCCTCCTGTTGCTAATGCCGAGTATACACCTTGCAACGGAATGATTTCATTCTCTTTACGTGCACTGATAAAGCGCATCGCCGCTAAGTGACATACCGTAAACGTGCCGCTATGTAAAACTTGCACGATGATCAATACAGGTAGCGCAGTAAATGCCCCCATCATTCCCCACCGAATAATTCCACAAACTGCCGATAATAATAATAAATTTCGAGCGCTCCAGCGGCGGAATAAACGGTGACTCAACATGAATACAATAACTTCCGCCACCACACCCAGTGACCATAAATTTCCAATCACCAAATCTGAATAGCCGGCTTCTTTCCAAAACAAAGAAGCAAAACCATAATATGCGGCATGAGCGCCTTGTAATAATGTCACACAGATGAGAAACATCAGGACGTTTTTATCTGCAATCAGTTGTTTAAATGAGACCTTATTAGTGCCTTCTGTTTTAGCTACCCCTGCTGGCATAATGGCAGGTTTTAACATCGCTCCAAATAATAGTGCAGCACAACTAATCACAAGTGCGACCATAATTGAAGTATGTCCCCATACTCCCGCAAAATAGCCCATAGAAGACGAGCCAATAATAAAGGCGATGGAGCCCCAAACACGAATTTTGCCGTAGTCAAATGTGAATTGCTTCTGCCATGTTCCCGCTAATGAGTCCCCCAATGGCACCATCGGTGCAAAAAAGAGGTTAAACCCTATCATGACAAACATTAACCAAGCCCAGTGAGAGCCGAATGAAAATCCAATTGAAAAAATGAGGGAAAGTGCAGCCAGCAATCGCAAACCATTAATCAACTTCGACGGTTCTTTGACTTGAGGAGTAATAAACATTGCACCTAAAAAACGCGCCGCGAGCCCTATGCCAAGCAATAACCCGATCATTTCGGCATCAATACCCTCACCTTGCAGCCATACCGACCAAAATGGTAGGAAAATACTGTAGGCAAAAAAGTAGGTAAAATAATCAATCGCTAACCAGCGCGTTGATGGGATAACCATCACTCCTCCCTTTTTTCAATGCAAAAAACCCGCTTTTACACGATGTAGAAGCGGGTTTAGATAACTAATCAGTTTAAATTATGCGTAAACTGGGTATTTTTTACAGATAGCTAATACTTTCTGTTTAACGGCTTCAATGGTCGCTTCGTCATTGAGGTTGTCCAGAATATCACACATCCAGCCAGCTAGCTCGCGAGCATCTGCTTCATTGAAGCCACGACGTGTAATTGCAGGAGAGCCAATACGAACACCAGAAGTTACAAATGGGCTCTTCGGATCGTTAGGTACGCTGTTTTTATTCACAGTGATATTGGCGCGACCCAATGCAGCATCCGCGTCTTTACCCGTGATGTCTTTGTCAACTAAGTCAACTAAGAACAGGTGGTTTTCAGTACCGCCAGAAACGACTTTAAAGCCGCGCTGTTGGAAAACTTCCACCATGGCTTTCGCATTTTTAGCGACTTGCTGTTGGTAAGTTTTAAACGCAGGTTCCATCGCTTCTTTCAGTGCTACTGCTTTACCCGCGATAACGTGCATCAGAGGACCACCTTGTGAACCTGGGAATACCGCAGAGTTCAGACGTTTATACAGATCTTCATCACCACCTTTAGCCAGGATCAAACCACCGCGTGGACCTGCTAAAGTTTTGTGTGTTGTCGTCGTGACGACATGAGCATGTGGAACTGGGTTAGGATACACCCCCGCAGCCACCAGACCCGCAACGTGAGCCATATCAACGAACAGATAAGCACCGATGCTATCAGCGATTTCACGCATTTTTGCCCAATCAACCACACCGGAATACGCGGAGAAACCGCCGATGATCATTTTTGGTTGGTGTTTTTTCGCTTGTGCAGCGATATCGTCGTAATCAATTTTACCGCTTTCATCGATACCATAAGGAACGATGTTATACAGCTTACCGGAGAAGTTGACTGGAGAACCATGAGTTAAGTGACCACCGTGCGCAAGGTTCATACCTAATACAGTGTCGCCTGGTTGAAGAAGTGCCATATAGACAGCCGCGTTAGCTTGTGAACCTGAGTGTGGCTGTACGTTTGCGTAATCAGCACCAAATAACTCTTTCGCACGGTCGATAGCTAATTGCTCAACAACGTCAACAAATTCACAACCACCGTAATAACGTTTAGTTGGGTAACCTTCCGCATATTTATTGGTCAGCTGAGAGCCTTGAGCTTGCATAACTCGTGGGCTGGTGTAGTTTTCAGAAGCAATTAATTCAATGTGTTCTTCTTGACGTTGTACTTCTTTTTCCATTGCTTCCCACAGTTGTGGGTCGTAATCTGCAATATTCATTTCACGCTTTAACATTCGCTTCTCCTGCCTCAGCAATTCAATAAGGTAACAATCAATTCAACTTAATGACTGACAGTGTAAACTCTTTTTCGCCATTGAGATAGCCCCTAAGAAAAAATATACGCAAACGATTGCATTAATTTTTTTGCTTTCAGATAGCCTTAAACAACACAAAATATAATAGTGCATATTTTAATAATACCGAGATGAATATCTAACTTTGCAAGCGACCTCTAACTTTGCAGTGAATTCCCTCACTTTTTGACACGTTAATTATTTACATTTACCGTTAAATATTATAAGTTGCATATAAAATACATGTTTGTAAATTCATAAAATCATGAAAATAATTCAGGAGCACCTGTATGCTTGACCAACAAACTATCGCCACAATTAAATCCACTATCCCCGCTATCGCTGCAACGGGTCCTAAGCTAACCGCTCACTTTTATGACCGGATGTTCAAACAACATCCAGAACTGAAAGATATTTTTAATATGACTCACCAAAAAAATGGGGATCAGCGTGAAGCTTTATTCAACGCCATTTGTGCGTATGCTGTGCATATTGAAACCCCTGAAGCCCTGATTGGCGCGGTGGAAAAAATTGCTCAGAAGCATGTCAGCTTAAATATCAAACCTGAACACTACCCCATTGTTGGGGAAAATTTGTTAGCTGCAATTGATGAGCTACTTAGCCCAGGTCAGGAAGTCTTAGATGCATGGGGCAGAGCTTACGGTGTACTCGCTGATATTTTTATTAATCGTGAAAATGCGATTTATCATGAAAATGCTGAAAAAGCAGGTGGTTGGGAAGGTTTAAGAGAATTTAGAGTGACTAAAAAGCAGCCACAAAGCACAGTCATCACTAGTTTTGAATTCACACCTGTTGATGGAAACCCCGTTGCTGACTACCGCCCAGGACAATACATTACCGTCTATCTGAACGAAAATAGCTTTGAGAATCAAGAAATTCGTCAGTACTCACTCACTAGCGCACCAAACGGCAAAACCTACCGTATAGCGGTGAAACGTGAAGAGCAAGGCACAGTATCAGGCTTTTTACACCAACATCTCAATGAAGGTGATATCGTTCGCTTAGCGCCACCTTGCGGCGACTTTTTCCTTGATGTCGATCCACAAACACCAGTCACACTGATTTCTGCAGGTGTAGGGTTAACCCCAATGCTCAGCATGCTTAACCATCTCACACATCAACAACATCCAGCACCAATCAATTGGCTGCATGCTGCTGAGAATGGTGATGTTCACGCATTTGATCAAGAAGTTAGCAATCTAATAGCACAGCATGAGCAAGGTCATTCGGCAGTTTGGTTCAACCAGCCAACGCAACAAGACCAGTTGGGTACAGACTATCAATACCGCGGATTACTGGATTTAGCACAAGTGAAAAACAAAGTGCTTCAGCCGAATATGCAATTCTACTTCTGCGGACCTGTCGGCTTTATGCAACATGTCAGAAAACAGCTGATTGAAATGGGCGTTACTGCGGATAGCATTCATTATGAGTGTTTCGGTCCTCATAAGGTATTGCCACTGAATTAATGAAAATTATTCATTATAGTAAATTGTTTTTTAAGACTTTAATTTAAATTGTTTTTCATTTTGCGGTAACGGACTCGCATATAAATATATTGTCATCCCAAGTAGGATATATTTATTCCGTTACCGCACTTTTCACTCAAATAACTAAGCTTGAATGGTTCAAGTTAGCAAATTAACTGAAATCGTTAAATCGCTTCTTCATCCTGTTCTCCCGTACGAATACGGATCACTCGAGCGACGTCATACACAAAAATCTTACCATCACCAATTTTGCCAGTCTGCGCTGTCTGCATGATGGTTTCGACACAGCTTTCAACGATATCGTCAGGCACCACAATCTCGATTTTTACTTTAGGTAAAAAATCGACCATATATTCTGCACCACGATAAAGTTCCGTGTGACCTTTTTGACGACCGAAGCCTTTCACTTCGGTTACGGTCATGCCAGTGATCCCCACTTCGGCTAAAGCCTCGCGTACATCATCAAGTTTAAATGGCTTTATAATTGCATCAATTTTTTTCATATTCAGTCCCTGTTATGACCAGTTTTTCCGGCCAAAACCTGAGGTAATCGGATAACGACGATCTTTACCGAAATTACGCATTGTGATCCGTGGTCCAACAGGAGCCTGACGGCGTTTATATTCGTTAATATCGACAAGACGCACAACTTTGCGAACGATTTCTCTATCAAATCCGAGCTTAATAAGATCAGCCACAGATAAATCTTTTTCTACATAACCGTCTAAGATAGCATCTAACACATCGTAAGGCGGTAAGCTATCTTGGTCCAACTGACCTGGCGCGAGTTCCGCTGAAGGTGGTCTATCAATCACGCGCTGCGGAATTGCCGGCGATATTGTATTACGATATTTAGCCAGTTCAAAGACCAGTGTTTTCGGTACATCTTTTAGGACATCAAAGCCACCTGCCATATCACCATATAGCGTTGAGTACCCTACTGCTGACTCACTTTTATTGCTGGTTGTCAGCACTAAGCGGCGGCGTTTATTGGACATCGCCATTAAAATAACGGCGCGGCAACGAGCTTGTAAGTTTTCTTCGGTAGTATCCGGTTGAGTTCCCTCAAACATCGGTTGTAATTGAGCCATAAAAGCATCAAACATCGGCTCAATAGACACAATATCAAACTCAACACCTAACAATTCAGCCTGCTCTTTCGCATCATGAATGCTCATTTCTGACGTATAACGAAATGGCATCATCACGGCTTGAACACGATCTTTCCCAATAGCATCTGCCGCAATCGCCACGGTTAATCCTGAATCAATCCCGCCAGATAGTCCTAAAATCGCCCCATTGAAGCCATTTTTATTGATGTAATCGCGAGTGGCTAAGACTAATGCTTGATATACCTGCGCGATTTGAGACGCTTCAGGCTGTTTCGGCTGCTCAGTCACTAATTTCACATCTTCAAAGGTGACTGTCGCCACTTGCTCTGCAAATTCAACCATTTGATAGACTTGCTTGCCTTTGTTTGCCAGCACTTTCGAGCCACCATCAAATACGAGTTCGTCTTGTCCACCCACTTGGTTAAGATAAACAATCGGCAAACCGGTACGCTGAGCATGCTCCACCAGCAGATCACTACGAATATGTTCTTTATTCAGATCATATGGAGATGCATTGATAGTCAATACGAGGTCAGCACCCGCCCCTTTAACGGCATCAATGGGTTCGTCATACCAAATATCTTCACAAATCAGTAAACCGAGCTGATAACCTTTGAATTCCACCACGCACGTTTTTTCCGCCGCAGTAAAGTAACGAGGCTCATCAAAAACGCCGTAATTAGGCAGTTCTTGCTTAAAATAACGGGCTAATAGCTTGCCTTGGTAGAAAAATGATAATGCGTTATAAATTTCATTCTCTTCGTACCACGGATGTCCCACGATGATCCCGCATTGACTGCTAGCTTGTTGTAAACGTTTTAATTGCGCAGTGCATCGCTCTTCAAAATCGTGGCGGAAGAGTAAATCTTCAGGGGAATACCCTGTCAGAGCCAGCTCAGAGAACATGACAATATCAGTATTTTTTCCCTGTTCTTCAACAGTTTGCAACATGCGTTCGCAGTTGCCTTCAATGTCACCAACTAGCCAGTTAAGTTGTGCCAGTGAGATATTAAGCTTACGGCTCATAACGTGTTTACTCTCCCTTAATCCTTTAGGCTATAAAGGTTTTATTCTTTAAAATCATTCGCTTCTAAATCGTGACGCCCGAGTAGTTTATAAAACTCGGTACGGTTGCGTCCCGCCATACGTGCAGCTTGGGTCACGTTGCCTTTTGTCATCTGCAATAACTTACGCAGATAATTCAATTCAAATTGGTTACGCGCTTCTACAAAGGTCGGTAACGCCGTATTCTCCCCTTCTAATGCTTGGCTAACCAAGGCTTCACTAATTACTGGGGATGTTGTTAATGCAACACATTGCTCAATCACGTTGACTAATTGACGCACATTTCCGGGCCAACTTGCAGTGATCAAACACTTCATCGCATCACTCGAAAAGCTGCGCACAAAAGGCTTATGCCGGTTCGCAGCTTCACGTAATAAATGATTTGCTAATAATGGAATATCTTCAGCGCGTTCATTTAATGCAGGGATCCGTAAGTTCACCACATTCAAGCGATAATAGAGATCTTCACGAAACTCATTTTTTTCCATCGCTTTAGGTAAGTTACGGTGAGTAGCAGAAATGATCCGCACATCAATATCTAAATCTCGGTTACTTCCCAAAGGGCGTACTTTTCGCTCCTGCAAAACACGCAGTAATTTCACTTGAAGTGGCATTGGCATATCACCAATCTCATCTAAAAAGAGCGTACCGCCGCTGGCTGCAAAAAATAGCCCTTCACGGCTACTCACCGCTCCCGTAAATGCGCCTTTAGCATGTCCAAACAGTTCAGATTCAAGTAATTGTTCAGGCAGCGCACCACAGTTAATCGCAATAAACGGCTTATGAGCACGAGGGCTCACCTTGTGAATAGCTTGCGCTAATACTTCTTTACCTGTACCACTTTGCCCATTGATGAGCACACTGACATCAGACTGAGCCACCATGTGAGCCTGCTCAAGCAGACGGATCATGAGTGGGCTGCGAGTCACAATACCCGAGTTCCACTCTACATTACTTATTGGCGTTGATGACAACGCTAGCGCTTCATCAATGGCTTTGTAGAGTGCGTCTTTATCAACAGGTTTCGTTAAGAAACTAAATACACCGCGTTGAGTCGCTGCCACTGCATCGGGAATCGAGCCATGAGCGGTTAAGATAATCACAGGAAGGTTGGGATGGGCTTTTTGCACTTCATCAAACAGTGCCATACCATCCATCTCGTCCATGCGTAAATCGCTAATGACTAAGTCAATTTTTTCTTTTTGCAGTAATTTTAGCGCTTCAGGTCCGCTTTCTGCTGTTGAGACTTTAAATCCTTCACTACTTAGACGCATTCCAAGCAATTTTAACAGGCTGGGATCATCATCCACCAAAAGTAAGTTAGCTGACTTACGGCTGGTCATTGTGTTTTATTCTCCGAGGAATTCTGTTCGGTAGGTGCTGGCGTTGTCTCCGCGGGGGCAGCGACAGCCGCTTCATCTTCTTTTTCGGCTTCATTCGCATTTTTTTTGCGTGAAGAGAGCTGACGTTCGATATCCGTCAGGTTTTCTAACTTGCGGGAGGTATTATCAAGCTCGAAACGTAGCTTAGCGTTATCTTCTTTTAGACGGTCAAGTTTTCCATCCATCTCTTGCTGCATACGCTTATACCGCGCGTTCGCATCCGCTAGATTAATCTGTTGAACCTGCTGTTCACGCCATAATTGTAGCAATGGCCGAATAGGCGTTGGGAAACTCAAGCTATAGGTATTAATGCTATCCAACATCTGGCGACGTTCAGCGATGGTGGGTTCCGCGGAACCTAATAGAATATTTTTCGTGAATGAAGTTGACCAATTATTCACCTCTATTTTTGCCGCTTCTGCGCGTGCTTTATCGGCATCCATTCTGTCTACACAACCCATCATTCGTAACCAATAGAGGGCATTTTCCTGCGAGGTAGGCTCTTGGTTTTCCCAGATGGATTCGCAAGAAGCATAGCGATAATCCGTTGTTTTCACTTCAGGGATCACCACTTTCGCTAAGGTGTCTAATGGAGATTGTCCGTTCTTCGCAACACAGCCAGTTAAAATAAGTGAGAATAAAAGCATTCCCAAAGGCGTTCCGACGCGGGAAGGCTTAACACAGCTCCCACGGCGAATTGAGGTTAATTTTGTCTTCAACAATATTGTATTACACAATACTGCCAAGAAATCTGTAGACCTGTTTTGCATTATTATTCATTCTCTGCGGTTAAAGGCAGTTCAATTCGGAAGCAAACATCTGCTGATTTATGCGGCACTAATGATAACTCACCGCCCATTTGCTTAATACAATCTTGCGCAATGCTCAGCCCTAATCCACTTCCTTTGACAGCTCCTTTTCTTTGGAGGCTGCCTTGGTAGAAAGGTTCAAAAATCATATTCTGCTCAGATTCAGGAATAGGCGTGCCAGTATTGGCAACTTCAATGAGTAATTTATTTCCCGTTCTGCGGCTTGAAATCCAAATATTACCTGATTCGCCACCATAGTGCACCGCATTGGAGTAGATATTATCAATAACCCTTCCGAGTAAGGTTGGTTCCGCAAGGCAACTTTCTACTTTTAAGCGGACTTCTGTCGTAATATTTTTTGCTCTCGCAGGTAAATTATGCGCATTAACAATGTCTTTTATCAGCTTTTTCAAGTCCACCTGCTGGGCAACTGGCGGTTCATCAACGAGTTTTCGATTATAGTCAAGAAGCTGTTCAATAAGTTGCTGAAGATGCTTGCTACTTTGATCCAGAATTTCCACAACCTCTTTTTGCGAACTGGTTAAAGGTCCCGCCACCTCGTCAGCCAATAACTCAGTCCCTTCGCGCATACTGGCTAGGGGCGTTTTCAATTCATGGGAAATATGGCGTAAAAATTCATGGCGCTGCGACTCTAACCACGCAAGGCGTTCGCTTAACCAAATAATACGTTGAGCAATGATTCGTAGCTCTCTTGGACCCTTAAAGCGGTCGGTATCATTCTCAAGTGTCAGCCCAGTCCCTAAACGGTTAATCATTCGCTCAATGATTTTAACCGGACCGATGATCATACGAGTAAATAATGTGACCAATAATGCACTCAGTAAAAAAAGCAGCAGAGTTTGCCAACCAAATAGCTGCCCTTTGCTAGCAATGGCTTTTTGGAGTTGTTCACCACGGCTGAAGATCACTTCGCGAGTCTGCTGTACAACCGCAGTATTTTGCGCAGAAAATTGCTCTAAAACTTTAGTGGTTGATTCTGTCGGTTCGTTATTTTCACAACTAATCGCAGTGAGCTTCTGCAAGCCAGCTGATAATCCAAGTAGCTCAGGTGTTTCAGGCAAGATTGTTTTCTGGCGCTCAAGCATTTGTTCATAGTCAGCAAATTGCTTTTGGTATTGTGTCTGCAATGCTTTGTCCTGCAACACGCAATATTGGCGATAACTACGTTCCATTTCCAGCGCAAGGCTACTCATCGCTTCACTGCGCCGCGCATCAAGTAATGTGGTTTTATTAATTTCTGCCGCTTGATTACTCAGTTGTTCTAAGCTTTGGTAGGCTTGATAAGCCAATACCAGTAATGGCAAAAGTACTAGCCAAAATGCCATAACCACTAACTGCCGCAATGAGCGCGGGAAAAGGCGCAATTTACTCAACGCATTCATCTCATACCTATTTATATGTAATTCAATGTTAGCAGAACTCCGCTTAATGCGAAAAGCGCTGTTTGCATTGATGATTGCCAAACGAGTGTACAGATAGATAGCAATGAACATGCCAAGAAGTTGCATGAAATGTGAATAATTTCAGATAAATAGATTAAATATATAAGGATTAAAACACGTCAATAGATAAACGTGAGTTTGAAGAGATCGAGGCGCTAGAAATGGGAAGGCGGAGGAAAGAATTGCGTCTTTCCTCCGCCAGCGATGTTCGACATTGACTATAAATGTCTGATTTTTTTTATATGATTATGTCTTTCATTAAAGATAATCATATAGGTGGTGCCTCACTCAACGTGTCGCCCTGTGTTTGATAAAGCTCGAAAGCGAATATCGATGATATTGGACGGTAGGCACCTTACTTTGGCGTCATTCGGGTTTTATGTGGTATGTTCCCAATTGCTTGAATCTCTACAAGCTTGGACCTACATAAGCAGTTGAATGAGCAACTGATTGATATTATGCACAACCCGTGCCAACTTTTCAAACCATTTTTTAATCTTCTGTTTTTATTATGTTTTTATTTTTTTATCTATTCATACTTTCTCTGACTCACTGTGAAGGATGAAAATTTCTCGTTATCTCCTACCGATCTGTCTCCAATTCAAGACAGTGAATACCCTGATTTTTAAAATCATTATTTATCAATGGGATAAATGTCTCCTTTTGGCGACAGTGTCAATCGCTGTTTGTCGCTAATTTTAGACATCGTTATTTGATTTAACTGAATGCTGGTTTGAGAGCCAGATGAACAACAACGACATCATTTTTATACCAATCAAGTTAATTTATGATTTTGAAGGTTTTTCCTATTCCGACAATACTTCACATATCCACTCAACATTCTGCCCATCAACATCCGGAGATTATATGTCTTTACCCTCATCTCAACCTTTATCACATTTAGAACCCGGTATTCGCTTACTCCATAAGTCAGTCGGTTTTATCTTTCAAGCTGCGTTACGTGCAGCTATAAAACTCAAACTTGCTGAACACCTACAAGACGGACCCCAAACCGCTAAGCAAATTGCACAAAAAATAGAAGCTAATGCCACAATGATCCATAAAATATTACGGTTACTCGCGACACAAAACATTTTTACTGCTGTCGATAAACATCAATTTGCCATGACACCGGAGGCTGAGTTTCTCTTAGCCGATCACCCTCATTCTCTCCATAAGGCTGTGCTAATGTTAACCGACAAAACGCTTTGGGAGCCCTCTTTACACGTTGCCGAAATGGCGCTTGGAGAACCTATTTTTAAACGTATTTTTGGAGAGAGCTTTTTTGAATATTGGGAAAAAAATGCCAATCTTCCTCATAATTTTCACGATGGAATGGCCTCATTTTCTACCCTAGAAAATCCATTTATCACCGCAAAATACCCTTTCCCAGAAAATAGTCTGATTGCCGATATTGGCGGGGGGACTGGCGGTTTACTTCTTGGAGTATTAGACGCTAATCCAAAAACCGAAGGCGTTCTCTTTGACATGAAAGCAGTAACTGATAAACATATCCTGCATAAGCTAAATGATGATAGCCGCTGGAAAATAGAGAATGGATCTTTCTTTGAAAAAGTCCCGAGTGCTGATTTTTATTTACTGAAATCTATTTGCCGAGACTGGGATGATGATCATCTAATTCAAATACTGACCACTATTCGCCAGTCGATGACCAAAACATCAAAAGTGTTGTTAATTGATATTCATCTTAGCCACGATAATCAGCCAAATTTTGGTAAAAATCTTGGTCTACTTTGTTCCCACTTGATCATTGGTGCCGATGAGCGTACCCAAGAAGAACTGGAGATACTATTGCAGCAGGCTGGCTTAAAAACCACGAATATCCTCAAAACTGACTGTGACTTATCCATTCTAGAAGCGCAAATTGGCTAATTGTATTCCCCACTCGCTTTTGCTGTATTTTAGTAGCGAGTGTATTGTCCTTAAGCAAATGCTGTTTTTTTCCGAGGGAAAACACCGTATTCGACCAAATAAAATATTGCCATCCCATTTGTTATCGCTATGATCCTGCGCGTTTCATTTCTGATGTACGTCAGAATTTTATGTTATTCCGCTAGCTTATCCATCCCTATATTGATATAAGACTGGCAAATGGTCTCCTACTTACTCTCGATATTACAATGATAAAAATAGCCCTTATTGATGACCATATTGTTGTTCGCTCCGGTTTTGCTCAATTACTAACGTTAGAACCTGACATTAGTATCGTGGGGCAATATGCGAGTGCACAAGAAGCATGGCCGCACCTAATTAGCCTCGATATTGACGTGGCAATTATGGATATTTCAATGCCCGATGAGAGCGGTTTACAACTGCTAACTCGCTTACGTAAAAAAAAGCCCGATTTTCGTACCATAATTTTAAGTATCTATGACACTCCTGCCTTTGTACAAAGTGCACTAGATGCAGGTGCCAGTGCCTATCTCACCAAATGCTGCGGACCCGAAGAGTTAGTGCAAGCGGTTCGCTCAGTATACCAAGGTGGATGCTACTTATGCGCCGATGCCATGCGCGCATTACGCCAAACACCCCAACAGAAACAAGGCATTCAAGAACTGACCAACCGTGAGCGCGAAGTTTTTAACTTGCTGGTCGCAGGTCTCAGCGTAAAAGTGATTGCAGAACAATTAAACCTGAGCCATAAAACAGTGCATGTACACCGTGCCAATGTTCTTGGCAAATTACAATGTGAAAGCACCATTGATTTAGTGCATTACGCGTTAGAACACAACATCATTTCTAGGTAGTCTAATTTCTGCGAATCCCATCAAGGTAAATAATCATGAACAAAGCGGCTCGTTTAGGATTACAGTCTCTATTCCTATTATTTACCTACTCGCTGATTTGGGTGGGATTATGGATTATTGGTTTTTATCTCAGCCAAAATAGCTTTCAAGCGACGTTATTTCTTCCCCAAGCCTTACGCTTAACCTTAATGATTTTATTATGGCGTCGCTACTGGCCAACTGTTTTGCTTGCTGAAGGGCTACTCACTTACTGGCTCGCTGAAGAGCAATTAGTAACACAGCCTATTTTGTTATTATCGCCGCTATTAAGTTTGCTTGTTGCAATCGTTATCCAGAATATTTGGTGGCGATATACCCTTTACTGGCAACGACTTATTTTGCTACTAGCTGGCGTTGCCGCCAATAGTGTTCTGAGTGCCTTACTGTTCGGACTACTCTCCCAATACTCTATTAGCCAACTGTTTCTCACGACATTTACGGGTGGAATCTTGTTATCCCCCTTTGTATATCTGATTTATGAATATCTGCATGAACAGCATTACCATATGCTCCTCGACTACGGTACAACGGATAAACAATTACGTACTTCATTGATTATATGGTGTTTCCTTTTTTGTCTGGTCGGTTTAAGCGCCCAGATTTTCTTCGCCCCTGAAATTGAACAACTCATTGTTTTATTAGTTTTTATTCCCAATATTTTTATGGCTTATCGCTATGGCTGGCAAGGTGGTGTGCTGTCCGCACTGTTAGGCAGTTTAATCATCACGTTTGCCAGACAATTCCATGGGGCGTTTGTTGATCTTCAAGAGCTCCAACTTTTTTTAAGCTCTCAAGCTTTAATTGGCATTGGGCTCGGGATTGCTATCAGCCGCCAAAAACAGCTATCCAGCAACTTGCAACGTTATCGCCAGCGGTTAGAGCAAGAACTTCATGCACGTCGCGACCTGATGCGCCAACTGGTTCACACTGAAGAAGATGTAAAAAAAGATATCGCCCGTGAGCTCCATGATGAAATTGGGCAGAACATTACCGCCATTCAGATCCAATCAATGCTAGTGAAAAAAACAGCGACCAACGATCTGAGCTATAACGCGGCGAGTCAAATCAATGAGCTTGCACTACAAATTCACCAAGCTACCCGTCATCTATTACGTCAATTGCGCCCCCCAGTGCTAGATGAAATGTCCCTCGAAAATGCCCTCACTCATTTAATCGGTGAATTCGCGTTTGAAGAAAATAATATTCAATGTGACTTTCATTATGGACTAACCGAAACCCCAGCCAACGACACGGTACTGTTCACCCTTTATCGTCTGGTTCAGGAACTGCTGAATAACATTAGCAAACATGCGAAAGCCACAAAAATCCACATTACGCTCAATCAGCAAGGTGACTCGATACAGCTCATGGTGGATGATAATGGCGTAGGCATTCCTTTTAGCAAACGTACATCAGGCTTCGGTTTACGAGGAATTGAAGAGCGAGTTCGCGCCTTAGGCGGGGATTGGACACTGACAACCAAAAATGGCACCAAAATAATTGTTAACTTGCCCACATTTTGAAATGAAATAGTGAAAAAATAGGAATATTTCCTAGCCTCCTAATACCTTATCTCATCCTTTTATTTAAAAACTTCATTACATTCTGCCAAACGGGAGAAACTCTATCATGACAGGTAAAAGCAAACTGGGTTTAGACAGCAATTACCGTTTTTGGCGTCGCCGCTTGATGTTTTCTATGATCATCGGTTATGCCGCTTTTTACCTAACTCGTAAAAGCTTTAATTTTGTTATGCCGGTCATGCAAGTTGAGCTGTTTTTAGACAAAAGTGATATTGGTTGGATCGCCTCCGCATTTTACCTTGCTTATGGTTTATCCAAGTTTATATCCGGTATTTTCCACGACATTACAGGCTACCGTTGGTTTATGGGGGTAGGTTTAGTCATGACGGGGATCCTCAATATCATTTTTGCCTATTGTTTATCGTTTCCTGCATTGCTGGTTGTTTGGACACTAAACGGGTTTTTCCAAGGCTGGGGTTGGCCACCTTGTGCGCGCATTCTAACCCATTGGTATTCGCGCAATGAACGCGGTTTTTGGTGGGGACTGTGGAATATCTCTATCAACCTTGGTGGAATGGCACTGCCACTGTTAACCGCGTTACTCGCAACCCATTATAGCTGGCAAATGGCGTTAATCGTTCCGGGCATTATTGGTGTGATTTTAGGTTTATGGCTATGTCGCCAGCTTAGAGGAACGCCAAAAGAAGAACATTTACCCACAGTCGGGCAATGGCGACATGATGCATTAGAGTTACGCCAAGAGCAGCTTTCTCCCCCCCAATCAATGTGGGTGATCTTAAAACAAACCATTGTGTTTAACCCGATGATTTGGCTGCTTGGTTTCACCTACATATTGGTTTATCTCATCCGTATTGGGATAAACGATTGGGGTAATTTATGGCTAACCGAAACACACGGAAGTAATTTATTAAGTGCCAATGCCACACTCGCCCTATTTGAATTGGGTGGCTTGCTGGGGGCACTTTGCGCAGGTTGGGGTTCTGACCTTCTCTTTAGAGGACAACGTGCGCCGATGATTTTGTTATTTTCCTTAGGCTTATTCGTGTCGGTGAATGCCTTATGGTTAATACCCATTCATCACTACGGGCTATTGGCGGCATGCTTCTTAGCCAACGGTTTTTTTGTCTTTGGGCCACAGATGTTAGTCGGTCTAGCTGCTACAGAATATTGTCATAAAAAGGCAGCTGGAACGGTAACGGGTTATCTTGGATTGTACGCTTATTTAGGGGCAGCAATTGCAGGATGGCCGCTCTCTCAAGTGATTGCTAATTATGGTTGGTCGGGCATGTTTACCCTACTTGCCAGTGCAGCCGCTCTGATGGGGCTACTACTGATGCCTCTTTTGATTGCTAATGTCAGCAAAAGGGAGCATTTAGCTGGTGCAGTTTCACCAGCAAATAATAATAGTTAATCCGAAAACGTGAATAAAGGACTGACAATGAAACTTAAGACTCTTTCTACACTTGTTGCAGCAGGCTTATCCCTTGCCGCTATGACGACAGCAGCAAACGCTGCGGGTCGCTTAGTGGTTTACTGTAGTGCGACCAATGCAATGTGCGAAGCGGAAACGCAAGCATTTGCTAAAAAATACGACGTTAAAACCACCTTCGTTCGTAATGGTTCGGGCAGTACTTTGGCAAAAATCGAAGCTGAAAAACGCAACCCACAAGCAGACGTTTGGTATGGTGGAACTCTCGACCCACATTCACAAGCTGGTGAAATGGATCTGTTAGAACCTTATAAATCCCCTAACCTGTCTCAAATCATGCCGCAATTCCAAGATCCAGCAAAACGCAAAGGCAACTACTCCTCTGCGGTTTATATCGGAATTTTAGGTTTTGGTGTGAATAAAGATCGTTTAAAAGAGAAAGGATTACCAATCCCAACTTGCTGGAAAGATCTGACTAAGCCTGAATATAAAGGTGAAATTCAAATCGCCGATCCACAAAGTTCAGGTACTGCCTACACCGCATTGGCAACCTTTGACCAACTGTGGGGCAACGAGCAAGCATTCGATTACCTGAAAAAATTAAACGCTAACATCTCTCAATACACGAAATCAGGTATTGCCCCTGCGCGTAACGCAGCACGCGGCGAATCCGCAATTGGTATCGGCTTCCTTCATGACTATTCTTTAGAAGTGGAAAATGGCGCACCATTAGAACTAATCGCACCATGTGAAGGTACAGGTTACGAAATCGGCGGGATCAGTATTCTGAAAAACGCGCGTAACATGGACAATGCCAAACTGTTCGTGGATTTTGTTCTCTCCAAAGAAGCCCAAGAGCTGAGCTGGAAACAAGGTCAATCTTACCAAATCCTGACCAACACCACGGCAGAATCCTCACCTCTGTCTCTGAAACTTAAAGACTTAAACTTAATCAACTACGATATGGATAAATACGGCGATGCTGAAGTCCGTAAAAATCTGATCAACAAGTGGGTGACTGAAGTCAAAATGAGTAAGTAATACGCCCAGTGCGGCGCTTGTCGCCGCACTGAGTATTTCACTCAGCGTTATTCGCTTGCTTAACGATTTGATGTACTAACTACTTACTATAAAAATGATGCCCAATAAGAGAGTGTCTGCTATCCGCAGACGGCTCAAGGCTGGCTCACTCATTAGAACGATAATATTAATTAAGCTCAAAATTATTTTCGTTATAAATCATGATATTAAATTAATGAATTATTAACTCAATAATAATGAACTTAGGGGAAAAACAATGCCTCAAACCTTAACCCTAACAGCCTCGAAGAAAAAGGACAGTATCTTCCTTTGGATTCTGATAGCTTGGCTGGGCTTCGCTCTGTTACCCTCATGGAGCCTCGACTACGGCTTATTCGACTCAACCCAAGAAGAGATTTTCGCTGCGTACGGCTGGAGCAGTGTCAATATCAGTTGGCTATGGTATCTATTGCCTTCTATTTTACTGTTAAGACCCATCACTGCCGCTGATCGCAACCAAAAAACGCGTCACTATATCGACATCGCCGTGGCTGCAATTACCGCCGTTGTCGTCATTATTAGTGCCTATTTGGTAGGCACCGGATTAGGCTACTCAGCCATTACGCTGTTTATTGCATTGGGTATGATAATGACCCATGCCCTCACTCGCTTAGAGTGGCTGGGTGGCGACCAATTTGTGATTGGCTCCCTGATCACCGTTGTCGCACTGATTGCGCTGTTTATCGTATTTCCCAGTGTGGCAATTTTTATTCCAATGTTTACTGATGGGAACGGAGATTTTGCACCATTTGCATTTGTGGCTATTTTAACGCAGTCACACATTGTTCAGGTCATTATTAACTCTATTTTCCTTTCATTAGCCGTCGGTGTTGGATGTACCTTCTTTGGTTTAATCCTGGCAATTTACACTACAAGAATTGCTAAGCGTTCCGCGATTATTGGTCGCGTATTCTCAATTCTACCGATTGTTACCCCGCCATTTGTGGTTGGTTTAGGGGTGACCTTGATGATGGGTCGTTCCGGTTATATCACCGAATTCTTAGCAACCTATATGGGGTTAGAAAATACCAACTGGTTGTATGGCTTTACGGGAATTTGGTTAGCGCAAGTTCTGGCATTTACGCCGATGTCATTTATGATCCTCGATGGTGCGATTAAAACTATTCACCCTTCACTGGAAGAAGCGTCATACACCTTAAGAGCTAACCGCTACCAAACATTTTTCAACGTGTTTATGCCGCTGTTGAAACCCGCGCTAGCTAACGCATTCTTAATTGTCATTGTGCAATCCCTTGCTGACTTCAGTAACCCATTAGTGTTAGGGGGTAACTTTGATGTTCTGGCGACGCAAATTTACTTCTATATCACCGGTTCTCAGCTCGATTACCAAGCCGCCAGTACCTTAGGCGCATCCTTATTAGTCTTCTCATTGCTGGTTTTCTGCGTGCAATACATGTGGATTGGTAAACGTTCTTACGTCACCGTTTCCGGTAAATCTTACCGTGGCGATGTGCAACCACTGCCAGTTTCTCTTGTCGCAACAGTGACAACAATTCTTGGTATTTGGGTCGCTTTTAACGTCTTATTATACGGTAGTATTTTCTACGGTAGTTTCACCGTAAACTGGGGCGTGGACTACACCTTAACACTGGATAACTTTATCAAGTTGTTTGGGCAAGGTTTTGATGATGGTGCATGGCCTTCATTGCTGGATACGTTGTTATATGCAGGTATCGCAGCCCCTATCACGGCAATCTTAGGATTACTCATTGCCTATATTGTGGTTCGCCAAGATTTCCGTGGTAAGAAAACCATCGAATTTACTACCATGCTGTGCTTTGCCGTTCCGGGGACTGTGGCTGGGGTGTCTTATATCCTCGCCTTTAACGATACACCGTTCTATTTAACGGGGACTGCGGCAATCGTGATTATCTCCATGACCATGCGTAACGTGCCTGTAGGAATCCGTGCAGGTATCGCAGGATTAGGGCAAATTGACAAGTCATTAGATGAAGCCTCCCTCAGCTTACGAGCAGGTTCAATGCGCACAATTTTCCACATTCTGTTGCCATTATTACGCCCTGCTATTTTATCTGCGTTGATCTACAGCTTCGTACGCGCCATCACCACCGTTAGCGCCATCGTATTCTTAGTGACGCCAGATACGCGTGTGGCAACCGCCTATATCTTGAACCGTGTTGAAGATGGTGAATATGGTGTCGCCATTGCCTATGGTTCTATTCTGATCGTGGTCATGCTCGCGATTATCTTCTTATTTGACTATTTAATTGGCGAAGCCCGTGTTTCACGTTCCAAAGCCAAAAATGCACAGTAATCATGGAGTCACTGACATGACACAGAAAAGTTTCGTTGAATTAAAAAATATAACTAAACGCTTTGGCGACAATACGGTCATCGACGATTTAAGCCTTTCCATTCCGCAAGGAAGCATGGTCACCCTATTAGGGCCGTCTGGCTGTGGTAAAACCACCGTGCTGCGTTTAGTCGCCGGTTTAGAAAAACCAACGGAAGGACGCATGTTTATCGATGGCGAAGATGTCACCGACCGCTCTATTCAACAGCGCGATATTTGTATGGTTTTCCAATCCTATGCCCTCTTCCCGCATATGTCGTTAGGGGATAACGTAGGCTATGGTTTGAAAATGCTTGGCTTACCAAAGGCTGAAATCAAACAGCGCGTAGAAGAAGCACTAGAGCTGGTAGACTTAGCAGGCTTTGCAGACCGTTTCGTTGACCAAATTTCCGGTGGGCAGCAGCAGCGAGTGGCACTGGCACGTGCTCTGATTTTAAAACCGAAAGTGCTGTTATTTGATGAGCCGCTAAGTAACTTGGATGCTAACTTACGCCGCAGCATGCGTGAAAAAATCCGTGAACTGCAACAGCAATTTAATATTACCTCACTGTACGTGACCCACGACCAGAGCGAAGCTTTTGCGGTTTCGGATATGGTTCTGGTAATGAACAAAGGTAAAATAATGCAGTTAGGTTCACCGCAAGAGCTATACCGCCAGCCTGCTTCCAAATTTATGGCGAGCTTTATGGGCGATGCAAACATTTTCCCTGCAACACTCAGCAATGATACCGTGGATATTTTTGATTATCGTTTACCGCGCCCAGCGCAGTTCATGACAGATAAAACACAAGTGACCGTCGGCGTTCGTCCTGAAGCCATTACATTAAGTAAACAAGGTGAAGATAGCCAACGTTGTACTATCACCCATGTTGCTTACATGGGACCTCAATACGAAGTGACTGTAGATTGGCATGGTCAATCGATGCTGTTACAGATTAACGCGACGCAATTGCAGCCGTCTGTTGGTGAAGAGCTGTATTTACAGATCCATCCATACGGGATGTTTATCTTAGAATAAGTCATGCTTATTTGACATTTTCTTAGCTAAACCGCCTTTTGGGGCGGTTTTTTATTTTGCGGTATGAATAAAAAAATCCCCCGATATATTAGGCGAATCACCAGTTTATCGAGGGATTTATATTCAGCTCATTGTTCAAATAGCCGTTTTAATCTTACCCTAATTGTTTACGTGCATTACGGAAAATACGCATCCATGGGCTATCTTCTCCCCAGTTTTCTGGGTGCCAAGAGTTGCTGACCGTACGGAACACACGCTCTGGATGCGGCATCATGATAGTTGCACGTCCATCCGTGGATGTTACCGCAGTAATCCCATTAACCGATCCATTCGGGTTAGCTGGATATTGCTCAGTCACTTGACCATAGTTGTTCACGAAGCGCATTGCCACCAGCGAGCTATTTTCTAACTGGGTTAAATGCGTCGCTGCACGGGCTTCTACCTGACCTTCACCGTGAGATACCGCAATCGGCATACGTGAGCCAACCATATTTTGCAGTAACAATGATGGGCTATTCGCAATTTCCACTAAGCTAAAGCGGGCTTCAAAACGTTCTGAACGGTTACGGACAAAACGCGGCCAATAGTCAGCCCCTGGGATCAGCTCATGCAAGTTAGACATCATCTGGCAACCATTACAAACCCCTAAAGATAAAGTATCTGGGCGATTGAAGAAGGTCGCAAATTCATCACGAACACGGTTGTTAAACAGAATGGACTTCGCCCATCCCTCACCTGCACCGAGCACGTCACCGTAAGAGAAGCCACCGCACGCAACTAACGCTTGGAATTGTTCAAGGGATAAGTTGCCCGATAATAAATCACTCATGTGCACATCGATAGCATCAAAACCAGCGCGATCCCATGCAGCTGCCATCTCCACATGTGAGTTAACCCCTTGCTCACGTAGAACGGCCACTTTTGGACGAATACCGGAAGCGATATACGGCGCAGCAATATCATCAGCAATATCGTAAGTCAGTTTGACGTTCAAACCTGGATCTTGATTATCTTTCTTTGCTTGATGCTCTTGGTCTGCGCACTCTTCGTTATCACGTAAACGCTGCATTTGCCATGTGGTCTCTGCCCAGCATTCACGTAATGCGCTACGAGAACCATTATAAACAACCGTATCACGGCTATTGATAATCACCGCATCATCTTGGGTTGCAGAACCTAAGTAGTGAACACAGCTCGCTAAGCCTGCATCTGCAAAACACTGCTCTACATAATGGCGGTCGGTACCTTGAATTTGAATCACCGCGCCCAACTCTTCATTGAATAACGCGGCTAGTGTATCTTCATCAAACGAACTGATATCAACATTAATTCCGCAGTGACCTGCAAATGCCATTTCAACTAACGTGACAAACAGCCCGCCATCTGAACGGTCATGGTATGCCAGTAATTTTTGCTCGGATAACAATGTTTGGATTGTATTAAAGAAGCCTAATAACAGCGCTGGGTCGCGAACATCTGGCGCTTTATTGCCTAGTTGACGATAAACTTGTGCGAGCGCAGAGCCACCAAGCGCATTGTGGCCTTGACCAAGATCGATCAATAGCAAGCCGTTATCCGCTGTCGTTTTCAGCTCAGGAGTGACGGTCAAACGCACGTCTTCAACACGACCAAAGGCACTGATAATCAACGATAATGGTGACGTCATTTCTCGCTCTTCACCATTTTGCTGCCAGCGCGTCTTCATCGACATTGAGTCTTTACCTACTGGGATAGTCAAACCTAACGCTGGGCATAATTCTTCACCGACCGCTTTAACAGCGTCATACAGTCCCGCATCTTCACCAGGATGACCCGCAGCAGACATCCAGTTAGCAGACAGCTTCACGCGTTTGAGATCCTGTACATAAGAACAGGCTAAGTTGGTCAACGCTTCCCCCACCGCCATGCGTGCGGAAGCGGCAAAATCTAACAATGCCACAGGTGTTCTTTCACCAATGGACATGGATTCACCATAGTAGCTATCTAAGCTTGCTGTTGTCACCGCGCAATCAGCTACTGGAATCTGCCATGGACCGACCATTTGATCACGAGCAACCATACCTGTTACCGTGCGGTCACCGATCGTAATTAAGAAGGTTTTCTCTGCAACAGCAGGTAAATGCAGAACACGTTTTACCGCTTCAGTTAAGTCGATTGACGTTCTATCTAATGACTCAGGCTCAGCTTTCTGTGATTTAACATCACGCAGCATTTTCGGTGTTTTACCCAATAACACATCAAGCGGCATATCAATAGGTTGATTATCGAAATGCGCATCGTTTAGGGTTAAATGGCGCTCTTCAGTGGCTTCACCAATCACAGCAAACGGCGCACGTTCACGCTCACAAATCTCAGTGAATAAGGAGAGTTGCTCTGGCGCAACAGCCATCACATAGCGCTCTTGAGATTCATTACACCATACTTCTAGTGGGCTCATACCCGGCTCATCATTCAGAATTTTGCGCAGTTCATAGCGACCACCACGACCACCATCGCTCACCAACTCGGGCATTGCGTTCGATAAACCGCCCGCGCCGACGTCATGGATAAACAGAATTGGGTTTTTATCACCTAACTGCCAGCATTTATCGATAACTTCTTGGCAGCGACGCTCCATTTCTGCGTTATCACGTTGGACGGAAGCAAAATCAAGATCCGCGGCAGATTGACCCGAGGTCATGGATGACGCAGCTCCCCCACCTAAGCCGATATTCATGGATGGACCACCCAGAACAATCAGTTTAGCGCCAACGGTAATTTCACCTTTTTGGACGTGATCTGCACGAATATTCCCGATACCACCCGCCAACATAATCGGCTTATGATAGCCACGCAACTCTTCGCCATTGTGACTGTTGACCTTTTCTTCATAAGTACGGAAGTAACCTAATAAAGCAGGACGACCAAACTCATTGTTAAATGCCGCACCACCTAAAGGGCCTTCAGTCATAATATCTAGCGCTGTAACGATACGCTCTGGCTTACCAAAATCTTCTTCCCACGGTTGTTCAAAGCCAGGAATACGTAAATTTGAAACTGAGAAGCCGACTAAGCCTGCTTTAGGTTTTGCACCGCGCCCTGTTGCACCTTCATCACGAATTTCACCACCCGAGCCTGTTGCCGCACCGGGCCAAGGAGAAATGGCTGTTGGGTGGTTATGGGTTTCGACTTTCATCAGAATGTGTGCATCTTCCTGATGGTAGCGATAAGTGCGCCCATCAGGCTCTGGGAAGAAGCGTCCTACTGAAGAACCTTCCATCACCGCCGCATTATCTTTATATGCGGATAAGACATGGTCAGGGGTTTTTTCGAAGGTATTTTTAATCATTTTAAACAGGGATTTCGGTTGTGTTTCCCCATCAATGATCCAATCTGCGTTGAAAATTTTATGGCGGCAGTGTTCGGAATTTGCTTGCGCAAACATATACAACTCAACATCCGTAGGATTGCGTTTTAATCCTGTGAATGCCTCTAATAAATAATCGATTTCATCGTCAGCTAATGCTAAGCCCATTTCTTTGTTTGCGGTGTCTAACGCTAAACGACCGCCTTCGATGATATCAATCACTTTCATCGGTGCAGGCTGATGTTGCACAAATAACGCTTCAGCCTGTTCAAAGGAGGCAAAAACCGTTTCCATCATGCGGTCATGCAATAGGCTGATGACGAGATCCCACTGCTCATGAGTCAGTGGATCGGCTTGAATATAGTAAGCAACGCCGCGTTCAATACGTTTAACTTGTGTTAAACCGCAGTTATGGGCAATGTCTGTGGCTTTAGAAGACCAAGGAGAGATAGTTCCTGGGCGTGGAGTGACTAAAATTAATTTTCCAAATGGCTCATGCTCAGCTAGAGAAGGACCATATTTTAATAAACTACTCAGCTTACCTTGCTCACTGCCACTTAATGGGGCTGATAGCTCAGCAAAATGCATATATTCAGCATAGATATCCGTTACTGGGAGCTGTTTTTCAGCAAACAGCGCCAAAAGGCGGGTAATACGAAATGCTGATAGTGCCGGTGAGCCACGCAAAATTTCCATAGTCTTCAATTCTCTCTTTTAAACGCCAGCCCTGATCACGAAAGCAGGGAAACCGGCGCCCATTATAGAGCAATGTTCATCAATACGAAACCGTTTGCGTGATTAAAAATAGAGCGATTAGTTAAATATTAATATGTGCTAAATACGATAATATTAGTTGCACCGATCGTCATAGTTAGAGCAAAATACGAAACCACTGGATTTATAACCATGATTAAACAGTCCCTACATAGAACACAGCACCCGTGCTTACACGAGAAATAATTATTTGAATAACCTAAAAGTTAACTATTTTATTATCGTGGTCATCACCTTACTTGCCACCATGATCATTGGCTTTAATGTCCGATGGTCAAATACGCCAACACCCCAAATCGACAAAATTATTGCGCGGGGAGAATTACGTATTAGTGCAGTAAGTTCACCACTTATCTATATTGATGAGCAACGTCAGCTCCGAGGTTTCGACTACGAGCTTGCTCAAGGCTTTGCTACATACCTAGGTGTTAAACTAAAAATCATTATCCGCCCCACAATTGAGCAAATTTTTGACGACCTCGACAATAGAGATGCTGATATCGCTGTCGCAGGACTTCTGTATAACAAAGATCGCTTAGACACCATGAAAACAGGTCCAAATTATTTAAGCGTGACTCAGCAATTGGTTTACCGTAAAGGGAAAAACCGCCCAAAAACGTTTAATGACCTGAAAGGTAAATTGGTGGTTATCGCCGGAAGTACTCACGCCAGCACTTTAAAAGCACTTTCAGCGCAATACCCTAACCTAAAATGGGAAGAAAGCACCGACTATACGCCAAGCCAATTACTCGAAATGGTTGCAGAAGGTGAAATCGATTATACCCTTGAAGATTCTATTGCGGTCTCTTTGCAACAACGTATTCACCCCAAAGTGGCTGTCGCATTTGACTTGCGTGATGAGCATGCCATTACATGGTATATGAGCCGTCAGTATGACGATAGCTTAGATGCAGCCCTGCTCGATTTCTTTAATATTAGTAATCAAAATGACCTACTCGCTCGCTTAACGGAAAAACATTTTAGCCATGTAGAATCCTTTGATTATTTTGACACTATTACATTTATTAGTGCCATTAATAATAAATTACCTGACTATCAGCATTTATTTGAAAAGTACGCTGAGACGGTCGACACCATCGATTGGAAGCTACTTGCAGCTATCGCTTGGCAAGAGTCCCATTGGGATCCTCTCGCAACCTCCCCGACCGGTGTTCGCGGAATAATGATGCTGACCAAACCCACTGCCACAACGATGGGAATTGAAGATAGGTTAGATCCTGAGGGTAGCATCAAAGGCGGCGCAGCGTATTTGGCCTATATTATGAATCGATTACCAGACTCGATTGCAGATGATGATCGTATTTGGTTTACGCTTGCTGCCTATAACATGGGCTATGGGCATATGCTGGACGTGCGAAAACTCACACAAAAACTGGGTGGTAACCCTGATCGTTGGTTGGATTTTAAAGCTAATTTACCCCTGTTAACGCAACCCAAATACTATTCTCAACTGACTTACGGCTATGCACGCGGGCACGAAGCTTACCGCTATGTAGAAAACATTCGTCGTTATCATCAAAGTTTAGTGGGTTATTTACAGAGTCAGGAGAAAAAACAGAAAACATTAGAGATTGCCAAGAAATCTCATGTTTATGTGGTACTTCCGAATAATGAAACTCAGCTTTCATCGTACGTGATGCCTGCAAAATTAGATATCACACCACAAGCCTCTGCAAATTTAGGTGTATTTGGTCCTAAAGAGAGTAAAAACTCACCTAGCCACTCCCTAGGAAAATACATTCTCTCGAAGCCTACTCGTTCAAGTGCAATTCACAATGAAATGGCGCTATATAACGAGCTTTCTGGAGGGGATTAATCTTCTGGATTTTGCATCAATTTTTCTTGTTGTCGCAGTGCTTTAATCTGTGCTCTACGCATTTTAAAAAATTCGCTGAGCATAGATGAGCAAGCATCTTCAAGAACACCGCTTGTGACTTCAACATAATGGTTTAAACCTGGTTGTGACATAATATTGATAAATGAACCACATGCTCCGGTTTTAAAGTCTTTAGCACCATACACGACCCGCCCAATGCGACTATGTATCATTGCACCAGCACACATAATGCAAGGCTCTAGCGTCACATACAATGTAGTGTCTAATAGGCGATAGTTTTGCAGCGCAGTGCCAGCTTGCTTCAAGGTGACAATTTCAGCGTGAGCGGTTGGATCATGGTTTTCAATCGAGTGATTCCAACCCGTTGCGACTAACTGGTTATCTTTGACGAGTAACGCACCAACAGGGATCTCCCCGGCATCTTGAGCTTTTTTTGCTAACTCAAGGGCTTGAAGCATCCAATATTCATCGATTTCTGACTGCGTCACTCTAACCTCTCACTCATTCAACTCAGACAGTTGATTATTACGAAATGTTAAAGTGACTGCAAATTGAATCGGATATTAATCAATGGCTAATTGCTAAAAATGGCGAGTTTTGCAGCAAATCCCATAAAAAATGCGCCTACCGTACAGTTCCCCAGTTTTGCTAAAATTTGCTTTTCTCGTAAAAAACGGGCGATTAAATAACCACTAAAAATTAATAAGCTTAAATACAAGAAACTGACTGTTTCTAAGATAACCGCCAAGACCATATACGGAATCCAAGCATGGCTATAATTAAAATCGATAAATTGAATAAAGAAAGAGATATAGAATAAAATGGCTTTAGGGTTTGTTAAACTCAGCACCAAGGCACGTGTGAAGTAATTTTCTTTTTTTATTTCAATGTGTTCCATATCAGCTGATAGCGCTTTCTTCTGCCAAAATGTTGCGTACAAAATTTTACAGCCCAAATATAAAAGATAAGCCGCCCCTAGATACCGCACGATCATGAATAAGGTTGGAGAAGCTTTGATTACCGAGGCTACCCCAATGAATGAAAGAAAAATCAGAATCGCATCCCCAGTAAACACCCCTATAGCAGCACGATAGCCAGCTTTAGTTCCGTGCGAAGTACTTGATTTTAATACATACAACGAATTTGGACCCGGAACTATAATGATCAACACCAAACCCGCCAAATAGGTCCAAAAGTTCAACACCCCTAGATTCTCAAACATAGCCACTTCCTAATAATTTTTTCTTATTACTATCACAGTTAGGATTTATTGTGAATATTCTACTTTTATTAATTTTTAAATCATTTGAATATATAAAACAAACTAATAATTAACATTATTTTAAACCGCTCTTTCGTTAAATATGATTAACACGCAATTAAGTTTTCATAATTTAAATAAGAGGAAAATATGGCTTTTATTAGAAGAACCGTGCAAACAAATATCTTTGAAGAGTTTTATCCAACTACACTCGCATTCAGTGCTGGCAAAAAAAACTATTTTTTAGGGCATTCAAAAGATAAGTCTTACATGATTTACAACATGACGGATGCGGGAAGAATCGAACCTACCGTTGTTGTACAAAAAGGTAAATTAAAGACTTACCTACAAAACATCCAAGCTTTCTACGATTCAGCTCAAAACAAACAGTATCTATACGGTTATAACCTCGATGAAAAAGTTATCGATGTGTATCAAATAGCAGATAACGCAAGTATACAATTAATGTATTCTGAAGAGTTCTCCATCGAAGACTCTATTAAGTCAGCGACCTTCTTTATCATTAATGGCGTACTGCATTTCTATACTCAGTCAGATAAAACTAAAAACTGGTTTATTTACAACTTAATCACTTATTAATTTAATATTTGTGGTTTTTCCAAATAAGGGCTTTTAAAGTCCTTATTTTATTTATATATAAAAAATTCTAATCTTAATTATTTTTGATGAACAACTTGCTGCTGCCTTTTTACGTCTTATTCTTGGGAGCATTTCTTTATCGTAAGTTCAATTTTCTTAACCACAATTCAGTGTCTAATTGATTTACTTCAGTGTAAAATGGCGTTCGAAAACGTATACTACTGGTTTGAATCTGATATAACTAATTGAAATGGCACTATTAATTACTAAAAAATGCATTAACTGCGATATGTGTGAACCCGAATGCCCAAATGATGCAATCTTCATGGGGGCGGAAATCTATGAAATAGATTCTAACCTATGTACTGAATGCGTTGGGCACTACGATAAACCCACTTGCCAGTCAGTTTGTCCCATCACTAATACGATTATCACTGATCCCGAACATATTGAGTCCCAAGAACAGCTTTGGGATAAATTTGTCATGATCCATCACGCCGATAAGATTTAATTTTACAAATACGCTAAATAAGTTTGTTAAAACGACGTGGCTGAGCTCTGCGCTATTCAATTTTGTTTTACTAAAAACCCCATCCAGTAAAGTATTCTTTCATTGAGTACTATTTCATTGAAACATTGCCGACCAAAAATAAGTCGGCAATGAATAATGACTACAGACTTTCAATAATCACCGTTGCAGCCGCATAGTGCCGTTCATCTGTAATCGAAACATGAAAATGTGTGGCTTTTAAGTTATTGGCTAGTTTTAACGCTTCACCGCTCAGTGAAAGTAACGGTTTGCCTAGCTCATCGTTTGTAACTTCAAACTGATTAAAAGCCAAACCATTACGGATCCCCGTACCTAACGCCTTAGCCGCGGCTTCTTTCACTGCAAATCGTTTAGCGAGAAAACGCGCAGGCTTAGTTTGTTGCTGATACTGCGTGTATTCATATTCCGTTAAAATTCGTTTCGCTAAGCTATCCGCGGAGCGCTCAATAACCGATTCAATACGTGTAATTTCAACAATATCTGTTCCTAAACCTACAATAGCCATTATTTTCGCGCTTCTATCAATAAGTTTTTCATATCCGACACCGCTTGGGATAATCCACTAAATAGCGCACGACCAATAATTGCATGCCCAATATTTAACTCATAAATTTCGGGAAGTGCAGCAATTCGCTGAACATTATGATAGGTCAACCCATGCCCTGCATTCACTTTAATACCTTTGCCCGCCGCATAGCTTACGCCATCGCGAATACGACGGAACTCAAGTTCCTGCTCTTGTTCAGTTTTAGCGTCTGCATAAGCCCCAGTATGGATTTCAATAAATGGCGCTCCACACTCTTGTGCCGCATCAATTTGCTTATGGTCTGCATCAATAAATAAAGAGACTAAAATGCCAGCATCGGTTAGACGTTTTACTGCCGCAGCCACTTTTTCTTTTTGCCCTGCCACATCAAGACCACCTTCAGTGGTGACTTCTTCACGTTTTTCAGGAACCAAGCAGCAATACGCTGGTTGAATATGGCAAGCAATCTTAATCATCTCTTCCGTGACAGCCATTTCGAGATTCATTCGTGTTTGAATGGTCTTATTAAGCAGTTCAACATCTCTATCAGTAATATGACGACGGTCTTCACGTAAATGAATCGTGATCCCATCAGCTCCAGCTTGCTCAGCAACAAACGCCGCTTGAACAGGATCAGGGTATTGTGTTCCTCTTGCATTTCTAACTGTTGCAATGTGGTCAATGTTAACGCCCAATAACAGCTCAGCCATGTTTAACTCCCTATGAATAAACAGTCACTTATTTCGTATCAGCCATATCCTACTGCAATTTATCGCGTTGAGGGAAAAAATCTCTCGTTCTTCACCACCGATTCCAACTTAATACCTGATTTTCATCAATTACATTCACTTTTTGGGAAGCGCTTCGAAGAAAATGGACATAGCTATAAATTAAATTGGATTACTCGTGAGGTTACGGATACAACAAAGGAAAACAGCGTTATCAAATAAAAAATAATTAAGGTTTGGCTATATTTGCCGAAGGAATAATAAATTGACGGAAGAGTTCACGACTTTTAAGGGGCTTCCCCCCCAGATAGGGTTTTAATGCTATACGAGTAAAACGTTTAGCCGCTTTTAACGTATCGGCATCAGGAAATTCACGTTCTGCTAACGCTTTTAATTGTTTGCCTGTAAATGTGAGTTGGTCAATCACCAAGCTGCCAATGAAACCTTTTTCTTCTCGGTAACGATAGGTCATTGCATCAGTAACGGGTTCACCACTACCAGCACAATGTAAAAAATCAACGCCGTAGCCCAGATAAGATAATAAAGCGAGCTCAAATTGGCGTAAAGCAGACTCCGGAGTGCGTTCACTCCCCGCTAAAATTTGTAAACACTGGAGGTAATCAAAAAATAGGGCAGAGTATGGTGTCCCAAACTCAATGACACGCGCTGTGAGTTCGTTAAGGTATAAACCGCTGTATAAGACAGTACCACTTAGAGGAAGAGCGAGAGAGACGGGATCCGCACTGATGAGGGTTTTGATTTCACCTTTACCACTCCAACGGATTAGTAGAGGTGTAAAAGGCTGCAAGCAGCCTCTTAATGGTGAGCGGTTACGTCTTGCACCTTTTGCTAGCAAACGTATTTTCCCTTCCCCTTCAGTGAAAAAGTCGATTAATAGACTTGTTTCACTGTAAGGACGAGAATGGAGTACAAACGCACGCTGCCAACCACTCACGGTGTCACCGATTATTTTAAATCGTCAACATAGCCCAGACTGCGCAGTGCTCTTTCATCATCTGCCCAGCCGGATTTTACTTTGACCCAAAGCTCTAAATGCACTTTGGTTTCAAACAGACGCTCCATATCAATACGAGCTTCTGTTCCAATGGTTTTCAGCTTGCTTCCTTTATTACCGATAACCATTTTTTTCTGACCTTCGCGCTCAACCAAAATTAAGCCGTTGATATGGTAGCCGCCTTTATCCATAACTTTAAACTGCTCAATTTCGACAGTCACAGAGTATGGCAATTCGTCACCTAAGAAACGCATCAGTTTTTCACGAATAATTTCAGACGCCATAAAGCGCTGAGAGCGATCTGTAATATAGTCTTCAGGGAAGTGATGGATAGCTTCAGGAATATGCTGTTTCACAATCTTCGCGATAGTATCAACGCCAGTGCCTTTTTCAGCACTAATTGGCACCACATCCAAGAAATTCATTTTTTGGCTGATCATGCCGATATGCGGTAATAAACTGGTTTTATCAACTACATTATCAATTTTATTGATTGCCAAGATAACAGGACAACGCAAACTTGATAACTTATTGAGCACCATTTCATCATCAGGTGTCCAGTGGGTACCTTCAACCACGAAAATAACCAATTCAACATCACCAATAGAGCTGGATGCTGCACGGTTCATCAAACGGTTAATCGCTCTTTTTTCTTCAATATGAAGACCTGGGGTATCAACATAGATAATTTGATAATTATCTTCTGTATGGATCCCCATAATACGGTGACGAGTTGTCTGTGGCTTTCTCGAGGTAATCGAGACTTTTTGCCCCAGCAACTGGTTTAACAATGTTGATTTCCCAACATTTGGTCGTCCAACTATGGCAACAAAACCACAGTGGGATTGTAATTCACTCATTCAATCTCCAAGATTTTCAATGCTTGCTCTGCTGCGGCTTGCTCCGCTTTACGACGGCTTGAACCGATGCCATGAATCGGTTCTTCAATGCCACTGACTTGGCAGTGGATCGTAAATTCTTGATCATGAGCTTCTCCCTTCACAAGCACCACTAAATAGTTCGGTAATGGAAGATGACGCCCTTGCAAATATTCTTGTAGCCGCGTTTTCGGGTCTTTTTGCTTATCACCCGGACTAATTTCATCCAATCTCGCTTTGTACCATGCGAGAATGATTTTTTCGATAGTTTGGATATCACTATCAAGAAAAATTCCGCCAATTAAGGCTTCAACAGTATCTGCTAAGATAGATTCACGGCGGAAGCCACCGCTTTTTAATTCACCCGGCCCTAAACGTAAACATTCACCGAGCTCAAACTCACGAGCTATTTCAGCCAGTGTATTTCCACGCACTAACGTTGCACGCATGCGACTCATATCACCCTCGTCCACTTTTGGGAAACGATGATAGAGGTCATTAGCAATCACAAAACTGAGAATTGAATCACCTAGAAATTCCAGTCTTTCATTATGTTTGCTACTTGCACTTCTGTGAGTTAATGCCTGAATTAATAAATCATTTTGCTTGAATGTATATCCAAGCTTACGCTGTAATTTTTCTAACAAAGAGGGGTTCATGTGCGCCCAACCATTCTACGTTTAATAAAAAAGCACACGCAACAGACCTGTAAAATCAGCTATTTTACAAAACTGTTGCGTTTGCACTGACTCCCGTCAACCATCACTCATAATTAATTGATATTCGAGAAATAACTTCGATGAGTTATCGGAATTTAACGAGGATAATTAATAAATAGGAAGTCAATAATGTTTAAAGCAACATTATTGTACACTGGGTAAAATAATAATGCTTTATGATAATGCGAGTTTTCTCATGAAAACCCGCATTGTCTGAAATGAATTATAGAGGACCAATTCGGCTAAAGCGAATGCCTGTTGGCCATTCGTTTTCTTGTTTATCTAAACTTAACCAGATAAATACAGCACGACCAACTAAGTTTTGTTCAGGAACAAAGCCCCACATACGGCTATCTGAACTATTGTCTCTATTATCACCCATCATAAAATAGTGTTTTTCAGGCACTATCCACTCATTAAGTGGTAAACCTGGTTGCACATATTTTGATTGAGTAATGTAGTTATTAATCGTCAGTATTTGATGCGTGACGGTATCTAACTGCTCACTGCGACCATACTGACGCAATGAATTACTCGGTAATGCTTGGTCTACTGGAATCTGATAATTACCATATTGGTTATCTACCACAGAGCTATTTTCAAAAACCATTGTCCACTCACTTGGCTCTAATGGACCATATGTGACGGGCAATTTTTCAGTACATTGATTATCTGCACAGTTTGGATAAATGGTTAATTCTTTCGCTTCTGGGTTATAAATAATTTTATCGCCAGGTAAACCAATTACGCGTTTTACGAAGTCAACATTTGGCTCTTTCGGATATTTAAATACCGCAATATCCCCGCGATTAGGCTTACCAGTTTCGATTAATGTGGTTTGTGTTATTGGATCTTTTAATCCATATGAAAACTTTTCAACCAACATAAAATCACCAACTAATAATGTTGGCATCATCGAACCTGATGGGATCTGGAACGGTTCATAAATAAATGAACGAACAATCAAAACAATGGCTAACACAGGAAAAATTGAGGTTCCTGTTTCCAGCCACGATGGACGACGAACCGCTTTCGCCAGTTCATCCTCGTTCATTGAGCCGTTTGTTACTTCCCGCAATTTTTTAAGTTTCGCCTTACGTGCAGGCGCAAACTTAAATTTATCTAAGCACCAAATAATCCCCGTCACCAACGTAGCGAGTGTGAGGATCAGGGCAAACGTGTTAGCCATTAAGACTCCTTGTAAACTTAGCTGTCTTTACCTACGTGCAATATAGCAAGGAACGCTTCCTGTGGGAGTTCAACGTTACCCACTTGCTTCATACGTTTCTTACCATCCTTTTGCTTCTGTAACAGTTTCTTCTTACGGCTAACGTCACCGCCATAACATTTGGCAAGAACGTTTTTGCGCAGCTGTTTCACTGTAGAACGAGCAATAATGTGGTTACCGATTGCCGCTTGAATTGCAATATCAAACTGTTGACGTGGAATCAGCTCTTTCATTTTTTCCACCAGTTCACGTCCGCGATACTGAGAGTTACCACGGTGAGTGATCAGAGCTAATGCGTCCACACGTTCGTTATTGATTAAAACATCCACACGCACCATATCTGATGTTTGGAAACGTTTGAATGAATAATCCAATGATGCATAACCACGGGATGTCGATTTTAAGCGATCGAAGAAATCCAGCACCACTTCTGACATTGGGATTTCATACGTCAATGAGACCTGATTACCGTGATAAACCATGTTGGTTTGTACACCACGTTTTTCAATACACAGAGTGATAACGTTACCTAAATACTCTTTAGGCATTAGCATGTGACACTCAGCGATCGGCTCTCTTAACTCTTCAATGTTATTCAGCGGCGGTAATTTTGATGGGCTATCCACATAAACCACTTCACCATTAGTTTGCTGAACTTCATACACTACCGTTGGTGCCGTCGTGATCAGATCAAGATCGTATTCACGCTCTAAACGTTCTTGAATGATTTCCATGTGCAGTAAGCCAAGGAAACCACAGCGGAAACCAAATCCTAATGCCGTTGATGTTTCTGGCTCATAAAACAGAGAGGCGTCATTCAGGCTTAATTTACCTAATGCATCACGGAAAGCTTCATAATCGTCAGAACTGACCGGGAACAAACCCGCATATACCTGAGGTTTTACTTTTTTAAAGCCAGGTAATGCTTTATCTGCTGGGTTACGAGCTCCCGTTAAAGTATCCCCGACAGGTGCGCCAGTGATATCTTTAATTGCACACACTAACCAGCCTACTTCGCCACAGTTCAGTACATCACGGTCAACTTGTTTTGGTGTAAAAATACCAAGGCGATCCGCGTTGTAGACATTTCCTGTACTCATGACTTTTACTTTATCGCCTTTTTTCAATGTTCCGTTTTTAATACGGATCAGAGAAACAACGCCTAAATAGTTATCGAACCAAGAGTCGATAATCAGCGCTTGTAAAGGGGCATCTCCATCACCTTCCGGCGGTGGAATTTCTTTCACTAAACGTTCGATAACATCTTGAACACCGATACCGGTTTTCGCAGAACAACGAACGGCATCATGGGCATCAAGACCCACAATGTCTTCAATCTCTTCAGCTACGCGCTCTGGATCAGCGGCTGGTAAGTCAATTTTGTTAAGGATCGGAACCACTTCCAGATCCATCTCAATAGCGGTATAGCAGTTTGCTAGAGTTTGAGCCTCAACCCCTTGGCCAGCATCCACAACTAATAATGCGCCTTCACACGCCGCCAATGAGCGGGATACTTCATAGGAGAAGTCTACGTGTCCAGGGGTATCGATAAAGTTCAGTTGGTAGGTTTCACCATCTGAAGCTTTATAGTCGAGCGTAACGCTTTGCGCTTTAATGGTAATACCACGTTCACGTTCCAGATCCATAGAGTCTAAAACCTGAGCTGCCATTTCACGGTCAGTTAAGCCACCACAGATTTGAATAATACGATCCGATAATGTGGATTTTCCATGGTCGATATGTGCAATGATCGAAAAGTTTCTGATGTTTTTGATTTTCAAGGTAATATCTTCTTTTAAATTGCCTTACAAAATCAGTTTTGAGCAAATTTCGCTACAAAACTAAAATGCTATGATTATCACAAGATTGCTAATTAGCAGCATTTTACATACAAGAACCCACTAACACAAAGATTCAATGTAAAACAACTGTAAACTTGCCAAAGTTTAATAAGTTACTTATTTCGTTTTTTTTCATTTTGAACGACTAAAAACAAAATCGCCTGTAGTGAAAAGCATAACTACAGGCGATTAAGGTATACAGTGACATTCAACAATGTGCTTGAACGCTGATTTCCCCAGGAGGCAGTCCTATTTGTAACACGATAGGCTCAAAGTCGATTTTATTTCGCCAGCGAGAAGCCACTTTTCTTGCCGTAAAAAAGCCAACAAAACCGCCTAAAATACCAGTTAGAGCAACCCAAACTTGCTCTAACTGAGCTGATTGAGCCAATGCAGCAAATAAAAATAGTCCGATTAATGGCGTTAAATAGACTAGCATTGCTGAGCGAAGTAAGCTTCCCTCAGGAATACCAACTTCAATTTTTTGCCCCACGACTAATGGCTGCTCAACGTCAATTTCCAACTCATGCTCTGTGTTAGGTCCGATTTTATTTAAGGCATAAGAGCCACAGGCTGCGCGAGCACTGCAACTTCCACAACCAGCAGACGAACCATAACGCAATAATGCTCGCCCCTTTTGCCACCTAACCACTGTTGCCCATTCTTTTACCATGATTTACTCCCGAAACTGAATGCTACTCGCAATTAACTGTGATGTTGGCAGCGGCAGCTCACCTATTATCGTAATCACATTTTGCTTTTGAGTCATGGTGTAAATTGTGCGACGACCATTTTGCAATGGCTGATCAAGTAAAGGACCTTTCGACGCTTTTGTCACATTGACCGAAAATGTAAATAAACCGTCACTAAACATCGCGGTTTCTACAATATCATCTTTATTCAGTTTTCCCGTCGAACGTGAAACTTCCTCAAATCCTGGTGGTAACATGCCCACTTGCCATTTAAACGCTGGGTTTTCATTCTTCGGTGATAATAATAATGGCGGGAGATTCACATTGCTCAGAGATTTCAATGAGTCTTGTACATTCTTGCTGTCTAATACCGTCGAAATGACCCGAAACTGCTCCAACGTTTGATTATTATTATCCAATAAATCAACACGCAGTGGCAATTTAGTTTCTTCATCGATTAATAGCACATAATTGAATCGGGAATTATCTTTTGAAATGATACGGATCACTAATGCGGGTTTATCGCCAATATGGGTACGACCAGCATCAATAAAATTATAATACGGCTGAATTTTTTGATAATCAGCAAAAATAACCGTTGGCAAATTATCGATGATGTGTTCACCATTGAGGCTAAATGCATCAAATCCAGGTTCAAAATAGCTAATTCGATTGCCATTTTGCACGATTTCTCGTCGAGATGAATCCATTTGGATCATTTGAGAAACAGGAACACCATTGAGAATCGCATGACGATAGCGAACAGGGACGATATTTTGTGGACTTAGTGTCATGAAAGACATTTCATATGACAAGTTCTGGGCAGCCGTTCCCATTTCTTTAAAAAGAACATCGGCATCCGTAGATGATGCCGACGCTTGATTAGATATAATCAGGCTGCCCGTCAGGCAGATGACGGATAACCATTTGTTCATTATTGCTGTTTAACTCCAGCTGATGCACTATTTTTATCACTATCGTGAAGCTGTTGATTCAGCATCGAACGTCTTTCAATTTCATACTGTTGTAGCATGGCATTGATACGTTGATTTTGTTGTTCAATTTGTTGAGTTTGCTGTTCAGTGCCAAACAATTGGCTATCTGAAATATTTAAACTCACTGGCGCACCACGTCCAACGGGAACGGTATTGAATACGGGATCATCCACAGTAGAATCAACACTATTACTTTGATTGTATTGTTGAACACCCACAATCACCGCGAGTGACACACATGCTGCTACGCCAATTTGTGTAATTTGGCTTGCCCATGGACGAATTTTGTTCCAAAACGGGAAGCCACTCCAGCTTGCTGGTTCTGGCTGTGACTCAACAACTGCCTGAGGACTAATTCGCACCGCTTCATTTTCTAGCGCTGCCGCAACTTTACTAGCAATATCAAAATGAATAACATCGCCAGTATCATTGCGCAGAGTATCACGAACAAGATGATAGCTCTCCCAACGTTGCTTTAACGTTGAATCACATGAAATGGTATTAATGAGTTCTAAATCTAGAGCTTCACCATCCATCATTGCGGAAAGTTTCTCTCTTTGCATGCCCAATTACCTTCAGTTAATTGCTCACAGTTAAATGGTAACTCGCGATCCAACTAATCAATGCTGTTGGATCAACGGCTGAACTTTTTCATCAATTGCTTCCCTCGCCCTGAAGATCCGTGATCGGACTGTGCCTACAGGGCAATCCATCACTTCAGCTATCTCTTCATAACTTAAACCATCAAGTTCTCGTAATGTAATTGCCATTCGGAGATCCTCTGGCAGTGACTCAATGGTACGGAAAACAACTCGCTTTAATTCATCAGACAACATTAAGTTCTCTGGGTTCGAAATTTCTTTCAATGCACCGGCTGATTCGAAGTTTTCTGCGTCGCTAGCTTCAAGATCTGACGCGGGAGGACGCCGGTCTTGAGCGACTAAATAGTTCTTTGCCGTATTGACAGCAATTCGATACAGCCAAGTATAAAAAGCACTGTCGCCACGAAACGAACCTATTGCACGATAAGCCTTAATAAATGACTCTTGCGCGACATCAGGCACATCTGCTTGTGGTACATAACGAGAAACGAGACTTGCAACTTTATGCTGGTATTTAATTACCAGTAAGTTGAAAGCTTGTTGGTCGCCTTTTTGTACTTTCTCAACCAAGATTTGGTCTGTCAGCTGCTCGCTCATTCCAGGATCCATCTCCTGAACACAGATTGATAATGACTTAGCTTGTTCATCTTCTCCCTTCCTTAAGCAAGCCTAACTTCGAGTAATAAAAACTGATGAAGTTCAATTTATTCCGAAAAAAACCGAAAATAATTCCAAAAAATGAGATCTAAGTTTCTTAATCGATCCCATCGATCCTTGTGAGCACTACCTAATAGTATACACAAAACAGGCATATATGCGGCACGAATACATGGCATTTATTCATTCGTATAATCATCTATCATTTAGCTCGCTATGATTTCTCTAACAAAATATTTTTTAGCAAAATAGTCAAACAACGCACCGCTAAATTATCGCGCTCGCCGATGACGCTAAATGAGGATTAATGCATAGTCAGAGGCAGCTCGATAGGCTAACATAAAATTCTCTATAGAAACACAACACGCAAATACTTATGAACACATCCACACAGCATGACACTGATATTTTAATCATTGGAAGTGGTGTCGCAGGATTATCAGCCGCACTCCGGCTAGCACCCTTTCATCAAGTGACGATTCTCAGCAAAAGCACGCTCAATGAAGGTGCTTCCTATTACGCTCAAGGCGGAATTGCCGCTGTTTTTGATGATACAGACAGCATCGAATCCCATGTTGATGATACCCTCATCGCAGGCGCTGGAATTTGTGAACGAAGCACAGTGGAATTCATTGCCTCAAACGCGAAGCATTGCGTTCAATGGCTGATTGACCAAGGCGTACTTTTCGATACCGAGGTCAACGAAACGGGAGAAACCCAGTATCATCTCACTCGAGAAGGTGGACACAGTCATCGTCGTATTCTGCACCACGCAGATGCAACGGGAAAAGAAGTTGAAACCACCCTTGTGAACCTTGCTTTCAACCACCCAAATATCCAGATCAAAGAACGTTATAATGCCGTTGATTTGATCCTCGAAGACAAAGCACAAAAAATAACTCACTCGCGCATTGTTGGCGCCTATGTTTGGAATCGTCAAAAAGAGCAGGTCGAAACGATTCGAGCCAAAACGGTTGTCTTAGCCACAGGTGGTGCTGCCAAAGTCTATCAATATACCACTAATCCCGATATTTCATCTGGTGATGGCATTGCGATGGCATGGCGTGCGGGCTGTCGAGTCGCTAACTTGGAATTTAACCAATTTCATCCAACGTGTTTATTCCACCCCCAAGCACGTAATTTCTTGCTTACCGAAGCACTACGAGGCGAAGGGGCTTACCTAAAACGCCCCGATGGTAGCCGCTTTATGCCCGACTATGATGAGCGTGGTGAATTAGCGCCACGGGATATTGTCGCTAGAGCCATTGACCATGAAATGAAGCGCCTCGGCGCTGACTGTATGTATTTGGATATCAGCCATAAATCACCGGATTTTATTAAAAATCACTTCCCTACGATTTACGCCAAATTACTGACATTAGGGTTAGACTTAACCCAAGAACCGATCCCGATCGTTCCCGCAGCACATTATACCTGTGGCGGTGTAGTCGTTGACTCGACTGGCATGACCGATATTCCTAATTTATATGCTATCGGTGAAGTGAGTTATACCGGACTACACGGTGCTAATCGCATGGCATCTAACTCGCTACTCGAATGCCTTGTGTATGGATGGGCAGCGGCGGAAAACATCATCAAAACAATCGATGCAATCCCTGCCGTTTCTCACCTACCAGAATGGGATGAGAGCCGAGTTCATAATTCTGATGAACAAGTTATCATTCAGCATAATTGGCATGAATTACGCTTGTTTATGTGGGATTACATGGGGATCGTTCGCACGACAAAACGCCTAGAACGCGCCTTGCGTCGTATTCACTTACTTCAGCAAGAAATTAATGATTACTATGCTAATTTCCGAATTTCCAACAATTTGTTAGAGCTACGAAATTTAGTACAAGTCGCAGAATTAATGGTGCGCTGTGCCCTTGAACGTAAAGAAAGCCGAGGCCTTCACTACACGTTAGATTATCCAGAGCTTTTACCTGAATCCGGTCCAACTATTCTAACGCGATAATATTGTCGTGATTCATCAAAAGCTTATCGGTGAGTCAATCACTGATAGGCTTTTAATATTTAAGGTAGAAAGGCTGAATCAAGGCAATAAACTCATTGGTATAACTCCCCTCTTGCTGTTTCAGCGTCAAAGATGAAATCTCGGTCTCCATCTCCTTCTGTGCCAACCCTAATAACATACGATGATATGGAGTATGTAATTTATCTTGAATCTGCACACGATAAGCTAAACTCCAACCACTCGTGAGCGCCATGTCCTCAACCTTCTCCCCAACATCATAAGGCAAGACTAAGCAAAAAATACCTTCAGGTGCTAGACAACGCTTGGCGCTATCTAGTAACACTTGATGATTAAGTGTGCGGGTATAGCGCGCTTGATCCCGCTGTTCATCTCGACAGGCCACTGCGGGTTCAAAGTAAGGTGGATTGCTGACAATTAAATCATATTGCCGATGAGGCTGTTCACTAAACGTAATAATATCCTGATGAAATACCTGCAATCGATCAGACCATGGCGATGCATTAAAATTTTCATGGGCCTGCGAAGCGGCATCCGCATCAAGTTCAACGGCATCAATATGCAACTGAGTATTACGCTGAGCCAACATTAATGCGATTAAACCACTTCCACTACCAATATCTAACGCGTATTTTGCAGGGCTTACTGGCGCCCACGCACCCAGTAACACCCCGTCCGTTCCGACTTTCATTGCACAACGATCATGGGCAACAAAAAATTGCTTGAAAGTAAATCCGCCTTTTCGATAACGCTTTTTTTGTTCGCTCATACAGCCACTCTGGTTTGAATATGATTTGCGTACACATTCTCAATTTCAGTCCACAAATCTAGAAATTTAATTCAATTACAATAATATTATTCTCATAATATGAGAATGTGATTTGTTAGTGATTTTTTTTACTGCTAAGTTCGAGAAAAAGGAGATGCCATGAACAGTATTAATCGAACACTAGATATCTTATCGTTTGTCACAACTTGTGCATCTCCCGTCACACCACAAACTATTTCTAAAGAGCTTGATATTCCAATCTCAACAGTTTATCGACTTTTAACTATTCTCATAAATTGGGAATTCGTGACTTACTCTAAACAGTATGGCACTTATACCGTCGGTGCGCAGAGTATCAAAACCCAAGAAAAATACTATCACCATAGTTTATTGATGACTTCGTCAAAATCGGAGCTTCACGCATTAGCGAAAAAGACCCAAGAAACCGCGGCAATTATTACCGCTAATCTACGGGAAACCATTTGTGTCGATAAAATTGATAGTGAACAAGCCGTACGCTGCTCTTTCATTGTGGGGCACGGTAATACAGTAATCCGAGGCGCGAGTGCCAAAACCCTCTTAGCGTACAGAGATGAACAATACCAAGAATTGGTCTTTGAAACCCACGCAAAACAGCTACACAAAGATAACTATTTGCAAAAATTAAAACAGGATTTGGTGCAAATTCGCCAACAGGGTTATGGCATCTCCGTTGGTGAAATTGACGCTGGCGTTTTTGGCGCTTCAGCCCCCGTGTTCAAAGGGAATGATATTTTAGCTGTCGTCTCAGTGATGGCACCTGAATTTCGGGCAATTAATCGCGTCGATGAGCTCATCAAAGCGACATGCCAAACAGCACAAAATATAACAAAACTGATTAACTTGGAGTAACTATGACACAACCTTTTCAATGGCAGGGTCGTACTGATGGTGAAACACCTGAACATTTGCGGATCCACCAAGTCATCAACCAATGCTCACCTGCTGAGTTTGCCATTCTAGGCTTTGCTTCGGACGAAGGTGTTCGTCGTAATAAAGGTCGCCTAGGGGCTAAAATGGGGCCGGATGCTATTCGCCGTCAACTTGCAGGTCTGCCTATCCACCAGCCGCTCGCCATTCGTGATGCAGGGACGGTTAGCTGTGATGATGGCAATTTAGAAATCGCTCAACGCCGCTTATCCGATGAGATCATTTCCATTCTAGAACAACAACAAAAACCGATTGTGTTAGGTGGTGGGCACGAAGTGGGCTTTGCCAGTTTCCAAGGTGTTTTTGATTATATTCACAAACATCACCCGGAAAAAACCATTGGGATCATAAACTTTGATGCGCACTTTGATTTACGTGAAGCTGACGAAGCCACCTCTGGTACACCATTTTTACAATCATCACAACTGTGTGCCAAACATCAGCGCCCTTTCAATTACTTATGCTTAGGTATTGCCGATCATGGTAATACCAAAGTGTTATTCGACACAGCAGATCGCTTAGGCAGTCACTACATTCGTGATAAAGCATTAACTCCGAGTTTATTGCCACATGCTATTGAAAAAATTAAGCAATTTATAAATTCAGTGGATTTCCTGTATGTCACTGTGGACCTGGACGTATTTTCTGCCGGTATAGCTCCGGGAGTCAGCGCGCCTGCCGCCAGAGGCATTTCCACTGAAACATTTGATGAATTGTTTAACGTCATCAAATCTAGCGGCAAGATTACGCTATTTGATATCGCTGAATGTAACCCTGAATTTGATATTGATAACCACACATCAAAATTAGCAGCTTACTTGGTTTACCAATATTTATTCTAAAAACAACAAACACAATAAAACGACTGATAAACAATTTTACCTTGTCTTTCAAAATATAAATAAAAACTTAGTCAACTAAGTAACTAGTTAACAATAAACAGCACTGAGGTTCGAAATAGCCAACAACACTGTAGTTTGAAAATTAAGCGTATTTATCTCTTTCATCATAAAGATATTTATACCCTTGGATTTCGAGTTACAGCTAGGTGGTGAATGAAGGTATTCCTAGGAACATACTCAAGTATGTGGCTAGGGTAGCTGAGAGAAACCAACAGCGCTGTAGCACGAAAGACAAGGTATAAAAAAAGGGAAAAATATGACGTTCCACATCGACACACTCACCACCCTCTTCTTGACTGTAATTTGTTTACTAATGGGAGTTCACCTCAAAAAGCGTATTGAATGGCTACAACGTTTTTGCATTCCTTCGCCGGTCATTGGTGGATTTTTAGTCAGCTTACTTATCTGGGGATTAAAATCTTTCGACTTAGCTGAAATCTCATTTGATACCAGCTTACAAACTTTCTTAATGGTCGCATTCTTTACCACTGTCGGTATTGATGGCAGCTTCCGCGTATTAAAAAGCGGCGGACGCTTATTAATCACTTACCTTTTAATTTGTTGGACCTTAGTCATTTTCCAAGACACATTTGGAGCAGGCCTTGCCCATTTATTAGGTATTGACCCGGTTATCGGGATCATGGCGGGCGGCGTTTCTCTCACCGGGGGACATGGTGGTGCTGCTGCATTTGGCAGTATGGCAGAAGGGCTTGGAGTGCAATCCGCAACTGTCGCCGCGATTGCTGCGGCAACATTTGGTTTGATTTCTGGTAGCTTGTTAGGTGGACCTATCGCGAGCTATCTCATTAAGAAACACAAGGTGACCATTCAATCCGAAGAAAATGTCGAGAATGTAAAAGTTGAAGAAAAACTGGCGGGTAAAATCGACTCAATCGATGCTCATGCTTTCTTAAAAATGTTAGCTCTGATTTTAGGTGTCATGGTCGTGGGGCAGTTTGCTTCTGCGCAATTTACTAAAGCGACCGGTTTTTCTTTACCAAGCTATGTAGGTGCAATGATTATCGCAATTATTGTGCGAAATATTAATGACCAAGCTGAAATTGTTCGTATTAACCAGAAATCAATCAATTTAATTTCTGATGTTTCTCTGGGGTTATTCTTAACCATGGCGATGATGTCGCTAAAAATTTGGGAATTGAAAGTCATCGCCCTGCCGCTCTTCATCATTTTATTGGCGCAGACTGTTGCTATCATTCTGTTTATTGTCTTCGTTGTCTTCAGACTCCTTGGTAAAAACTACGATGCTGCCGTCATGTGCTCCGGCATGATGGGGCATGGACTGGGCGCCACGCCGAACGCGATGGCCAATATGTCATCGGTTTGTGAGCGCTACAAACATGTGTCGATGAAAGCGTTTATGATTGTGCCACTCAGCGGTGCTGTGCTGATCGACCTCGTCGGTATTCCTTACCATACTTGGCTAATTAACATGCTTAGCTAATTCCACATCTTTTCCTTACCTGCTATGAAAATGTCTTACGGACAACACCTCATAGTAGGTAAGGCGCTTCCTTATATACCCCCCGCTAACAAAAACAGGTAAACTCTGCACAAAGCTGATTTTTGTGGTGAACAATTTTGCTAACCTGTTTATAATCAGCGCCCCAAATAGAGGTATATCATGACTGCATCCACATTTTCTGAACTTGAGCTTGATGAAAGCCTGATCACTGCGCTGACCAATAAAGGTTATGAGCGCCCGACGGCTATCCAAGAAGCGGCCATCCCTGCTGCAATGGATGGGCGAGACGTTTTAGGTTCAGCCCCAACCGGAACAGGTAAAACCGCGGCATTCTTGTTGCCAGCCATTCAGCATTTACTTGACTTTCCAAGAAAAAAATCAGGGCCACCTCGCGTCCTGATTTTAACACCAACTCGCGAACTCGCTATGCAAGTCGCTGACCAAGCCAAAGAGTTGTGTGCACATAATCATTTAGACGTTGCCACAATCACAGGCGGCGTTGCTTATATGAACCACGCTGAAGTCTTCAGCGAAAACCAAGATATCGTCGTCGCAACGACCGGACGTTTGCTGCAATACATTAAAGAAGAAAACTTTGATTGCCGCGCGGTCGAAATTCTGATCCTCGATGAAGCAGATCGGATGCTCGACATGGGCTTTGCTCATGATATCGAAACCATCGCAGGCGAAACTCGCTGGCGTAAGCAGACCATGCTATTTTCCGCGACCCTTGAAGGGGAAGCTATTCGCGATTTCGCTGAACGTCTGCTTGAAGATCCTATCGAAATTGATGCAGAACCATCACGTCGCGAACGTAAAAAAATCCAGCAGTTTTACTATCGTGCCGACACTTTAGAGCACAAAACTGCCCTACTTTGCCATCTTCTTAAGCAGGAAGATGTCACTAAGTCAATTGTGTTTGTGCGTAAGCGTGAACGCGTTCGCGAAGTCGTGCAGTGGTTACGTGATGCCGGTATTGAACCTTGTTATCTTGAAGGTGAAATGGTTCAAGCAAAACGCAACGAAGCGGTTCGCCGTTTAGTGACAGGACAAGTTAAAGTCTTGGTTGCTACCGATGTAGCCTCTCGTGGATTAGATATCGAAAATGTCAGCCATGTGTTCAACTTCGACTTACCGCGTACTGCAGATGTCTATCTGCACCGTATTGGTCGTACAGGTCGAGCAGGACGCAAAGGTACTGCCCTCTCTTTAGTGGAAGCTCACGATTTCCCTCTACTGGGTAAAATCACTCGCTACATTGAAGATCCAATTAAAATCCGCGTGGTGGATTCTTTACGACCAACAACAAAAGCGCCTTCTGAAGCGATGCTAAATAAGCCGAAGCCATCTAAGAAAGTGCTGGCTAAGCGTAAAGAAAAGAAAAAAGAAGAACAAAGTAAGAAAAAAGAAAAAGTACGCCACCGCGATAAGAAAAATATCGGTAAACGCCGCACTCCTGTGGCGCCATCGACAACCGATAGCAATAAAACCAAGTAAAACACCTAAAAGTGATACTCATAAAAGCGGGCTTCGGCCCGTTTTTAATTCATTAGTTTATATACTTTCTCTCTCATTATCCGGCTTTCATGGGTCAATGACTCTGCTTTTATCATGTGATTATCTAAAATATCGCGGCAATTATAGCCTTGACTATTTTCCATTCGCCAGTCAGCACCACTCGATAATAATAATTCAGCAACCTCTAAAGAGTGACTATTTAAAGCGTCATGCAATGGAGTATTTCCTAAATTATCTTTAACATTGACCATTAAGCCATTACTTAACAAAATTTCTGATTGTGCGACTCTTCCACTTTGAGCAGCCAAATGTAAAACTGTTTTTTGTTGAGCCAATTGCATTTTTTTAATTCCCTGACCATAAGGGGATTCCAACAATATTTTAATGAATTGACTATTTCCAGCTCGAACAGACTGCATTGCGAGCTTATCAATATCACAGTGCTTATTTTTCATTGAAAGTAGCGCAATAAATTCGTTTATATTTTCTCTCTTAATTGATGTTTTACAGCTTTCTTGCCAATTAGAACTTCGTCGTTGCTCTATGTTTGGAAGATCATTCAACATAGAATCCGAAGTTTTATCAAATTCACCTGTAATCGCATTCCAATTATTCCATGGTTTATGTTTGCACATCATCCTTATAATCTTAACCATTGAATGTGCAATAAAGCTCCTGGTCAACAAACGGTGTGGTAACCAGTCTTTCCAAGAATTATGTTCGCTATAAGCCATTTTGATACAATTTCCCAACGCAGAAGGGATTGGTAACCTGTTTTGCAGTACATCAAGCCAATCATATTGAACAGTATAAAAGCGTATCAAACCTTCATCTGCTCGCTGTTTAGCAATGTTATAATCCATCCCAATTTTATGTACTGTGTTTTGTGCAAGCCCTGACGGGCTAAATGAAATACAAGGTGATTGACTTGCCAATGCTGCTATCGATGCTAGCCCTCCCCCTAAAGAGTGCCCAGTGCAAATAATATTGCCTTTAACCGCTCGATATAGAATATTCGTTAACCCCACAGCCTGAAAGAATTGAGGTTCGTAATATCCTAATCCTTGTCGAATATTCGCATAGAAATCGACAATATCATTCGTTCCCGCAAAACAAATAATATATAGACCATTAAAACAACAAATATTCGATTGGAAACCGGTAAATTCATTATTTAAAAGTTCTGCATCAATACCTAACGCGTTAATTTTTGACGTACTGAGTTTTTCTATTCCATGAATATCTCGCCAATTATGATGATAAGCACCTTGTGAAAGTAGCGCTAAAAGATAATCTTTATTCTGTGCATCTCTTCCTAAAAAATCCTCCCGCATTATATTTTTAGACCATTTATCACGAGGACTGCATAACGATTCCAAAAATGTATTCTGTTGATATAAATTTAAACCTTCCTCAACAAATGAAAGTTCATCCTTACTTACTGTCTGCTGTATTAATGTACTCAATGGCATAAATTCTCCCTAACAAATGCTGTATGCTGGAAGAATATTGAAATATAAATAACTAAGGAGGGAAATAATCTACTTTGTTAGAGACAAATAAAAAAGCCATTGAGAACAATGGCTTTTAGAATTTATTAAGATAAGAGATCTATTGACCCCTTAATGTTTATTACAGGCTTTCAGTGAAAGTACGGGTAATAACATCGCGTTGTTGTTCAGGCGTTAATGAATTAAAACGCACGGCATAGCCAGAAACACGAATCGTTAATTGAGGATATTTTTCTGGATTTTTCACTGCATCTTCTAATGTTTCACGGCTTAATACGTTAACATTTAAGTGCTGACCACCTTCCACACGTACAGTCGGTTTCATTTCCAGAGGAACTTCGCGGTACTCAAAAGCACCTAATTCATCTTTAGCAACAACCTGACCTTCGTTATAATCCGCTTTCGCACACACACAGCGAGCTTCATTTGACTCGCTATCGATTAACCAGAAAGAATTAAGTAGTGCAGCATTATCACTTTTTGTAATTTGAATACCAGTAATCATCTCGACCTCCACGTTCGAATCAGATTTTGATCAACCTTTACTAACTATTTTTAATCGCTGTTGATTGGATAATTGGTCTAACCAACCTGTTTATCTAATATATACCAGCTAGCCCCCTCGCTTTCTTTGATATTTATCAATTATTTCGTATGGTAATTAACCAAACTCGTGCATCTTTATGATTTAAATCAATATTCATAAATGGATTTTTTAATTATTTTTGTAGATTTTCAAAATAATTTTAAATAATTTAAGGGGGTTAAGATGGAACAACACTTTATCTATGCGCCATGAACCAGTAAGCTAAGCACTATAAAACACATCACTATGGAATAATTCATGTCAAACACGATGACTTGGCACGACGTAATCGGTGCAGAAAAATCACAGCCTTACTTTAAAGATACCCTTGCGTTTGTTGCTAAAGAAAGAGAAAACGGCAAAGTGATCTATCCTCCACAAGAAGATGTTTTCAATGCTTTTCGTTATACAGAATTGGGTGATATTAAAGTCGTGATATTAGGGCAAGACCCTTATCATGGTCCGGGGCAAGCTCATGGTTTATCCTTTTCAGTGCGTCCAGGCATTAAAGCACCACCATCACTTGTAAATATGTATAAAGAACTTGAGAAAGATATTCCTGGATTTGTTCGCCCAGACCATGGGTATCTCCTAAGCTGGGCACAGCAAGGTGTTTTATTGCTTAATACTGTACTAACCGTTGAACAAGGTCATGCCCATTCACATGCACATTTAGGGTGGGAAGCGTTTACAGATAAAGTTATCCAAGCAATTAATGACCATACTGAAGGCGTTATTTTTCTGTTATGGGGCTCACACGCGCAAAAGAAAGGTCGCATTATTGACACTAAGCGCCATCATGTACTCAAAGCGCCTCACCCATCACCACTATCCGCACACCGCGGTTTCCTTGGGTGTGGTCACTTCTCTAAGGCTAATCAATTACTTGAGCAGCAAGGCCGTACCCCTATCAACTGGAACCCAGTTATCCCTGCGTAATAGCAATCTATGGATATAAAAATGGGATGCTTAGCATCCCATTTTGTTCTATATCCTAAAATCATATCTCGTTCTAAACTTATTTAGAAACGATCACCATCGCAGGGCGCAACAGACGATTATTTAAGGTATAACCTTTTTGCATCACGTTAATCACTTGACCAGCACTGTGGTCAGGAGATTCAATCATGGTCATCGCTTGGTGAACTTCAGGGTTGAATGGCACATTTGCCTCATCAACAGGCACAATACCAAACTTAGACACTGCATCTAAGAACGTTTTTAGCGTAAGATCCAAACCTTCTAGCATTGCTTTGGATTCTTCACTTTCACGGTCTGCCGCGTCAATAGCGCGCTCTAAGTTATCAATCACAGGCAACAATTCATTGGAAAATTTCTCAAGTGCAAACTTGTGGGCTTTTTCAATATCTTGTTCTGTGCGACGACGAATATTTTCGATTTCAGCATGAGCACGTAGCATTGCTTCACGTTCAGTTTTACGAGAAGCTTCAAGTTGCTGTTCAAGCTCAGCAATACGCGCGGCTAACGCTTGTTCTTCTGCTTGTAAATCAGCTTGTTGAGTTTCTACTTCTTGCTCTGCTTGCACTTTTTGTGTTTCATTTTGCTCAGAAGCTTGCTCATCATGCATGTTTTGTTCTTTACTACTCATGAATATCTCCGCGTATTTAGCAATAATTCTATCTATGGGAGTATTATGGGGATCTAATACAGGGATTCAAGGGAAGTCATACAACGAGGAGTTAAAAAAGTATGCAAAAGGCTAAGATGACACCATCTTCACAATTTAAAACTATCGGTATTGTCGGACACCCAAGGCACCCTGAAGCACTGGCGACCCATGAACTCATCTACCATTGGCTCATTTCAAAAAATTACCATGCAATCATTGATAAGCAAGTGGCTAAAGATTTGAAATTAAAAGATGCCAATACAGGCACTTTAACAGAAATCGGTCAGCAGGCAGATTTAGTCGTTGTAGTCGGAGGGGATGGCAACATGCTCGGTGCTGCACGAATTTTATCTCGCTATAACAATAAGGTTATTGGCGTAAACCGAGGTAATTTAGGATTTTTAACTGACCTTGATCCTGATAATGCACTCCAACAACTGTCTTGTGTTCTTGAAGGAGAATATCATGAAGAACAGCGCTTTTTATTAGAAGCCCAAGTTATCAAAGCAAATCAAAAGGCCCGTAAAAGTAGCGCAATTAACGAAGTGGTTCTTCACCCAGGAAAAGTCGCACACATGATTGAGTTTGAAGTCTACATCGATGAGAAATTTGCCTTTTCTCAGCGCTCTGATGGTCTAATTATTGCGACACCAACAGGTTCAACCGCCTACTCTCTTTCCGCAGGTGGTCCAATTTTGACACCGAATTTAGATGCAATTGTGTTGGTACCAATGTTCCCACATACCCTATCATCTCGCCCACTCGTGATTAGCAGTGACAGCAGTATTCGTTTGAAGTTTTTACGTACAAATATCGATTATGAAGTCAGCTGTGATAGTCAAATTATGCTCCCTATCCAAGATGGTGAAGAAGTCATTATTAAACGCAGCTCAAAGAGTCTGAATTTAATCCACCCTAAAGATTATAATTATTTCAATACGTTAAGCTCAAAGCTCGGTTGGTCTAAAAAAACTTTTTAATTTTTTCACTCTGCCTCTTTACTGTATAAAAAAACAGGTTAAACTGTATGAAAACACAGTTGTGTATTTAAACAGGAGAGCGCAGATGCTAACCCAACTAACCATCAATAATTTTGCCATCGTTCGTGAGTTAGAAATCGATTTTCGTAGCGGTATGACAACAATTACAGGTGAAACCGGTGCGGGTAAATCCATTGCTATTGACGCTCTCGGTTTATGTTTAGGCAACCGTGGGGAAGCCAACATGGTGCGCCCAGGAGCTCAACGTGCTGACTTATGTGCACGTTTTTCTTTATCTGATGCACAAATGGCAACAACCTGGCTGATTGAACATCAACTTGATAATCATAACGAATGCTTACTACGTCGTACCATTGCTGTTGATGGCCGTTCTCGCGGCTTTATTAATGGTGTTTCTGTTCCGCTTTCACAGTTACGTGAACTGGGTGCGCTACTGATTCAAATTCACGGTCAACATGCTCACCAATTATTGTTAGATAGTGACCATCAGCAATCTCTGCTTGATGCGTATGCAAATCAGCAACAATTACTCGCTCAAATGAAGCAAACATGGCAAACATGGCATGAATCTTGTCAGCAATTGGCTATTTTTCAAAAACAGATGCAAGAGCGTGAATCTCGTCAGCAGTTACTTGATTACCATTTAAAAGAATTAAATGACTTTCTCCCTATCCAAGGGGAATTTGAAGAAATTGACCAAGAATATAAACAATTGGCTAATCATGGGCAATTTCTCACCATTGGACAAACTGCTTCACAAATTCTCACCGAAAGTGATGAGGCTAACGTTATTAGCCTATTGAACATGGCAAAAAATGAATTGACTGACTTAGTCACTCTAAACCCCAAATTCTCTGGATTACTGGATATGCTAGAAGAAGCCTCTATTCAAGTTAGCGAAGTCAGTGATGAAATTAAACATTATTGCGACCAGTATGAATTAGATCCAAATCGCTTATTTGAATTGGAACAACGCATTTCCAAGCAAATTAGTTTAGCCCGTAAGCACCATGTGACACCTGAAGCTCTACCAGAGCTCTTTCAACAATTAGTCGAAGAGCAAAATCAAATTGCTAATCAAAATGAAGATTGTGAAGCCCTCAATGCACAAGTCCTCGCTGACCACCAAAAAGCATTAGAGTGTGCAGAACGTTTACACCACGTTCGTCTACATTATGCACAAGAGCTGAGCCAATTAATTACAAATAGTATGCATCAGCTCTCTATGCCCCATGGCTTGTTTACTATTGATGTCAAATTTGTTCCTGAAAATCTACAAATTGATGGTGCTTGCAAAGTGGAGTTCAATGTCACGACTAACCCTGGACAACCACATCAAGCGTTAGCAAAAGTTGCATCGGGGGGGGAATTATCTCGCATTGCTTTAGCTATCCAAGTGATTACAGCGAAGAAAATGGACACCCCTGCTTTAATTTTCGATGAAGTCGATGTGGGGATTAGTGGACCAACCGCTGCCATTGTTGGAAAATTACTACGTGAGCTCGGAGAATCCACTCAAGTCATGTGTGTGACTCACTTACCTCAAGTGGCAGGGTGCGGTCACCACCATTTTTATGTCAGCAAAGAAACCAATGGCGTAGAAACGGAGACGCATATGCAATTACTGGATAAAAAATCAAGATTACAAGAGCTTGCAAGATTACTAGCAGGTTCTGAAGTCACCAAAAACACGCTGGCTAATGCAAAAGAGTTGCTCGCAGCTTAAATTTCGACAACTTTTTTTATCTCCTGTTGTCTTAGAGTCGATCTGGAAGGTTTTAAATTGTATCAATGTCGATTATCATTGATGTTCTGACTCCAAAAGGAATGAGATATCCATGCGTTATAAATTGTTAACTGCTGCTGCACTATCATTCGCATTAATGTCCACAGGCTGTTCAATGATGGAACGTCTTGTCTATCATCCGGATATTAACCAAGGTAACTATCTGACAGCAAAAGATGTTTCGAAAATTAAGAACGGAATGACACAGCAACAGGTTGCTTATGCTTTGGGCACCCCAATGATGACTGACCCGTTTGGTTCTCAGACTTGGTTTTATGTTTTCCGCCAAGAGCTGGGACATGACCCAGTGAAGCAAGAAACATTAACGCTGACGTTTGATCGTAATGGTATCCTGACAGATATCAAAAACGAAAAGAACCTTGAAGCTCAGCAAGCCATGGAAGCTGGTGAAGTTAAAGCATCAGAACCAAAAGTAGCGGAATAACACCCCATATTGCTTAACGCTTGAGAGAGTATAAGTAACTACCTGAGATCCTTTAAATCATGGAAACCAACAGGTAGTTACTTTAAGATAATTCACTGCAAGTGTTTTCTTTAAAATTGTAGCGTTTCACTCTCTTATCCTCTGCGAAATAGTATTTATTAAATAAAAAAACCGAGCTTTCACTCGGCTTTATTTCACATCAATACATTCAATGATGTTGTATATTACTTGTTGTTTTCTTTTGATTTTTCAGCTCGTTTACGGCGTAGTTCTTTTGGATCGGCTATCAATGGGCGATAAATCTCAATCCTATCCCCCTCTTGCACCACATCCCCCAATTTAGCTGGGCGGCTGTATATTCCGACTTTATTTTTCTTTAAATCGATATCCGAGCGCAGCGTTAAAATACCCGATGCAATAATTGCATCTTCAATCGTGGTTCCTTCTGCAACCTTCACTGAGAGCAAAAATTGCTTTTCAGGTAACGCGTAAGTTACTTCAATATTGATATCAGACACGGTAGACGACCTTAGCACGAGACGTAAATGCTTGAACCATATTGTTGGCCAGCTCTTTAAATATTTTGCCAAATGCCAGCTCAATAAGCTTATTGGTAAACTCAAAATCGAGATGGAACTCAATTTTACAAGCATCAGCACTCAAAGGAATAAACTGCCATCCCCCTGATAACGTTCTAAAAGGTCCTTCGACTAATTGCATTTGAATACGTTTATTGTCTTCCAATGCATTTTTCGTAATAAACGTTTTACTAATTCCTGCTTTTGAAACCTCAACTGAGGCCGTCATTTCATCAGAACTGTGGCTAATAATGCGACTTCCAACACATCCTGGTAAAAAACTTGGATATGAAATCACATCATTCACAAGTTTATACATTTGTTCCGCGCTAAAAGGGACTAACGCAGAGCGACTAATCTGTGGCATATCAATTCCTATCCCCAAAAACTGCGCATATAATAGCACCATTAGTGGGTTACTCAAAAAACAAAACCCGTACAGGGCAAGAAATGCACAATCACAAAAATATCAGTGTTGAACGATTTCATTCAACGCATCTTAACGTATAATGAATGAACTATGACAAAGAAAAAACCATATAAACCCGGTTCAGCAACAATTGCTATGAACAAACGTGCTCGCCACGAATATTCTATCGAAGAGGAGTTCGAGGCGGGTTTATCCCTACAAGGTTGGGAAGTTAAATCATTACGTGCAGGCAAAGCCAATATTGGTGATAGCTACGTTCTCTTACGTGATGGCGAAGCTTATTTGTTTGGTGCAAACTTTACACCACTAACTGTCGCCTCATCTCACGTAGTTTGTGACCCAACACGTAGTAGAAAATTACTTCTTAACCAACGCGAATTAGATACACTTTATGGACGAGTGAATCGCGAAGGTTACACAATTATCGCCCTTTCCCTCTATTGGAAAAATGCGTGGTGCAAAGTCAAAATTGGCGTTGCTAGAGGTAAAAAAGCCCACGATAAGCGTTCTGATATCAAAGATAGAGAGTGGCAATTAGATAAAGCACGTATAATGAAACATTCTAATCGCTAAGTCCTAGCTTTATAGAGTTATTTTCTGTTATACTGCAATCACAACTTGGGGCTGATTCTGGATTCGACGGGATTTGCGAAACCCAAGGTGCATGCCGAGGGGCGGTTGGCCTCGTAAAAAGCCGCAAAAAAATAGTCGCAAACGACGAAAACTACGCACTAGCAGCTTAATAACCTGCTTAGAGCCCTCTCTCCCTAGCCTCCGCTCTTAGGACGGGGATCAAGAGAGGTCAAACCCAAAAGAGATCGCGTGGATGCCTTGCCTGGGGTTGAAGCGTTAAACTTAATCAGGATAGTTTGTTGGTGGCGTGTCTGTCCGCAGCTGGCAAATGAAATTAAAGACTAGACTAAGCATGTAGTACCGAGGATGTAGAAATTTCGGACGCGGGTTCAACTCCCGCCAGCTCCACCAAATTTTAACTGTCAGTGATGTGACAACAGCTTTAAAAACAGTAAGTTAGTAAAGTTGAGCAGACAGTAACATTACCCAGAATGGACTTCGAAATGCACGTGAAATGCACGCGCACTAGAAAAATAGAAAAGCTCACTCCGGTGGGCTTTTTTATTGTCTTTTAAATACAGCCTATATGGCGCAGCAGTATATTCCCCTGAAATAGTATCATATTGATTTTAAATGTATTTTTATTTATGATTGATTTAAGAATTTCAATTATACATTGTAACCTATTGATTTATATTGTAGTGATAAAGAGTTTTGAGGAATCCCTTTTATCACAAACATAACACATCCCTCCCCCTCACTTCACATCACAATTTCTACACATTTCGTCACAGTAATTCACTCTCGATGCCATCATCATCAAAAAACCATACATGGTAAACCACAATGAGCAAGAAAATCCTCGGCATATTCATCAAACAAAAACGCATCGAGAAAAATATTTCAATATCTGAAATTGCAAATCATCTAACAATCTCAGAAGCTATGTATATTCGCGTTAAAAACGGGAATGACTCAATCTATGTAGATGACTTAATGACTATAGCTGAAATGCTCGGTGTTGATGAGCGTGAAATTTTGAAGATGGAAGATGTATGAAAAGAAATAACAACTAACTGCACGGATAAAAAATACCTAATGTGATGAAAAACCATGATATGCGGCTTCTATGCTAGAAAAGATTAGCAATACAATATCTATAAAAGCAATGAATTACACAAAATTACATCATTAGCAAAATACCTTTCTTATACACCTAACTTCTTATAGGACAAAAGCTTTCCATTACTAGATATTCCTTCTAACAAAATATTTTGCTTACAATCTTAAGCCTATTTAATATAATTACTGCCAAAATGAATGAACTAAAGTTTATGTCTACCAGCTCTTACCTTAACAAAACTATAATTTTGTTAAGGTCGATAATCTAAGAAAAGCAAATCTAAAAAATTTCTGACTAAATTTGATATTCAATAAAAGTCATTTCACTTAAAATTTCACTTCAAAATATTGGAGACTTCATGAATATCACTCAATTATTTCTATTAGCTCTAAATTGTATCAATGAGCATCGGGAACCATCACATACTGAGCAATCAATAATTTATGTATTCTATAGAACAAACATTGCTGGATTGATTTCTATAGATGAATTTATGGACAAATTCGTTGAGCTATCCGTTTACTGCGATTCATCAAAACAAAACAAAGCGTTTGCTATCAAACTTATAGAAAAATATTTACATCTATCAGCAAACAAACTGACAGCGATAAAAAGTATGCCTACCTAATAACAGACACTCCAAAGCTGCTCTTAATAATGAGGAATGTCTAACTAATTCACTTAATAGTTAACGCTACTGAATTTCCCACATCACCTCATTAAAAAATTCTTTAATATCAACACGTAAAATCTTAAGAGCTGAAACCAAAGTATCTATATCTATTTTATTTATTCCTCGTTCATAACGATATAACTGCTGTGCGCTTTTACACCCTATCAGTTGAGCAAATTCAACAGCAGTATATCCAGCGTCACGTCTCAGACCTTTAATCTTATTTCCAATCAATGTTGTTACTAAGACATCAGAACTCATGCTTCGATACTCCATTCATATAATTAGACACAATCTATTATGCTCTCAAACCTCTGGATTATTCACTTTTCCAACTTCTAAATCACTTATAGAGAATCGATAAGTGATAATTGTAATTTGAAAATTTAAAATCTCCCTATAACTTTATTGACTTTACTAATATTTCTTATTATTTGTAGACTACAGATTTATTTCAATAGGCGTTATCACTAGAAAACGAAGAGGAATATTTATGAATAAGTTTCTAATTTCTGCTTGCATGATTGCATCAAGTGCTCTGTCCTTTAATGCATTAGCCGCAGACAAAATGACCTCAACTCCCGAAAATATGACATGTAAAGAGTATGTGGACTTAAACCCTAAAAGCTGGGCTCCAGTTGCCTTATGGGTAACATCACAAGATACTCAGTTTAAAAGTGGAGACTGGGTGGCATTATCTGAACAGAGCGTTGCGGAAGCTCCTTTAATCCTTGAGTTTTGCAAGAAAAAACCTGAAGGAACTTTAAAAGATTACCTTGCTAGCAAAAAATAAAGTTTTTTAACTGGTAATAGCCGCAGTTTAATTTCTGCGGCTAATTAGATTACTCGCAGCAATTCTATTTTCTGTACCCTGATTCTTGATACCAATACAGTGACAGTTTTATTAACTTCACTGCTTCAATGAGTTAAATAGAATCACTCAATATTAACTGAGACTGATCTTTTTATTGCTTTGATGAGTGTCCCCTCTTCTTTGAATATTTCAGCTCGCTTTGTATTTGTAGTACTCGATACAACGACTGCATATGCACGCAAAGATACAAATATACTTCCTCCAAATCCTGTGGTTGGAATGGGAATATCACTGCTCATTAATAAGCTATATGGAAATAAATGAAGAAGAATTATGTTTACAAGCGATAATCATCGCGGGATGAATTGTAGTCTTGCAACCGTTTTTATGGTACGTGATATATCTAATTGTCACCTTCACATCTTTAACCGCCGCTTTGAGTGTAGTATACAAAGAACAAATCAGTCTTCGATCTTTTTCTGTCGCTATTACCGTAGTTTGAGGCGAGTATTTAACTCCATTGATGATAATTTCTACACGAGTAGAGTGAATCGCGCCGGGCACAGATCCCTCCGCAGTGAACTGCATCGTTGGCATCAATAAATCAACATCATAAGGCATTCCACCCTTATAAATTACCGATGTTTCTATGATTTGGTCATAACGCTTACCATGAATCTCGCTCTTAGATACCTCCTTATAAATTGTCGCGGTTGCATTATCACCAACAAGTTTGTCTACATAAACAGTTCCTCTAAATTCACCATCTCTAGCATAAATCTTTCCTCTAAATATCCCGTCATTAAATTCAGGGGTACCATTTTTATTAATTTGCCATCCTGATTTACCCGAAACGAAATTATTCGACTGAATCACACTTCCTATCTTGGCATTGCTAATCGAGGCATCGGCGATGAATGATTCGCGCATGAAAATTTGTCCATTTTTCATGAACATCAAGGGTTCCATTTTTCCTCGTGTTGGATTAAAGAAAGCAAAATTATTTGCATTAAATCCAATGAACGATTCAATTTTCCCCGCCTTCACTTCAGCACTAATAACCATACTCGCGGCACTATATTTTTTCCCATCCACCATGATTGTGATGTTTGTATTGTGCATCGCGTACCCGGCATTTTGTTTAAATTCCGCCTGCATCTTAGAGTTAATCAGCGCACCTTGATTATCCAATTTCGCCTGAACTTGCTTCTGTGATTCACTGAAAGACCTGTCTAAATTCGTCACCGCTTTATCAAGCCGAACAACGCCTGCGTTTACCCCATTAATTGATGCGGTCACTTGTGCGTATTTTTCTGCCCACGATTTTCGTTCATCCGCAAACGCACGCTCTAACGTTTTATGTTGAGATTGTGACTGTTCATGGTTTACCGTAACCTCTCTCTTCACTTCTTTAATTGCTGCACTATTGACTAACACCGACTCATTCAGCCAATCAAGTTCTTGAGAGAGCTGTTTCCCAGCATCTGTCGACATGAAATGCTCGTTCAAATCCGGCAAGATGGTATTCACATCAAACTCTGATTCTCCTCGCACCCATTGAGTCCACTCGGATTCATTACCCGATTTATCAACAAGTCTTGCTCTGAAGTAAAATACGATACCAGCGGCTAAACCTGCCATCTCATAGTTTCTTGACGGATAAGGGACATCAGATAACAGCATCAAATCTTCACCATTAGGGGTCTTACTGTACTGAATTTCCGTTTTCAATGTGTCACTAGTATTTTCATCAAACCCCCAATCCAACTTAATGCCAAACACCCTTGGCGAGGCTTTAAAATTGACAGGTTTCGGTGGATTACCCACTTTTCCTGTCAGGCTAGTTTCGGGGGCATTTGTCCAAGCACTAGAAATTTCAGACGCATTAACCGCTCGAACTCGCACTTGATATCGACCAGAATAAACGCCCTCAATATCAAACCCCAGTGATGATGTCCTTGGTGCATTGACCCAGTTCCCGTTATCACGACGCCATTGCGCTTCATAAGCAATCGCATTTTCAGCCGCGTCCCAACTGACACTGAGCGTAGTCAACGCCATGCCTTGGTCAACTCTTGAGTAAGACGTGATTTCGACCTTTTTCGGTGCAGGCTGAACGCGAGGCGGAATAACCGTTACGGGACGTTCGTCAATGCGAGCACCTGAATCGATATGGTCATAATGGTCAGGATTATGGATAGCACCGCTAATGGTGTAAGTGTTATCGCCGTTATCGCTGATATTAATCACTCGATATAGCTGGACCGCTAAGTCATCAGAATCCACCACCCACACGGTCTCTTTCTGTGGTATTTGGGAATATTCAACAGAAACTGTAACCACTTTTTTATTTACTGAAGTAACGGTTCTCCCTTCTGATTTTCCGTCTGGTAAGTTGATGATCAGGCGATCACCCGCTTTAATTGATGTCTCTCTATCAAGAGTAATACTCCTTCCTTTCGCGGAAGAGATACGCCCACCGTTATCACGCCCAGCTAAATTTGAATCAGCTACCGCGATAATATGACCCGGTGAGGGAATTGCCCCTTCTAACCCCGTGGCAAATGTGATCATGCGGTCATTTGCGTTAGTCAGTAATGCCCAGCGACCACGTCGATTCGCTTCACTTCGACGGGTACACCCAATTGCAGAGAGTTCTACTTTACGCACGCCATAACGATGCTGAAGTTTTAAATCTGCGACCGCCTCGATATCATCTTTGCTGTGGTTATCCGTATCCGTAAATGAAACTAAGGCTTGGGTGTAGCGATTTTGGATACTGCCCCCCGAGTAAGACGGTTTTCCCCCAACGATATTGGCATTGGTAAATGTACGAAAAATACTGGCTGGCATATCGGCAACCGCATTGACTTTATTGTCCGCCCAGAAGGTCATTCCTCGAAAAATAGCCGCAATATCCCGTAATACGGTATACGCTGCCTCTTGTGATTGAATATACACATCACATAAAAAACGAGGCTCTTTTCCCTCGCCTCCTCGTCCATCAGGCACCCATTCATCACAATACTGTGCGATTTTGTACAAATCCCACTTTTCAATCTGATGGGCTTTGATTCTGTCACCACTGCCATAACGATTGTTCAGGACTAAATCATAAAACACCCAGGCGGGGTTATTGGTTGCCGCCAGCTTAAACGTTCCATCCCAAACACCCGCGTACGTTCGATTCACAGGGTCATAATTTGTCGGCACTTTAACTAACAATCCCCCTTTCGGACGAACACTAATTTTAGGGATACGGTTGTTAAATTGACGGGCATTAAATGTCACAAAGAGAAGCGCCGTATTAGGGTAACGTAACTTGGCGTCAATCACCTCGGTGACCGCAGCAATCGAGACTTTATCGGCAATACGAGCGGTATTCTGATTTTTGGTGAGTCGCCGAACGCGCAATTGCCAACCTGTCGTGGCTGAGGGTAAATCGATACGATGGGTGCGCTGATATTCACTGGTCGTTTTACCATCAAATGCAGACTTAACGAGTTCTTGATACCCAGCACCGTCTGTAGATAAATCAATCGCATAGACAATGCGATATCCCGTTGTATCACCATTATCGTGTTGACGCATTAACTGAGGCACTGAAAAGCGAAGGCGAATAGCGGATAACTGCGTATTATTAATCATTCGGATATACGGCTGATCGTCTCGCAGCTCTACACCCACGGCGTTGTCATTATCAACCGACGGTATCCCTTTGATATACTCTTGTTGCTCGCTACCGGGGCGAAACTCCCATGTTACCCCTTCGAAGTTTTTCGTTCCATCCGCATTACCAATTGGCGTCTCATCTAAAAAAATACGCGTATCATCCAAGCCCCCCGCAATTTCCCCCTCAGAAATGGCTAACAGAATTTTTGCAGTCGATTCTGAAAGCAAATTATCTTTGGCTTCTACGGGCGTATGACCGCCCCCTCCGCCACCTTTAGCGCCGTATATCGTTTCCATATTTCACCCATAAAAAAACGGCACTCAAGCCGTTTCCGTATATGATAAAGATTAATTTTGTTATTTTTGGTCTTCGGTATAGATACCCGCGGAGATAATCGCACCTCCGACTTCACGGCGGTCTAGTCCATATAACAGCGGCACAGGATTGCCCTGCGCCGTGGTATTTACAGCACCACCAAATGCATAGGATGGCTTATTATCCGCATCTTGTCGCATGGATAAGCCTTGAGGCTGGGGTGAGAGCATTTGCACCAAACCACCGATTGCCATAGCAGCACCACTCAACGCCAATGCCCCTCCCCATGTCCCTGCAGCGGTAAATGCGACAGAGAGACCTCCCGATAAAAATGCGGCAGCACCAATTAGTGCAACCCCTAAAATAGTTTGGAAGAAACCACCCCGTTTACTCCCTTTAATTACCGGAGCAATGCGAATTTCTTCACTGGTATCAAGATGCAATTCGTCTTCAGCAATATTGCGCTGACCTTTAAATACCGCAAATTCCAGCCCTTTCAGATGCGCATTGGCAAGGAACTGCTCGAATCCATCATAGAGTACCGATAACGCTTTAATCGCTTCACGCGGAGAATCGATAGCAAGTTGATGTTCGCGACCAAATTGGGTACCCAAAACACCATAGAGTCGTATTGTTTTTAAACTCATGCCAACTCCTTACGTCTGACTATTTTCACTGTCCTATCACGCCAATAATCACTGTATGGAACGATGCGGCTGAGCTGACCGTATAAGTGGTGAAGCAG